>NZ_KB907307.1:4737995-5053862 GCF_000381925.1 Nocardia sp. BMG111209
CTCAGCAACGACACCGCGCTGCCCACCGAGATCCGCCGCTACATGCGCGATGTCGCCGACCATCACACCGTGGTCGCCGAGCACATCCGCGATTTCGACGAGGCGCTGAGCTCACTGATCAACGCCGCCCTGGCGAAGGTCGGCGTGCAGCAGAACACCGATATGCGCAAGATCTCGGCCTGGGCCGCGATGGCGGCGGTGCCGACCATGATCGCCGGCATCTACGGTATGAACTTCCAGCACATGCCGGAACTGTCGTGGACCTACGGCTATCCGCTCGTGCTGGTGGTCATCGTCACGATCTGCAGCGGGCTGTTCATGGTCTTCCGGCACAACGACTGGCTGTAGCCGATCACAGCGCCGCGGCCGCCCGGTACGGATCGCGCACATCGATACCCGCCTCGTCCCAGGCGTCGCGCAACGCCGTCGCGCCACGGATGCGCACCCACGCCGCCTCGGTCGCGGTGATCGGCGCCGCCGACAGGAATCGCACCGGCTCGGCGGGTTCCGGCAACGGCACCGGCGGAACCGGCGCGGCACCCAGCAATGCCGCGGTGAACGGCGCGTTGTGCCACAACGGTTCGCCGAGATCGAGCAGCGCATCCTCTTGCAGCACAACACCTTCCACCGCGGGCGCGGCGATCAGGACGCCGAGCGCACGAGTCAGGCCGGAGTGCGCGCCGGGACCGCCGCGCAGGGTCAGCACCAGTTCCGCGCGCGGGCCGCGTTCCGGATCCGCCACGGCCGCAGCCGCATCCGTCATCGGATGGCGGCTGCCGCCGAGCGTCACGTAGTGGACGTGGTCGCCGTCGCGGACCCGCAGGATCTCGATCGGCTCCAGCCCCAGGAAGGTCACCGAGGCCGAATCCGCCGACGGCGCACCGTAATACGACAACACCGCGGCCCGTACCCGGTCGAGGACCTGCATGCGACTACAGGGCCAGCCGGGCCAGCATGTCGCGCGCCTGCTCGGCCGCCTTCGGCTCGCACAACACGTCGTAACGGCCGGCCACCAACTGCATGGTGGACGCGAAATCGCGCTGGCCGCGGGTGGCGGCGTAGGGGATGGAGGTGGAGATCACGCCGAAGATCACACCGCCGATCAGGCCCACGACCAGCGGGCCGAGGGCGCCGCCGGAGGTGAACAGGCTCAGCAGCAGACCCAGGAACAATCCCAGCCAGGCGCCGGACACCATGCCCCCGCCGATGACCTTGCCCCAGGTGAGCCGGTACAGCACCCGCTCGACCTGCATGAGGTCGACGCCGACGATGGTCACGTTCTCGACCGGGAACTGATTGTCGGCCAGATAGTCGACGGCCTTCTGCGCCTCGGCGTAGGTCGGGTAGGAGCCGACCGGCCACCCCGACGGCGGCGTCGGCAGGCCCGCCCGATTGCGATTCGCGTTGCCCAAGGGATTGGTCATAACACGGACATCCTAGTCCTGCCGATCGCTGTGCGGCGGTTCGAACGCGGTCGTGCGCGTCATGCCCGCCGCCCGGCCCTTCGCCGCGATCACCTGCGCCATCTTGGCGCTCGCCTCGTCGATCATCTCGTCGCCGAGCATCACCGCGCCGCGGGCGCCGCCGGCGTCGGAGGTGTGATGGGCGTACGCGTCCAGGATCTGTTCGGCGTGATCGTAATCCGCCTGCCGCGGGCTGAAGATCTCGTTCGCGGCGTCGATCTGGGTCGGGTGCAGCACCCACTTCCCGTCGAAACCGAGTGCGGCCGTGCGCCCCGCGGCGCGCCGGAAGCCGTCGAGATCCCGGATCTGCAGGTACGGGCCGTCGATGGCCTGCAGGCCGTGGGCGCGCGCGGCGAGCAGGATGGTCATCAGGATGTGGTGGTAGGCGTCGCCGGGTTCGTAACCCTCCGGCTGCTCACCCACGACCAGGGTGCGCATGTTGATACTGGCCATGAAGTCGGCCGGCCCGAACACCAGGGTCTGCACCCGCGGCGAGGCGGTGGCGATCGCATCGATGTTGCGCAGCCCCAGCGCATTCTCGATCTGCGGCTCGATACCGATACTGCCCGGCGCCAGGCCGCCGGCCTTCTCCAGTTGCGTCAGCAGCAGATCCAGGGCGCGGACCTGACCGGCGTCGGTCACCTTCGGCAGCAGGATCGCGTCCAGTTCCCGGCCGGCGCCCTCGACGACCGCGATCACGTCGGCATAGGTCCACTGGGTGGTCCAGTCGTTGACCCGCACCACCCGGATCTGCTCACCCCAGCCCGGGGAGACGAGGGCGGCAACGATGTTCGCCCGCGCGGCGGCCTTGGCCGCGGGTGCGACGGCATCCTCCAGATCGAGGAAGATCTCGTCCGCGGCGAGTCCCTTGGCCTTCTCGATCATGCGGGGATTGCTGCCCGGGACGGCGAGCACCGAACGTCGCGTGGCGGGACTCGTGCGGCGTGTCGTCATGAGATTTGCTCCTGAGGTCGGGATTGCTCGGACGGCGCTCCCAGCCTGGCAGATCCGTTGCGACGGTCCCGAACGGACCCCGAACAGAGGGCGACTGACCGCAAATGTCGACAACAACAAGCTGACTCATGGGTAACCTGGAGCACGTTGCTCGCGAGCAGTCGGTATCGATCCCGGTTTTCCGGGGACTCGGACCACAGCTCTCACGACTACGAGGGGTTGGTGCGTCGATGCGAATATCTGGTCCAGTAACCGTATCGGCGCTCGTGGTGGCAGGTCTGCTGGCTTCCGGTTCCGCGGTGCACGCGCCCGCGAACTCCGGAACCCACCCCGTCGCTGCGCCTTCCGCGATCACCGCCGACGACGCCGATTCGGTGGGCCTGGTGCCCGCCGCCCCCGAGCCGCCGCGCAAACTGCGCGCGCTCGGCCCCGCACAGGGTGTCCCGCTGTTCGGCGGAACCGTTCCGCTGCACGACATCTCGCTGCCCGGTGGCGGCGCGCTCGGTATCCCGGAGATCGTGCTGGCCGCGTACCGCAATGCCGAACTGGCCCTGCAGTCCTCGATGCCGAACTGCGGTATCACCTGGCATCTGCTGGCGGGTATCGGAAAAGTGGAGTCCAATCACGCGGCGGGTGGCCGCACCGACGCCAACGGCACCACCATCGGCGTGATCTACGGTCCGCCGCTGGACGGCACCCTGGCCGGTAACGAGGTCATCCAGGCCGCGGACGGCAGTTATGTGCGGGCCATCGGGCCCATGCAGTTCCTGCCCGGCACCTGGGCGCACTACGCCTCCGACGGCCGCGGCGACGGACATCCGGACCCCAACAACGTCTTCGACGCGGCGCTGGCCGCCGGGAAGTATCTGTGCACGGGCGGGCTGGATCTGCGCGATCCGCAGCAGCAGTTGCGAGCGGTGCTGCGCTACAACAACTCTCTCGCCTATGCGGCGCAGGTGCTGAGCTGGTCGAACGCCTACGCCACCGGTGGCGTGCCGACCCAGGTTCCGATCTCCCCCGATCTGATCCCGCCGGGCTCGCAGTCCGTCGGCCCGGACATCCTGGCGGTCAACACCAGCATCCCGACCACCGGCGATCGGCCGTCGGCCACCTCTCCGGTCGCGCCGGCCCCGACGCCGACGCCGGTGATGATCGTCATCCCGGGTCTGCCGCCGATCCCGTGCGGCATCTTCTGCCCGCCGCCGCGCCCGAATCCCTGTGACCCCGCGGCGGTTCCGGCGACGCCGGATCCGGACGACCCGGCACTGGGCGCCCGGCGCTGGTCGCCCGGCGGCGCGGTGACGACCACCGATATGCCCGCGGCCACCGACGCTCCGCAGGCGCCCGGTGCGAAACCCGGCGTCGCGCCGGGCCGTCCGGATCAGAACGCCGATCCGGCCGCCGTGGACCCGAACGCACCGCAGCAGCCCGCATCCTGTGTGCAGACCGATCAGGCCGGTGCGCCGGGTGCGCCCGGCGCCGCGAATCCGCAACCGGCGCAACCGCAGGCGCCGAGCAAGACCCCGGAGCCGGGGCCGATGTCGGACGACGCTCCCGCACCGCCGGCGGACCCGTCGACGCCGCCGCCCCCGCCCGCGATCACCCTGCCGTTCGGCATCACGATCCCGCTGCCGGTCCCGCCGCAGCCGCAGCCGTAACCCCCTCGTCCGGTTCCAACCTCCTTGTCCGGCACGGAGATCAACAAACCGGAAAGACGGTCACGAAGGAGTAACGAAAGCGTCTCGGATGCGGTAATCTCGACTCGTTGCGTTGATAGACGCTCGCAGCGAGCAGAGAAGAGCCACACCGTGGGACGTCACAGCAAACCGCCGGCCCGGCGCACTTCCGTCAATCCCGTTCTCGCCCTGACCGGCTTGGTTCCCGCGGGCGTGGTCGCCGTCAGCGCGGCCGCCACCACCGAGGCGAATACCGGCGAATTCGCGGCTATGAGCGCCCCGCAGCAGGTCGCGGGCGATGCCGAGACCGTTGCTGCCGAGGCGCGACTGTCCGCCGCGGCCGCCGACGGTCACCTCGCCGCCGACGACGCCCTGATGCACGTGGCCCGCCACCCCGGCAAGCCGACGGTGCGCAGCAACTCACTGCCGGAGAACCGGGTCGCCGCCACCACCGTGGCCGGGCCGCTGGGCATGCCCGGCGTGGCCTTCGCCGCCTACACCAACGCCGAACGGGTGCTGGCGCAGGAGAATCCGGACTGCCACATGTCCTGGTCGCAGCTGGCCGGTATCGGCCAGATCGAATCGCACCACGGCTACGGCCGACTCGACGAGAACGGCTACCCGATCAACCCGGTCTACGGCCCGGTGCTGGACGGCAGCCTCGGCGGCAACCAGGTCGTCAACGCGACCGACGGCGGCGAGCTCGACGGTATGTCCACCTACGCCCGCGCGGTCGGCCCCATGCAGTTCCTGCCGAGCACCTACCGCAAGTTCGCGGCCGACGGCAAAGGCGACGGCACCTCCGATCCGCAGAACATCTTCGACGCGTCGCTGACGGCCGGGAAGTACCTGTGCGACGGCGGGCTGGACATGAACGATCCGGCGCAGCAGTCCCGCGCGATCATGCGCTACAACCACTCGATGGCGTACGTCGCGAACGTGATGGCCTGGGAGACGGCCTACCGCGAGGGCGTCGGCCCGGCGGCCGCCAACAACCGGATGTGAGTGCGCCCCGCCGGATCGGTACCGCCCGCGCGGCCGGTCCGGATCGGGTCCGCATAAACTCGCGAGTATGCCAGTGGTAACGGAATCGGATGTACGCGGCGCTCTAGCCAAGGTGAACGACCCGGAGATCCGCAAACCGATCACCGAACTGGGCATGGTGAAGAGTGTCGCGGTCGCCGCCGACGGTGGCGTGCACGTCGAGATCTATCTGACCACCGCCGCCTGCCCGCTGCGGACCACGCTCACCGAGCTGGTCACCCGGGCCGTGGCCGATGTCCCCGGCGCGGGCGCGGTCACCGTCGAACTCGATGTGATGAGCGACGAGCAGCGCACCGAACTGCGCAAGCAGTTGCGCGGCGATTCGGCCGAACCGGTGATCCCCTTCGCCCAGCCCGGCTCGCTGACCCGGGTGTACGCGGTCGCCTCCGGTAAGGGCGGAGTCGGGAAATCCAGCGTCACGGTCAATCTCGCGGCCGCGCTGGCCCAGCGCGGGCTGTCCGTGGGCGTACTGGACGCCGACATCTACGGCCATTCCGTCCCGCGCATGCTCGGCACCAACGATCAGCGGCCCACCCAGGTCGAGCGGATGATCATGCCGCCGGTCGCGCACGACGTGAAGGTCATCTCGATCGCGATGTTCACCCAGGGCAACACGCCCGTGGTGTGGCGCGGCCCGATGCTGCACCGGGCGCTGCAGCAGTTCCTGGCCGACGTGTTCTGGGGCGATCTGGACATCCTGCTGCTGGATCTGCCGCCGGGCACCGGCGACGTCGCGATCTCCATCGCGCAGCTGATCCCGAACGCCGAGATCCTGGTGGTCACCACCCCGCAGCCGGCCGCCGCCGAGGTGGCCGAGCGGGCCGGCGCGATCGCGTTGCAGACCCGCCAGCGCATCGCGGGCGTGATCGAGAACATGTCCTGGCTGGACCTGCCCGACGGCACCCGGATGGACCTCTACGGTTCCGGCGGCGGCCGGTCGGTGGCCGACCGGCTCACCCGGGCCGTCGGCGCGGATGTGCCGCTGCTGGGCCAGATTCCGATCACCCAGGAACTGCGCGAGGCCGGCGATTCGGGCATCCCGCTCGTGCTGAGCGATCCGGCGAACCCGGCCGCCGCGGCGCTGCTGGAGATCGCCGATCAGCTGGCGGTCCGCCGCCGTGGGCTGGCCGGGATGTCGCTCGGTATCGACACCACCCGGCACCTGTAGCCGGCCGGCCGGCTAGACCCAGACGCCCTTGCCGACGGTGACGACCCCGCCGTGGCTGACCGCGAACCGCTCGCGGTCGCGGTCCAGGTCCACGCCGATGATCTCGCCCTCGCCGACCATCACGTTCTTGTCCAGGATGGCGCGGCGCACCACCGCGCCGCGGCCGATGCGCACGCCCGGCATCACCACGCTGCCCTCGACCGTGGCGCCGTCCTCGACGAACACGTTCGAGCTCAGCACCGAATTGCGGACCGTCGCCGCGGACAGGATGCTGCCGGAGCCCACGATCGACTCCTGGGCCAGCCCGCCCTTGGCGAACTTCGCCGGGGGCAGGTTCTCGGTGGCGCCGCGGATCGGCCAGTGCCGGTTGTACAGGTTGAACACCGGATGCACCGAGACCAGATCCATGTGCGCGTCGTAGAAGGCGTCGATGGTGCCGACGTCGCGCCAATAGCCCCGGTCGCGGTCGGTGGAACCCGGCACGTCGTTCAGGGCGAAGTCGTACACACCGGCCTCACCCTGCGCGACCAGCGCCGGGATGATGTCGCCACCCATGTCGTGATCGGAATCCGCGTCGTCCGCGTCGGCCCGGATGGCGTCCACCAGCGCCTTGGTGCTGAACACGTAGTTGCCCATGGAGGCGAACGTCACATTCGGATCGTCCGGGGTGCCGGGCGGATGCGCGGGCTTCTCCAGGAACTGGGTGATCCGGCCGGACTCGTCGGAGTCGATACAGCCGAAGCTGCTGGCCTGGCTGCGCGGCACCCGGATACCGGCCACCGTCACCCCCGCGCCGGATTCGATGTGGTGCTGCACCATCTGTTCCGGATCCATCCGGTACACATGGTCGGCGCCGAACACCACGATGTAGTCGGGGTCCTCGTCGTAGATCAGGTTCATCGATTGCAGGATCGCGTCCGCGCTGCCCGTGTACCAGCGCGGCCCGAGCCGCTGCTGGGCCGGTACGGGGGTGATGTACTCGCCCCCGAATCCGGACAGTCGCCAGGTCTGCGAGATGTGCCGGTCGAGCGAGTGCGACTTGTACTGGGTGAGCACGCAGAGCCGCAGAAATCCGGCGTTCACCAGGTTGGACAGCACGAAGTCGATCAGGCGGTAGGCGCCCCCGAAGGGAACCGCCGGTTTGGCACGATCCCTGGTGAGCGGAAACAGTCGCTTGCCCTCGCCGCCGGCGAGCACGATCCCGAGTATGTGCGGCTGACTCCTCACACTGTCAACCTACCGCCGAAACGCGACTCGGATGGTCACCACCGACGTGAACGATTTACTTTGGTCCCATGAGTCTCGATGCGAGTGGCGGCCACGAGCCTTCGAAATCGGAGCAGGACCGGCTACGTGTGGCGATGATGACTCGGGAATATCCGCCGGAGGTGTACGGCGGCGCCGGCGTCCACGTGACCGAATTGGTGGCGAAGCTGCGCCCGCTGTGTGACGTGACCGTCCACTGCATGGGCGTACCCCGCCCGGACGCGGTGGTGCACGAGGCGGATCCCATGCTGTACGCGGCGAATTCGGCGCTGCAGATGATGTCCGCACAACTGCGGATGGCCGATGCGGCCGACGGTACCGACGTGGTGCATTCGCACACCTGGTACACGGGCCTGGCCGGACATCTGGCCGCGACCCTGTACGGCGTCCCGCATGTGCTCACCGCGCACTCCCTGGAACCCCGGCGGCCGTGGAAGGCCGAACAACTCGGCGGCGGCTACCGGCTGTCGTCGTGGTCCGAGCGCAACGCGATGGAGTACGCCGACGCCGTGATCGCGGTCAGCGACGGGATGCGCCGCGATGTACTCGAGGCGTATCCGACCGTCGACCCGGCCCGAGTGCACGTGGTGCACAACGGGATCGATCCGCAGGCCTGGCATCCGGGTGCGGCGGCCGACGGCACCCGCAACATCCTGACCGAACTCGGGGTCGACACCGATCGCCCGATCGTGGCGTTCGTCGGCCGGATCACCCGGCAGAAGGGCGTCTCCCATCTGCTCGCGGCGGCCGCCGAATTCGATCCCGCGGCGCAGCTCGTCCTGTGCGCCGGCGCCCCCGACACGCCGCAGCTGGAGGCGGAGGTGGTGTCGGCGGTGGCGCGGTTGTCGGAGACCCGCGGGGGCGTGTTCTGGGTCCGCCAGATGCTGCCGACCGAACAGGTCCGTCAGATCCTCGCCGCCGCCACGGTTTTCGTCTGTCCCTCGGTCTACGAACCGCTGGGCATCGTGAATCTGGAGGCGATGGCCTGCGGCACCGCCGTGGTGGCCTCCGATGTCGGCGGCATTCCGGAGGTCGTCGCCGACGGCCGCACCGGCCGCCTGGTGCACTACGACAGCGCCCACCAGGCGGATTTCGAGCACGATCTGGCCGCCGCGGTCAACGCCGTCGTCGCCGATCCGGCCCGCGCCGCCGCGATGGGGACCGACGGCCGTACCCGGGTGGTCACCGAATTCGATTGGGCGCGTATCGCGGACCAGACCCTCGGTCTGTACGAACAACTCCGCAAGAGCTGACGGGGCGCCCGGGTCCGGCTCAGCGGACGCGGTACCGGGCGACGGTGACCGAGGCGGTGACCGCGAGCTGCTCGGGCAGGGCGGCCAGGCGCTCGGTGCGGCCGGCGGCGGCGTGGTGGGCCGACGGTCCCATGGCGGAAACATGCGCAATGTCGGTGTGACCGAGCATCATCGGGTACTCCACCACCGTGCGGTCGAGCGGAGCGAAGCGGGCGGACAGTGCCTCGGCGAGGCGGCTGTCCTTGTCCGCGTCGACGGTGATCATGCCCAGCGGGCCGATCAGTTCGCCCAGATGCCGAGCGGTCGGGGTGACCACCACGAACGTCCCGCCGGGGGCGAGGACCCGGGCGACCTCGTCCGGATTGCGCGGCGCGAACACCGACAGCACATGGCTCAGCGCCGCGTCGCGGATCGGCAGTCCGCGCCAGGCGTCGGCCAGGACCGAGGCCGCGCGCGGGTGCGCGCGGGCGGCGCGGCGGGCGGCGAATTTGGAAACGTCGAGGGCGATGCCGTGAGCGCCGGGCACCGTGTCGAGTACCGCCGCGAGGTAGTAGCCGGTCCCGGAACCGAGTTCGAGTATCGCGGATTCGTCCCCCGCCGCCCCGGCGACGGCCCGTGCGACCGCCGCCGAAATTGGGGCGAAATGTCCGCTTCCCTGAAATGCGGCACGTGCGGTGAGCATATCGGCGGAATCGCCGATCATCTTGGTCGAAGCACCGGTCAACAGACTGACGTAGCCCTGTTTCGCGATATCGAAGCTGTGCCCATTCGGGCAGCGCAGGCAACGATCCAGCTCGGTAATAGGCGCGGCGCATTCGGGACACGCCAACAATTGGACGGCCGTACCGAATCGGGATACGGCCGCACCGGGTGCGGACCCGGCCCCACTGTCGCGGGATTCGGCCCCGCCGGCGTGGGATTCGGCTGCGCCGGGCCGGGGCGCGGCCGTCTCCGATCGGGAAGTGACCGTGCCCGGGACGGGCACGGCCTCCGGTGGTTCCCGGCGAGGTTTCCGGGGCCCGCGAGACTCACGCACGACGCCACCGGGCCCCGTGTGCGCGCGTGCGATACGTTCCGACTAGCTGGTGACTTCGGTGAGCTCTTTGCCGAGGGCCGCGGCCTCTTCCGGCGTGAGCTCGACGACCAGACGCCCGCCACCCTCGAGTGGAACCCGCATGACGATTCCACGCCCTTCCTTGGTTGCCTCGAGGGGACCGTCCCCGGTGCGGGGCTTCATGGCCGCCATCCTCTGCTCCCTCCAGATCCGCGCGGTCTGCTGCGCACTTTCTTGGAACTCGTGTTGTCACCAACAGGCAGCCGTTCCGGGACGCGACAGGCCGCGGCCGGAGGGCTACACCACGCCCATTCTTCCTTATCACGGAACTGGGCGGGTAGCTGAGCTCGAAAACGGACCGCCGCGGCGCGTGTTCACGCGTGCGCCTCGACCCAGCAATCAACCAGATGATCGTCGACCATTCCGGTGGCCTGCATCAGCGCATAGGCCGTGGTGGGACCGACGAAACGGAATCCGCGTTTTTTGAGTTCCTTTGCCAGAGCGGTGGATTCGGGTGTGACGGCGGGCACGTCGGTGAGGGTGCGCGGACGCGGGCGCGCCGGCGGGGCGAAGGACCAGAGCAGCTGATCGAGGCCACCGTCGACCTCCCGCGCGACCCGGGCATTGGCGATACAGGCCGCGATTTTGGCGCGATTGCGCACGATGCCGGAGTCGGTCAGCAACCGTTGCGCGTCGGCCTCGCCGAACTCGGCCACCCGATCGATGGCGAATCCGGCGAACGCGGCCCGGAAGGCCGGGCGTTTCCGCAGGATGGTGATCCAGGACAGCCCCGACTGGAAGGCTTCCAGGCACATGCGTTCGAACAACGCGTCGTCACCGTGCAGCGGGCGGCCCCATTCCGTGTCGTGATAGTCGAGGTACAGCTGGGACGACCGAGACCAGCCGCACCGGATCCGATCGTCGGCCGGTACCGGCTCGCCGCTCACGACCGGCTCCCCGGCTGTGATTCGGCGGCCGCCGATTCCGGGTCGGCCGTCGGGTCGGCCGGCTCGGAATCGGGATCGATACCGAAGACGGAGCGCAGTTGCTCACCGCGGGCGTGGGCGAGCTGCATCTCCAGCTCGTCGATGCGGGCGGCGAGACGGGCCAGCGCCCAGTCGACCTCACCGGCCTTGTATCCCCGTAGGACCTGCTGGAAGCGCAGTGCCCGCACATCGGCCCCGCTGATACTCGCCGCGGGCAGCACCGTCGCGGTGGTGCCCTCCGGCAGCGGGCCCAGCTCCTCCCCCCGGCCGAAGAGCACACTCGCCACCAGGAACAGCAGTGCGGCCACCAGACCGACGATCAGCACGTACAACAGCAGCGTGAGCATAGGGTCGAGGATAGGGGGCGGCCCCGACACGAACGGAGCTGCCGGGGGTGCCGGGGCCGGGCGGCGCCGGCGAGATCCGCCGCCCGGGGACCGGATTCCTCATCTCTCTCCGGTCCGCCGGAAGCAGTAGGCCGACGCCGCCAGATACTGCCGGCACCCACCGCCGTGACCCGCGTGCACGGTCAGGATGAACCGGGCCCGGTCGTAGGTGAGATCCAGCGGTTCGTGGTTGCAGTCGCGGCTCGACATCAACCAAAGATCCCGGGCATCCGAAGATGGCGCATACATGGGTGTACCTCCAACTGGCTAGTGCACCCGGCGCCGGAAACGTGCGCCGCGGTGGTCGAGCAACCCCTCGACTCTGAAGCGGGGGCGAACTCCACCACCGGGATCGCCGGCTCACGGTTTCACCGCCACGGCTGCGAAGGATTTGTGGCCTCGACGCCGGATGCACGTTCAACTTTCGTCGCATCGGCCCGCTCGCGAAATCGCGCTCCGTTGGCGTTGGTGTTGGCCTACTGTTGGTGTATCAAGCTCGGTAACATCGTGTTAACAAGAACACGCGGCACAGCGCAGACAACAGAAGGCTCACAATGGTGTTGGGTCGGCCGTGGACCGGCTTCGAAGCGGTGGCACTGCAGGAGGCGATGCGGAAATCCGTCCGGGATTTCGCCGCGCATCTGGGTGTCGAGATGACCACGGTGGCCAATTGGCGCGCCGGACTGGCGGCGGTGACCCCGCGCCCGCTCACCCAGGAACTCCTCGACACCCTGCTGGTACAGGTCGGCGCCGAGGTGCGGGAACGGTTCGAACAGATTCTCGCCGAGGGCGAATCCGCATTGCGCTCCCGGCGCCTGCCGGTCCGGCGCGGCGCCGCGGCCGGCGACACCCGGACCGCCGCGGATCCGGCCGACCGGACCGCGCCACGCGCGGAGACACCGCAGACGGCCGCCGCCGACGGCTCGGCAACCGGTACCGACGAACTGATCGCGGTCGAGCTGGCCCGCCGCACCGTCGCCTCCGATGTCGGTTCCGGCACGGTGGAGCGGCTGGAATGGGCGGTCGACGACCTCTCCTCGGCCTACGCCACCACCTCCCCCGCCCTGTTGCTGCAGCGGCTGCGCGAATACCTGCGCTACACGACCATGCTGATGGACTCCCGCAAGACCCTCGACGAACATCGCCGGCTGGTGGTGGCCGGCGGCTGGCTCGCGCTGCTGGCCGCCACCTGCCACGTCGACCTCGGGCAGCAGTCCACCGCCTCGGTATATCTGAGCACCGCCGACGAACTCGGCGATCAGGGCGGGCAACCGGAGATCCGGGCCTGGTGCCTGGAGACCCAGGCCTGGGAGGTCCTGGTCCAGGGCGATTTCAGCCGGGCGGTGGAGTTGTCGCGGCAGGCGCAGGCGTGCGCGCCGCGCGGCAGTTCGGTGTACATCCAGGCCACCGCGCAGGAGGGCCGGGCGCTGTCGCGCCTGCAGGACCGCACGGGCACCTACGACGCCCTGCGCCGGTTGTCGCGGCTGGTGTCCGCACTGCCGCAGCCCGACCGGCCCGAACACCACTTCCGTTACGACCCGGCCAAATTCGACTCGTATGTGGCCACCACCCTGGCCTGGCTCGGTGACAGCGCCGCGGAATTCCATGCCCGCCAGACCCTGGACCGGCTACAGGCCACCCCCGCCTCGAAACCGCGCCGGCTCGCCTCGGCCCAACTGGATCTGGGGCTGGCGCTGGTGAAGGTCGGCAAGCCGGAGGAGGCCGTGGAACTCGCGATGACCGCGGTGAATTCGGGCCGGCTGGTGCCGTCGAACTTCTGGCGGGTGGACGAGGTGCTCTCCGCGGCCGAGGAATTGGGCGCGGACGGCGTCCCGGCGGTGCGCGAGGCGTTCGCCTCCCACTACGGCTGAACGGCCGGCGCCACCGTGGTGGCCGTGCAGAACGGATAGCAGGAGCCGGGCGTGGTGGGCACCGAACCGGGCGGATCGTGGAACTTGCTGCCACTGACCAGCAACATGACCAGCAGGGCCAGGAACACCACGAAACCGAAGGCGACCACCGCGAGGGTCCACCATCCGGACGGGAGCACCTCGTAGAAGACCTCGGATTCGTCCACCGATCCTCCAGTGCGCTCGAGTCACTCGTCACACCCATGATATCGGCTCGGGGTGCAGGTCACGAGCCGGATGCGACCGAATACCCACTGCCGCAACATCGTAACGCGGCGGCAACGGCACCGTACCGGCTCAGAAACCCGGCGGCGGCGGTTCCTGGGTGATCGTGCAGAAGGGGTAGCAGGACCCCTTCGGGATGGGATGTTCGTGAAAGTTGGCGCCACTGACCAGCAACAGCACCAGCAGCGCCACGAACAGGGCCGCCCCGATCACGACTGCCGCGAGTACCAGCCAGCCCCGAGGGGCCACCTCGACGAGAATCTCCCGCTGGAAAACCACGACGCCTCCCCACACCGGACTGTGCCGAACAGACTACGCCCCAATGATATCCGGGTTCGCCGACATGTGCCGCCGGCATCGTGGCGACGGCCACGATGCCGGCGGCGCCGGGATCGGCCCGGCCGCGGTTCAGCTCAGATCGCGGCGGCGGAAACCGAACAGCCCCACCGCCGTCAGCGCGGCGGCCAGCAGGATCAGCACCACCACCGGCGTCGCGGTGAACGATTCGGACGGCAGCTTCGGCAGGTGGCCGTACGGATCGAGATCCAGAAGCCATTGCGGCACACCGGAGATCGAGCCGAGCAGATACAGCGCGATACCCGCGGTGAACACCCCCCAGGCGGCCGGCGCCCACCGCGGCGCCACCCCGAACAGCAGCACCGTGGCCCCGGTGAACAACCACACGGCCGGCAGTTGCACCAGCGCGGCCGCCACCACACCGGGCAGTTTGCCGCCGATATCGCCCACGGCGGCGCCGTACAACGATCCGGCGAGCACCCCGGAGATCAGCAGGGCCAGCGCCGGTCCGGCGAAGGCGAACACCAGATGCGATGCGGCCCAGCGCATCCGGCCCACCGCACCGGTCAGCACCGATTCGGCGCGATCGCTGCTCTCCTCCGCGTTCAGGCGCAGGGCGGCCGAGATCGAGTACGCGGCGGCGCCCAGCCCGACCATGGTGAAGGCGATGGTCAGGAAGGCGTTCTCCAGCGCCTGACCGCCACCCATCCGGCTGATCACGTCGCTCACCGCCTTGCTGTTGCCCAGCTCGCCGCCGATACCGTGCACGACGCCGCCGATGAGCAGGCCGTACAGCGCCAGCGCGATCACCCACACCAGCAGCGTGCCGCGCTGCAACCGCCAGGCCAGCCCGAACGGACCGGCCAGCCCGGCGCCCGCCGCGGGTGCCCCGAGCCGCTCGGCGATCAGGCCGGCGCCCAGATCGCGCCGCCGCAGCAGCGTGTACGCCACCGCGATCAGCGCCGCCGTGAGCGCGACGTGCAGCAACAGCACCCACCAGTGATCGCCGGCGTACGGGCGCACCTGCAACGACCAGCCCTGCGGGGACAGCCAGACCAGCGGCGAGGTGGGACCGTCGGCCGCGCGGGCGTCGCCGACCGCGCGCAGGGTGTAGGCCACCGCCAGCACCGCGAACGCGTAGCCGCGCGCGGTCCGGGAGCCGGCGCTCAACTGGGCGGCCACCGCCGCGACGGCCGCGAACACGATGCCCGAGGCCGCCTCGGCCAGGCCGAAGGCCAGCGCGCCGTTGCCCGGCACTCCGGCCCCCGCGATACTCGCCGCCCCGATCAGCCCGGCCAGCAGCGCGCCGGTACAGGCGACGATCAGCGCCGCGGTGAGGTTGGCCAAGCGGCCGACCCGCGTCGAGGCCAGCAGTTCCTCCCGGCCGGTCTCCTCCTCGGCCCGGGTGTGCCGGATGACGGTGAGGATGGTGGCGACCGCCAGCAGGGTGTGGAAGATCCCCGCCTTCCACACCCCGCAGGCGCCCAGATTGATCGCGTAGATCGGCCCGTACATGGCCAGTTGCGCCGGACTGGTGTTGACCGTGTGCGCGAACGAGGCCAGTTCGGCCGGACCGGAATAGACCTTGTCGATGCTCTTGATGTAGACGTTGCCCAGCGGCAGCGACAGCAGCAGCACCCACAGCGGCAGCACGATCCGGTCGCGGCGCAGATACAACCGCAGCAGTCGCCGGGTCCCGGCGAATTCCCCGGTGCCCCGGACGGATTCGGCGAACCCGCGAGGCGGGCGGGCGACGGCGGTGGTCATTTCGCGGCCCCCGTCGTGGACGCGACGCCCGCGTGCGCGGCGTCGGCCGGCTGCGATCCGTCCCCGTGGCCGTCGAGCGAATAGTGGCGCAGGAACAGCTCTTCCAGCGTCGGCGGCTGGCTGACCAGACTGCGGACACCGACGTCACCGAGCACCCGGATCAACTCGCCCAGATGTGCGCTGTCGACCTGGCAGTGCAGGGTGGCGCCGTCGACACTGAGATCGGTCACCCCCGCGATGCGGCCGAGATCGCCCGGGTCCCCGGTCAATTCGGCGGTGATCGAGGTGTGGCTGAGGTGCCGCATCTCCGCGAGGCTGCCGCTCTCCACGGTCCGCCCGGCCCGGATGATGGTGACGCGATCGCACAGCGCCTCCACCTCGGAGAGGATGTGGCTGGACAGCAGCACCGTCACGCCGCGCTGGGCCGCGTCCCGCGCGCAGTCCCGGAAGACCTTCTCCATCAACGGATCCAGGCCCGAGGTGGGTTCGTCGAGCAGCAGCAACCGGGCATCGGAGGAGAACGCCGACACCAGCGCCACCTTCTGCCGGTTGCCCTTCGAATAGGTGCGGGCCTTCTTGCGCGGATCGAATTCGAAGCGCTCGATCAGCTCGGCGCGGCGGCCGGCGTCGAGGCCGCCGCGCATCCGGGCCAGCAGGTCGATGGTCTCGCCGCCGGACAGCGACGGCCAGAGCGTGACATCGCCGGGGACATAGGCGATGTCGCGATGCAGGGCGACGGCGTCGGTCCACGGGTCGCGGCCGAGGACCCGCACATCGCCGGAGGTCCTGGTGAGGATGCCGAGCAGGATGCGGAGGGTGGTCGATTTACCCGCCCCGTTGGGACCGAGGAAACCGTGCACCTCCCCGTCGGCGACCTCGAGGTCGAGCCCGTCGAGGGCGCGAACCGGTCCGAAATGCTTGTGCAGATCCCGGACCACGATTGCCGATGACATCGTATCTCCTTGTCAGAGAATGGTTTTACTGCTCACCGAGTACGGTGTCCAACATCATCGAATCGGTGAGCAGGCCGTTGGTGTAGATCTCGAGCGCGGGCAGCAACATGTGGTCGGCGTACTCGCGCAGGGCCGATCGGTAATCCAGCGGGCCGCCCTGCCGGGCCTCCAGCACCTGGAGGAACAGGAAGAACCCACCGCCGTTCTGGTAGGCCATGAAGCGCGCCGTGGCCTTCGGATCCCGCAGGGGTTTGAGGACCCCGGAGGCGATACCCGCCGCGAGATAGTCCTCGACGTCGGCGGTCATGTGCTCGAACATGTCGAGCATCAGGGCCCCGCCGGTGGCGAAACTGCGGCGCAGGTAGGCGAGGTACGGCGCGAAATCCTCGATCTCGGCCAGTGACTGCAGCAACCCGTTGGGCGAGGGGCGCTGCATATATTCCAGCTTGGACTTGCGGATGACCTCGCGGACGTGGTCGTCGCACGCCTCGCGCAGGCCCTCCTTGGAGCCGAAGTGGTGATTGACCAGCCCCGGCGACACTCCGGCCGCGGTGGCGATGGCGCGCACCCCGACCCCGAAACCCTCGTCGCCGAAGACCGTGATCGCCGCGTCCCGGATGCGGGCGCGGGTATTCAGTTCGTCGGCGGATCTTTCCGGTACGGCTGCTCCTTTGAACACATGTTCAGTATATTAAACATATGTTCAGTCGGCCAGCAAGAGTCCGCCGCGAGTTCGATCCGGGTAACCGGTATCAGTTGCGCGAGGCGCAGAGCAGGCCGTCGCCGACCGGGATGAGCACGCTGGTGAGCTGCGAATCCTCGGCGATGGCGCGGGTGGCCGCCCGGACCGCCAGGGTGGCGGGATCGCGCTGGGCCGGATCCGGCACCCGGCCGCCCAGCAGCGCGTTGTGCAGCAGGATCGCCCCGCCGGAGCGCAGCAGCCGCACCCCCTGCTCGACGTACTGCGGATGCTCGAGCGGCGCGGCATCGATGAACACCAGGTCGTAGGCGCCGTCGGCGAGCCGGGGCAGCACGTCCAGGGCCCGGCCGTTGATCAGCCGGGTGCGGGCCGGCGGGATCTCCGCGGAGCGGAACGCGTCGCGGGCCGCGCGCTGATGTTCCGGCTCGGAGTCGATCGTGGTCAGCGTGCCGTCCTCGCGCATGCCGTCGAGCAGCCACAACCCGCTGATCCCGGCCCCGGTGCCGACCTCGACCACCGACCGGGCCCCCGACACCTGCGCGTAGATACTGAGCAGCGCGCCCACCGACGGCGCCACCGGCGCCGCACCCAGTTCGATCGCACGCTCCCGGGCCGCCTGCAGGATCTCGTCCTCGACGATGGAGGCCTCCACGTACGCGAGATTCCGCTGCAGGGCCGCCGCCGCGAGCGCGGCCGGTGGCGACGGGGAGGCCGGAGGTAAGAGGGTCACGGCTAAGAGGCTAACGGCGGGACCCCACCGGAGTCCGGCTGCGACGAGGCGATGCGAGGATTTTTCTCGAGTCGCCGATGTTCTCAGGCGTTCCTCAGCCTCTCATAACCACCGGCACATCGGGACCGGAGAGAGTTGTGGCTACGCAAAGACCGGCCGACCGTCGGGCGGCGCGGGAATATCGGACTTCGTGTCCGGTTGTACCACACATTCGCGGCCCAGCCGCGAGCGCCGACCCTGGTCCCGAGTAGGAGGTGCCACCATCCACAAGGTCGATGCGGCGCGCAAGTACGCCACCCTCCCCGAGTCGACGCTGCCCACGGGCACCGACTCGGTCGAATACCAGCTTCCCGGCGCCTACGCGCTGCCCGGCGCCGCCGAGCCGTCCGAGGTGGTGGAGCCGCAGGTCGTCGCGGCGGCCGAGGCCATCGCCGAGACCGAGGCCCTGTCCGAGGCCGAGGAGCTCGACGATGCCCTGTCCGGCACCGCGGCCTTCGACGCCACCGGCGACCGGACCATGATGCCGTCCTGGGACGATCTGGTCCGCGAGCACGCCGATCGGGTGTACCGGCTCGCCTACCGCCTCACCGGCGATCCGCAGGACGCCGAGGATCTGACCCAGGAGACGTTCATCCGCGTCTTCCGGTCGCTGCAGAGCTATCAGGCCGGCACCTTCGAGGGCTGGCTGCACCGCATCACGACCAATCTGTTCCTGGACATGGTCCGCCGGCGCAACCGCATCCGGATGGAGGCGCTGCCCGACGACTACGACCGGGTGCCCGCCGAGGGCCCCGGGCCGGAGCAGGTCTACCACGACGCCCGCCTGGACCCGGACCTGCAGTCCGCCCTGGACTCGCTGGCCCCGGAGTTCCGCGCCGCCGTGGTGCTCTGCGATATCGAGGGCCTGTCCTACGAGGAGATCGGCGCCACCCTGGGCGTCAAGCTGGGAACCGTGCGCAGCCGGATCCACCGCGGCCGTCAGGCACTGCGGGAGTACCTTGCGCATAATGGATCTCAGCAGTGGTTTGCCGCTGACGAGAAAGTCGGGTGATCTTCCGCATCGCGCGCGAGCGGCACCTGGCGTAGATTTCGGTCCGTCGGAAGGGTGTGCACCGTATGAGTGGCGAGGAGGCTGCTTCGGCAGGTCGCGAGTCCGGTCGGGCCCCCGCGCGCCCGCCTCGATTCGCCGCCACCGAACATCTGGCCACCGAGGCCATCGCCGCCTATGTCGACGGCGAATTGCGGATGAATCCCTACCTGCGCGCCGCACAGCATCTGGCCAAGTGCCCGGAGTGCGCCGCCGAGGTGGAGGCCCAGCAGCAGGCGCGGATCGCGCTGCGACAGGCCGCGCAACGGCAGATCTCCGCACCCCTGGGCCTGCACGACACGCTCAGCCGAATTCCCTTGGCCCACCTCACCGGTCCCGAGAATCTGCCCGGTCCCGAAACGCTGTCCGCCCCCGGTCTGGAGGGCATGTCCCGCGGCGCGAGTTTCCTCGGCCTGCGGGCGGATTCGTTCCGGTTCGCCGCACCGGCGAACCGCGAAATCAGTTCGGACAGCAGGCGGTGGACCGGGTGGTGGCGCAAGTAGAGTTCACTCCGTGACGACCGAATCGACCAACACCGGAAGCGAACCGGCGGGATCGAATTCCGCCGACAGCACCGCGGGCGTACCGGATGCGCACCCCGGGACCGGGGCGCAGGCGGCGGACCGGCGGCCCGATGCGGCGTCCCGCGCCGAGACGGACCTGACCCGCCCCGGCGGCGCCACGGCCAACGGCGACGGCGGCACCCTGCGCCCGTCGGACGCACCGATTCTGGGCCCGCGGCCGGTGTACCGGCCCGAGGTCGATCAGCACACCTCCCGCACCTTCGGCCGCCCGGAGGGGCTCGGCGGCTCCTTCGCGCCGATCGCGGCCGGCGAATCCGCGCCGCGCTCCGCCACCGAGGTCGAGGTGAACCGCCCGCCCGACGGCGTGCTGGCCGAGGCCTTCGGCCGCCCGGCGGGCTCCGGCGAACTACTACAACGCGATCCCGACGCCGAGACCACACCGGCCGCACCCGCCGCACCCGCGGATCCGTGGCGCGATCCGGCGGCGGCGGCCGCGCTCGGCGCACCGGCCCTGCACACCCCGCGCCCGCAGGCCCTGCCACCCGGCGTCCGGCTCAGCGCCCGCGAGGTCCTCTTCGGCGGCAAGGTCGCGCCGCGCGCGCTGGCGGCGCTGGCCGTCGTCGCGGTGATCGTCGGCGTGGCCGGCGGCCTGATCGGCCGGCTCACCGCCGAGACCGCCTCCACCCTCACCTCACGCAAGGTCACCCTGCAGCAGGACGCGTCCACCGAGCGCCCGCACGGCCAGGTGGCCAAGGTCGCCGATGCGGTCCTGCCCTCGGTGGTCTCGATCCGCGAGACCGTCGGCGACAACGGCGCCCTCGGATCCGGCGTGGTCATCGACGGCGGCGGCTACATCGTCACCAACAACCACGTCATCTCGATGGCCGCGACCGACAAGTCCGGCCGGGCGAAGATCCAGGTCACCTTCTCCGACGGCACCCGGGTGCCGGCCAAGCTGGTCGGCCGCGATCCGAAGACCGATCTGGCGGTGCTCAAGGTCGACGTGAAGAATCTCACGGTCGCCCGCCTCGGCCGCTCCGGCGATGTGCAGGTCGGCGACGACGTACTCGCCGTCGGCTCGCCGCTGGGCCTGACCAAGACGGTCACCTCCGGCATCGTCAGCGCCCTGCACCGGCCCATCAAGGAGAGCCCGGAGGCCGGCGACGACACCGCCGGCGCCTTCGACGCGGTGCAGACCGACGCCGCGATCAACCACGGCAACTCCGGCGGTGCGCTGGTCGACAACCAGGGCCGGCTCATCGGCATCAACACCGCCATCCGCAGCGAGAGCGGCGGATCGGTCGGCCTGGGCTTCGCGATCCCGGTCGATCTGGTGCAGCAGGTCGCGCAGACGCTGATCCGCGACGGTGTGGTCTACCACCCGTGGCTGGGCGTGTCGGCCAAGACCCAGCAGGTCGAGAACGACGTGATGAGCGGCGCGGCGGTACAGGACGTGGTGGCGAACAGCCCGGCGGCCAAGGCCGGCATCGCCGAGAACGACATCATCGTCCGGGTCGGCGATCGCGACGTCGCGGATCCGGCCGAACTGAGCGTCGCGGTGCAGACCCACAACATCGGCGAGACGGTCACCTTCCAGTTGATCCGGGACGGCCGCCGCGTCGACGTTCCGGTCACGCTGGAATCCGACAAGAACGCTCCCCAGCAACCCCAGTAGCCTGGACTCATGTTCAATATCGGCTGGCCCGAGATGGTGATCCTGGTGGTCGCCGCTTTGATGATCCTGGGCCCGGAGCGGCTTCCGGGTGCCATCCGCTGGACCGCGCAGAGCCTGCGGCAGGTGCGCGATTACGCCAGCGGCGCGACCAGCCAGCTCCGCACCGAACTCGGCCCCGAATTCGACGAGCTGCGCAAGCCGCTCGAGGAGCTCAACGAACTACGCAAACCGCTGGAGGGACTGCGCGGGATGACCCCGCGCTCGATGGTCACCAAACACCTGCTCGACGGTGACGACTCGCTGTTCAGCGGCAATTTCGGCACGGCCAACGGCCCGGTCACCCCGACCGGCGGCGGCACCGCCATGCCACTGCCGGCCCCCGGGCAGAGCTTGCCGGAGACCCCGAAACCACTGGCCCACAACGAGACCCCGCCGATCGATTTCGACGCGACCTGACGCCGCCGGACGTGTTCGGCGTCAACCCGACTGGACGCATCCGGCTGTCGAGCTGTCTAGACTGCGCACATGTCGGCCGATGAGGTCGCACGGGTGTTCGCGATAGAGGACCGGGTCGAACGTCTCAAGGCCGCCACCGAAGGGGTCGCCCAGGCGCAGCAGACCATCAACGAACTCACGCGCATCCGGCGAGCCGTGATCCGCGAACTGCACGCCGAGGGCTGGACGTTCGCCAGAATTGGTGCGGCCGCGGGACTGTCGCGGGCCCGCATCCATCAGGTGAGCACCCAGGGACCGGTGCCGGAGGGGTTGTTCTTCGGGCACGGCCCGCTCACCATCCTCACCCCGGACGTCCGCGCCACCACCCGCGCCGCGCCCCTGATCGGCGCGCCGGACGCCGCGGCGCCGCATCGGCTGGTGGAACTGTTGCGGGAGTTGGGTTTCGCGGCCACGGTGGAGCGTTTCCTGCCCGGCCGGCCGGTGGACATGGACCGGGAGGGTCTCATCATCCTGGGCGGGCCGGAACTGTCGCCGAGCCTGCGCTACCTGGTCGCGGCCGATCCGCGGCTGCGGCGGACGGTCGCGCGCGCGGGCCGGGTCCGGCGCGGTATCGAGGATCGGGCGGCCCGGCGGGTGTACCGGCCCGGCGGCACCGAACCGTACGACATCGCCTATCTGGCCCGATTGCCCCGGCCCGACGGCCGCGGCACGGTTCTGGTGATCGACGGCCTGCACCCGCCCGGCTCGCTGGGTGCCATCCGGCTGCTCGCCACCCGGCTGGCCACCCTGCACGAGCGGGCGGGCACGTTGCCGTTCTCGGCCGTCGTGGGTGTGCGCTACGACCGCAACACCGGCGAGCCGCTGGAGGCCGACCTGCTCACCCCCATCTACCGGCACGAGCGTTGAGTTATCTGCCTCCGCTTCGCTGCGGCGGCGGGGCCCTCGTGACCCCGGGCCTTCCCTCCTCCGGCTCCTCCGCTTCGCTCCCCCGCCTCCGTCAGTCCAGGCCCTGGGCGGGCCCCGCGTGCGCGGTGCGGGTAGTGCAGGCTCGGGGCAGGCTCTGCGCCGGGGGTTCGGCTATGCGGCTACGCGGTCGGGGCGGATGGTGTTCATCGGGGGGCGGTCCGCCAGTGACACTTCCGTGTCCAGCGGTGTGAATTCGCCTGCCACCAGGGGGAATTGGGTGAGGGCGGCACCAGAGTCGCGAATTCCGCTGCGGGCCAGCATGGTTCCGACGATCTGCCGGCTCATCTTGCCCAGATCCGAGAGCGGGCGGTTGCGGTGGGTACGGACGCCGAGGTTCACCTGGCCGATCGCCGACAGGCCCAGCAGGTCGTAGGTGTCCAGCAGGAGGCCGATCTCTACGCCGTAACCCGGTGCGAACGGGACCGAGGTGAGCAGATCCCGGGTGCCCGCGTATTCGCCGCCGAGCGGCTGCAGGACGTGCGACAGTCCGGGCCGCAGCGCCGCGAGCAGCGGCCGCGCGACCAGTTCGGTGACCCGGCCGCCGCCGTGGTGATCGACGATCTCGCCGTGCCGCAGCGGGCGCCGGTAGTACGCCTTGACCAGATGGGTGCCGTCGACCGTGAGCAGCGGGCCGAGCAGCTTCGGCACGAACATCGGGTCCGGGTCGATCAGATCGGAGTCGACGAAGGCCACCAGATCGCCGCCGGTGACGGCCAGCGAGCGCCAGAGCACCTCACCCTTGCCGGGCAACGGGTCCAGTTCGGGCACCGCCTCCTCGCGGGTGAACACCCGGGCGCCGGCGGCACGGGCGCGCGCGACGGTGGCGTCGGTGGAACCGGAGTCGACCACCACCAGTTCGTCGACCAGCGTCCCGACCAGCGGCCGGATACTGGCCACCACGTCGGCGACGGTCTTCTCCTCGTTCAGGGCGGGCAGTACCACGGAGACCGTCCGGCCGTGCTTGGCCGCGACCAGCTCGTCGACGGTCCAGCCGGGCTGATCCCAGGTATGCGAGCGCGACCAGCCGACCGTATCGGCGTGACGCTGGTCGTCGGGGGCGGTCGAATGAGAGTTGATCGTCATACCAGACCTCGCAAGGTTCGTGCGGGGGGCCGCAGGCCCTGGATCGCAGCGATCGTGTCCACCACCCGCCGGGTCGCGGCGACCTCGTGGACGCGGAATACCCGGGCGCCCGCCGCGGCCGACCACGCCGTCGCCGCGAGCGTGCCCTCCAAGCGTTCGGAGAGCCCGACACCGAGTGTCTCTCCGATGAAATCCTTGTTGCTCAGCGCCATCAAGACCGGCCATCCGGTTTTAACGAGAACGTCCACTGCGCGCAACAGTTCGAGCCCGTGATACGTGTTCTTCCCGAAGTCGTGGGTGGGGTCGATGAGGATGGCGTCCTTGCTCACCCCGGCCGCCGCGGCGGCCTCGGCCGCGGTCACCACGGTCTCGGTGACCTCGGCGACGATATCGGCGTACCGCACGCGATGCGGCCGGGTGCGCGGCCGTGCGCCGCCGGTGTGGCTGCAGACGATGCCCGCGCCCAGTTCGGCGGCGACCGCGGCCAGCTCCGGATCGGCGCCGGCCCAGGTGTCGTTGATCAGGTCCGCACCCACCGCGACGGCGGCCCGCGCCACCTCGCCGCGCCAGGTATCGATACTGATCAGCAGGTCCGGGTAGCGCTCGCGGATCGCGGCCACGAACGGGACCACCCGGCGCGCCTCCTCGGCGGCGTCGACCTCGCTGCCCGGTCCGGCCTTCACCCCGCCGATGTCGACCAGATCCGCCCCCTCGGTCACCGCGCGGGCCACCGCCGCCATGGCCGCCTCGTCGGTGAAGGTGGCGCCCCGGTCGTAGAAGGAATCGGGGGTGCGGTTGACGATCGCCATGACCAGCGCCCGATCCGTCGGCACCGGTTTCCCGCACAAGGTGGACAACACCACGGAGCTCATGCTCGTCCGCCTTCCTGGACTCACGTCTCGCACGTCACATCCAGTTGATCACAACTCGGCCCGGCCGCGCCGGTCGGGTCGGCACCGGAATACCCGCCGGCGCGCGACCGTATACCCGGTCAGGACCGGGGCGCCGGACCGCCCGCGACCTCGGCCGGATAGGCCGGATACCAGGGCAGATAGCCCTCGGTCCGGCCGGCCAGGACATACACCGCGCTGTCGTCGGCCGGGGCGTAGCCCGCGCGGCGCAGGTCCACCTTGCGGCTCTTGAACGTGGAGGTGGTCTCCAGCTCCGCGACCACCCGGACGAACAGCGGCACCGCGTAACCGGGCAGGTCGCGGTACAGCCGCGCGGCCAGCTCCCGGCCGTCGAAGGCGGCGCCGGGCCGCAGCGTGATCGCGGCCATCCCGGCCTTGCCGTCGGCGCCCGGGACGTCCACGCCGTACACGACCGCCCCGGTGATCGACTCGATACCGTCGAAGGCGCTCTCCACCTCGGTGGTGGCGACGTTCTCGCCCTTCCAGCGGAAGGTGTCGCCGAGCCGGTCGACGAACGCGACGTGATGCCAGCCCTGGTCGCGCACCAGATCGCCGGTGTCGAACCAGGCGTCGCCGGGATCCAGGGCATCGCGGACCAGTTTCGTCTCGGTGGCCGCGGCGTCGGTGTACCCGTCGAACGGCGACCGCTCGGTCACCTTCGTCAGCAGCAGGCCGACCCCGCCGGGCACCACCCGCCGCACCCGGCCGTCCGGGAACCGCTTCGCCTTGCCGGTGGCGTCGTCGAATTCGACGATGGCGTACGGCAGCGGGCCGAATCCGGCGGTGCGCGGCAGGCCGAACGCGTTCACGAACGCGACATTGCCCTCGCTGGCGCCGTAGAACTCGACGATCCGGCGGATCCCGAACCGGCGCTGGAACTCGTCCCACAGTTCGGGCCGCAGGCCGTTGCCGACCACCAGGCGCACCGCGTGCTCGCGCTCCTGCGGCCGGGCCGGCTGGTTCAGCAGATATCGGCACAGTTCGCCGATGTAGATGAACGCCGTCGACCGGGTGGCGATCACCTCGGCCCAGAATCCGGAGGCGGAGAACTTCCGGCCCAGCGCGAAGGTCCCCCGTGCGCGCAGCACCGCTCCGAGCGCGACCGTCAGCGCGTTGTTGTGATAGAGCGGCAGGCAGCAGTACAGGGTGTCGGAGGCGCGCAGCCGCACACCGAGGCCGCCGAGTCCGTACATGCCCTTGGCCCACCGCAGATGGGTCATCACGCTGGCCTTCGGCAGGCCGGTGGTGCCCGAGGTGAAGATCAGGAAGGCGCGCTCGTGCGCCCGGATGTCCTCGCACACCGGCGGATTCGCGGCATCGGCGGTGCGGGCCAGCCGTTGCAGTTCGGCCGCCGGCAGTTCGTTGGGGATCGGTTCCGGCAGCGAGTCCGCCGCCTCCCGGCACTCCTCGCCGACCACGTTCAGCACGCTGTGCAACAGCCCGAAACTGTGCGCCAGCACCCGATCCCGCTGGTTGTGGTTCAACAGGCCCACGGTCGCACCGAGTTTCACGGTCGCGAGGACCAGCAGCAACGTCTCCGGCCGGTTCGACATCAGCACGCCGACCACGTCGCCGCGGGTGACCCCCTGCGCGGCAAGCACACTCGCGTATCGGTTCACCTCGGCGTTGGCCTCGCCGTAGGTGTAGCTGCGATCCTCGAAGCGCAGGAACGGCCGGCTCGGCGTCTGCTGCGCGGTGCGCTGGAACACGTGCCCCACCGAGGTCCGATCGTCCGGCCCGACCAGCATGCCCCGCGCCGAGCGGACCATCTCCGGCAGGTCCGGCACCATCCCGGGCAGGCAGCGGACCAGATCCAGGAGGCCGAAGGTGGTCGCGGTGGTCACTGTGTCCCCTCCATCCCGGGCGAATCCCCGTGCAGCGCCGCGAAAGCCGCGGCGAATTCCGCGGTCACGGTAACCCGTTCCAGCGTGCCGCGCCCGGCGAATCCGGTCGCGGTCAGCCCGCCCAGCCAGTCGAACAGGCCGCGATAGTGCCCGTCCGGATCCAGTACCACCACCGGCTTCTCGTGCTGGCCCAGATAACCGCCGGTCCAGGTCTCGAACAGTTCCTCCAGCGTGCCGATGCCGCCGGGCAGCGCGAGGAAGGCGTCGGCCCGGTCCTCCATGATCTGCTTACGCTCGCGCATGGTGTCGGTGACGATCAGTTCGTCGGCGTCGACATCGGCGAGTTCGCGGTGCACCAGTCGTTTCGGGATCACCCCGACGGTGTGCGCGCCGCCGGCCCGCGCGGCCGTCGCCACCGCGCCCATCATCGACACCCGGCCGCCGCCGGACACCAATTGCCAACCGCGCCTGGCGATCTCGGCACCGACCTCGGCGGCCAGGCGCAGCGCGGCCGGATCGTCGGCGCTGGCCGAACAGTAGACGCAGACGGCATAGGGCCGCGACGGATCGTTCACACGCTCGCTCACCACTGATCCTCCGTACCGATGGCATCCTCGGCGGCCGCGGTCTCGGCGGCCCGCAGCACGATGTCGACCACCTCGTCCACACTGTCGCTCACATACAGCAGTTCGAGATCGCCCGCAGCGATCTTGCCCGATCCGAGCAGCGAATCGCGCAGCCAGTCCATCAGGCCCGCCCAGTACCGCGAGCCGAACAACACGATCGGGAAGCGGGTGATCTTGCGGGTCTGCACCAGGGTCAGCGCCTCGAACAGCTCGTCGAGAGTGCCGAATCCGCCGGGCAGGCAGATGAAGGCCTGCGAGTACTTCACGAACATCGTCTTGCGGGCGAAGAAGTATCGGAAGTTGATGCCGAGATCCACCCACTCGTTGAGGCTCTGCTCGAACGGCAGCTCGATCCCCAATCCGATGGACAGCCCGTCCTCCTCGCAGGCGCCGCGGTTGGCGGCCTCCATGATGCCGGGCCCGCCGCCGGTGATCACCGCGAATCCGGCCCGGGTCAGCGCGGCCCCGATCGCCTGCGCCGCCTGATATTCCGGGGAGTCTGCCGGGGTCCGTGCCGAGCCGAAAACCGCCACCGCCCTGGGCACTTCGGCGAGTGCGCCGAAACCCTCGACGAATTCGCTCTGGATTCGCAGGACCCGCCACGGATCGGTGTGCACCCAGTCGGTGGCGCCGTGGCCGTCGAGCAGATGGGCGTCGGTGGTGCCGCCGCCGCGCTTGAGATCGCCGCGCAACTGGATGGGACCGCGCATCTTCGGCGCGGATCGAGGGGTACGAGTGGACTCGGGTACGCCGTCGGACATACCGCCAACGCTACCGGTCCGCAACCTCCGCCGAGCCGGGGTCGAGCGGCCCTGCCTGTCCGGTCAGATAACTGCGCAGGATGTCGGAGACGACGGTGATCTGGGAGGTGGGTACGTGCTCGTCGACCTTGTGCGCCAGATTCGGGTCGCCGGGGCCGAAATTCACCGCCGGGATGCCGCGGGCGGCGAAGCGGGAGACGTCGGTCCACCCGTACTTGGCCCGGACCCCGCCGCCACCGTGCGAGTGCACCATCTCCACGAGATCCTTGGCCGCGGGCGCGGACAGGCCGGGTAACGCGCCGGGAGCGCCGTCGGTGCGCTCGAAATCCACTGCGAGACCGTCGAACACCTCGCGCACGTGTTCGGTCGCCTGATCCAGGGTGCGGTCGGGGGCGAAGCGGAAGTTCACGTCCACCTCGGCCTCGTCGGGCACGACATTGCCGGCCACCCCGCCGGAGATGCGCACCGCCGACAGGCCCTCGCGGTAGACGCAGCCGTCCAGCTCGACCTCGCGCGGCCGGTAGCCGCCGAGCCGTTCCAGGATCGGGGCGAGGTGATGAATCGCGTTGTCGCCCAGCCAGGCTCGCGCGGTGTGCGCGCGGGTGCCGGTGACCGTGAGCCGGGCCCGCAGGGTGCCCTGGCAACCGGCCTCGATCCAGCCGCCGGACGGCTCGCCCAGGACGGCCAGATCGCCGTCGAGCCATTGCGGCAGTTCACGTTCGATGCGGCCGAGGCCGTTGAACTCCGCGGCGATCTCCTCGCAGTCGTAGAAGATCAGCGTCAGATCGCAGACCGGGTCGGCGACCGTGGCGGCCAGGTGCAGGAATACCGCGTCGCCGGATTTCATATCGCAGGTGCCGCAGCCGTAGAGCATCTCGTTGCCGTGCGGATCGACCTCGAACCGGCCCGGCACGTTGTCCGCGATGGGCACGGTGTCCAGGTGGCCGGCCAGGATCACCCGGGTCGGCAGGCCGCGGTGGGTGCGGGCCAGCACGGTGTTGCCGTGGCGCACCACCTCGAAGCCCCGGGTCTGCTCGCGCAACGCCTCGGCGACGACGTCGACGATGGCCGCCTCGTCCCGCGACACGCTCGGAATGTCCACGAGGGCGGCGGTCAGGGCGATGGGGTCGGCATGCAAATCGATCGTCGTCATTCGAGCCAGCCTAGGTGTCGTCCGATTATCCCCTCTTTCCACTCTGAGATCCGCCGCGGCCGAATCACCAGCAGTTCACCTGTGAGATAGCCCACTCCGATCCGGGCGACACTTTGTGGTCGCCCGCTGTTCAGGGGGCTGTGCGGCGCACTCCCGCGTATGTCGCCGATCGGCGCTGACCTAAACTCGGCGCGTGAGTATTCAGGGAGCAACTGCGGTCGGCCTCGCTACGGTGACCGTCAACGGCACGGTCCTCGACACGTGGTATCCGTATCCGGAACTCGGCGCATTCGATGCGGCCGGAAGCCGGCGGCTGGAACCGGGTGATCCTGAGTACGGCCGGTTCGCCGAGTTGGTCGGGTTCGACGAGGCTCGGCGGGTCGACGTGGTTGCCGTTCGGACGACCATTGCCGACATCTCGGTTGCGCCTGTCGATACGCATGATGTGTACCTGCGGCTGCATCTGTTGTCGCATCGGTTGGTGCGGCCGCATGGTGCGAACCTCGACGGGATCTTCGGGCTGTTGTCGAATGTGGTGTGGACCAATCACGGTCCTTGCGCGGTGGAAGAGTTCGAGTTGGTCCGTGCTCGGCTGCGGGGGCGGGGGGCGGTCACTGTTTACGGGGTGGACAAGTTTCCTCGGCTGGTTGATTATGTGCTGCCCAGTGGGGTGCGGGTGGCTGATGCTGATCGGGTGCGGTTGGGTGCACACTTGGCCGAGGGCACGACGGTGATGCATGAGGGGTTTGTGAATTACAACGCGGGCACTTTGGGGGCGTCGATGGTCGAGGGGCGTATCTCGGCCGGGGTGGTGGTGGGGAACGGGTCCGATATCGGCGGTGGGGCGTCGATCATGGGCACTTTGTCCGGTGGGGGTAAGGAAGTTGTGTCGATCGGGGAGCGGTGCTTGCTGGGGGCGAATGCGGGGCTGGGTATCTCGCTCGGTGACGATTGTGTTGTGGAGGCCGGGCTGTATGTCACGGCGGGGACCAAGGTGGTGCTGCCGGACGGGGGGTCGGTCAAGGCTGTGGAGCTGTCGGGGCGGTCTAATTTGTTGTTTCGGCGGAACTCGTTGTCGGGTGCGGTGGAGGTGGTGCCGCGTAAGGGGACCGGGATCGAGTTGAATGCGGCGTTGCACGCTAATTAGTGGTGTTGGCGCTGATTGGGTGGTATTGCGCTGATGGGGTGGTATTGCGCGCTGATTAGGTGACATTGCGTGCTGATTGGGCGGTATCGGGCGCTGATTGGGTGGCTGGCCGGGTTGAGCGGGGCTGGGGCTGAGTGTTGGGCCTGCGTGTTGCTGACAGGCTGTGTTTTTGGCCTCCGCTTCGCTCCGGCGGGTTCGCGGCCCTCCGGGCCCGATCCTTCCCTCCTCCGGCTCCTCCGCTTCGCTCCCCCGCCTCCGTCAGTCCAGGATCGGGCCGGGCCACGAACAGGAGCGTTACGCCTGCTTATTGGTGACCGGGACCGGGGTGAGGCCACCAACAGGCGTGCTCAGCCCGCGCATCGGTGACCGGGGCCGGGTGAGCTGGGCTACGAACGGGCGTGCTCAGCATGCGGATCGGTGACCAGGTCGGGTCGGGGCGGGCCGGGAACACGAGCGTTACGCCTGCGGATCGGTGACCGGGACCGGTGGGCCGGGCCGCGAACAGGAGCGTTGGGCCTGCGTATTGGTGACCGGGGCGGGGTGGGCCGGTAGCCGGTACCGGCTCGCACTTCGACCGTTACCGGTGGGCGGTGGGCGGTGGGCTATAGGTGTTGCGGGACAACGGGTTTGCGTGTTGCGGGCCGGGTGTCCGGGGATCACTCGATGCCGAAGGCGATGATCCGTGTGGGGGTGATGCGGATCAGTTCGGGGGAACCGCCGCCGAGGTAGGTGGTCACGTCGGTCAGGGCCTCCGCGGTGCCGCGGATCTCCAGCATGCGTACTTCCCACGGCTGCACGGACTTGATGTCGTCGATGACGAACGAGACGCGGGGTTCCTTGGCCAGGTTGCGGAATTTCTGTGAGGTGCCGAGGTGGTAGCCGCCGATGTCTATCGTGCCCAGGGCCTCGTTGTAGTGGAAGCCGACCGGGTTGTTCTGTGGTGCGCCGCCCGGGCGGACGGTGGCCAAGCGGCCCAGCCGCTGGCTGCGCATGTATTCGATCTGGGCGGGCGACAAGGTTGCGATCATGTGGTCGAGCCTAGAAGCTCGAGTTAGGTGGAGGTCAAGGCGTGTGGCCGAACCGTCAGCTCAGCAGCTTCTTCTGTACCTTTCCCATCGCGTTGCGGGGCAGGCTTGCCACCAGGCGCACCTCGCGGGGACGCTTGTGGAACGAGAGTTGTTGCGCCACATGGTTGATCAGGTCCTGGGGCAGGGTGTGGTGGGCGCCGTCGCGGGGGACCACGTAGGCCACGATGCGCTGGCCGAGATCGGCGTCCGGTTGGCCGACCACTGCGGCCTCGGCCACCTGTGGGTGGCCCAGTAGGGTGGTCTCGATCTCGCCGGCGCCCACCCGGAATCCGCCGGACTTGATCAGATCCACCGATTCGCGGCCGACGATGCGGTGGAAGCCCTCGGCGTCGATCACGGCGACGTCGCCGGTGGCGAACCAGCCGTCCTCGGTCCAGCAGGCTGCGGTGGCGTCGGGGCGGCCGAGGTAGCCGTCGAACAGCATCGGGCCGCGCACCTGCAGGCCGCCGACGCTCTCGCCGTCGTGCGGTACCGGCGCGCCCGTCTCGTCGCGCAGCCGGGTCTGCACCCCGGCGACCGGTACGCCCACCCAGCCGGGGCGACGCTCGCCGTCGGCGCGGGTGGAGAGGGTGATCATGGTTTCGCTCATGCCGTAGCGCTCGATCGGTGTCAGCCCGGTCAGTTCGCGCAAGCGCTCGAACACCGGCACCGGCAGGGGGGCGCTGCCCGAGACCAGCAGCCGGGCACCTGCCAAACCCTTTGCCGCGACGGGATCTTCGGCCACCCGCGACCATACGGTCGGCACCCCGAAGTACAGGGTGCCCGCGGCTGCCGCGTAGGCCTCGGGTGTCGGCTTGCCGGTGTGGATCAGTGGGCTGCCGACCCGCAGCGGTCCCAGCAGGCCGAGAATCAGTCCGTGTACGTGGAAGAGCGGAAGTCCGTGTACCAGAACATCTTTCGCGGTCCACTGCCATGCCTGCGCCAGGGCGTCCAGCCCGGCGGCGATGGCGCCGCGACTCAGCAGCACCCCCTTCGGGGCGCCGGTGGTGCCCGAGGTGTAGAGCACGAAAGCTGTGGTGTCCGAAGGGGGTTCGGGGTAGGTGTGCCACGAGCGGGCATGGCGGCGCACCGGCAGCACGGGCAACTCGGTGCCCTCGGGTGCATCGCCGAGCCAGGCCTGTGCCCCGGAGTCGGAGAGGATGTGCGCGAGTTCGGCCTTGCCGGAATCCGGCGGTACCGGCACCACTGTGACCCCGGCGATCAGGCAGCCGACCACGGCCAGCACGGTGGTGACCGTCGGCCGGGCCAGCACGGCGACCCGCTGCGCCTGCGCCACCCGCTCCGCCACCGAGGTGGCCGCGCCGATCACATCACTACGGGACAGGGTGACACCGTCGATGGTGACGGCATCCGGCAGATCCGCACCGGCCGCCACGGCAGCCGGATTCAGCGAGCTCAGCAACGGCAACGATCCGAACGACATCCAGCCAGCCTAGTGCTCTCGGCCCCCACCTCACCCCGAGGGCGGCGCGCCTGTCGACGGTCACCGATCAGCAGGCCCGACAACGCTGTTCGCGGCCCGGCTCGGTCCTGGACTGACGGAGGGAGGGAGCGCAGCGACTGACCGGAGGAGGGAAGGACCGAGACTTGAGGGCCGCGAACCCGCCGGAGCGAAGCGGAGGCCGAAAATACAGCTATACGAACCCGGGGACTACGTGTCTGCGGGCGAACTGGCGGGCGGCTGCGTCGTCGTCGATGGGGATCACCGTCTGCGGGGTGAGCGACAGGGACAGGGAGGTGCGGGCGACCATCTCCGCTACCGGCAGCGGATCGTATTGCGGCAGTTTGCCTTCCGATTGCAATCGGGTGATGAACTCGGCGAGGTAGTCGCGGCCGAGTTCGATGACCGGGGCGCCGCGGGTGGTCAGATACGGCAGTACGATCTCCGGCTCGGTGTTCAGCAGTCGTTCCAGCAGTCGGTTGCGGCGCAGTCCGGCCAGGAATGCGATGAACAGTTCGACGATCTGGTCCTCGGCGCTCGCGTCGCGGTCGACCTGCGCCTGTACGACGGCGTCGACCTGTTCCACGAATCGCCGCGCCTGCCACAGCGCCACCGCCTGGACCAACTCGGACTTACCGGCGAAGCGCCGATACAGCGTCGCCAGGGACAGGCCGCCGCGCCGGGCGACCTCGGTCATGCTGGTCCGCTTGATGCCGAAATCCAGGAACGCCATCAGCGCCGCGTCGAGCACGGCCGCCTGGTTACCGTCCTCGGCGCCCGCATCGCGCACCAGCGGCAGCAGTTTCGCAAGCTTGGCCATCTCTGAACTCTAACAATTGACACTCGATGATCACGATGAGAAAGTGAAGTGAGAAGTTTCTCAACGTACCGAGCTTCACCAGGTGGAGCGTGACCGAGGAGCCGACCCGACGATGACGTCCACCACCTCGAGCTGTGTCGACGAGCAGTCCACCCCGCCGGCCGCGCTCACTCCCGCGGAGGTTCGGCTGCACATCGACGGCATCGCCGCCTTCCTCGGCGGCGTGGCGAATGTGATCATGCAGCTGTCCTATCCGCCCGTCGGCTACGGCGTGCTGGAGAGCACCGTGGACAGCGGCAAGGTGACCCTGCATCCGATCAAGCGGCTGCGCACCACCCTCACCTACCTCGCCGTCGCCTGGCTGGGTACCGAGGAGGAGCGTTGGGCATATCGCAAGGCGGTCAACGAATCCCATCGCCCGGTGCGCTCCGGACCGGACAGTCCGGTGAAGTACAACGCCTTCGATCCGGAACTCCAGCTGTGGGTGGCCGCCTGCCTGTACTGGGGTATCGACGACCTCTACACCCGGATGCGCGGGCCGATGGAACCCGAACTGGCCGAACGGTTCTACCGCTACGGCGCGCGGCTCGGCACCACCCTGCAGATGCGCCCGGACATGTGGCCCGCCGATCGCGCCGCCTTCTACCGGTACTGGGACGAGAATCTCGCGAAGCGCACCATCGACGAACCCGTCCGCCGCTACTTCGACGATCTGATCGACCTGAAGATGATGCCGCGCTGGAATCAGGTGCTGTTCGGGCGTTTCCACCGCTACGGCGTGACGGCCCTGTTGCCGCAGCATCTGCGCGACGAGATGGGTATGACCTGGACCGACCGCGACGAACGGCGCTATCGCCGGATCCTGGGCGCCGTTTCGACGGTGTGGCGGCGGATGCCCCCGGCGATCCGGTGTATGCCGCTGAACACCTATCTCTTCGATCTGCGGGTCCGGCGGCGGTTCGGCCTGCCGCTGGTGTGATCGGGACGCGCCGACCCGGTCCGTCGCGGTGCGGCCGACCGCTCGGGGCGCGGCGGCAAGTCGAGGCCGCTCAGGCCGTCAAGCGCTGCGCCGCCGCCGCGATGCGTTCATCGGTGGCGGTCAGGGCGATCCGCACGTGTTGCGTACCGGCCGGACCGTAGAAGTCACCGGGTGCGGCGAGGATGCCGCGCTCGGCCAGCCAGTCCAGCGTGACCCGGGCGTTCTCGCCGCGGGTGGACCACAGGTACAGCCCGGCGTGTGATTCGTCGATCCGGAAACCGGCCTGCTGCAAGGCATTCCGCAGCACCTCGCGCCGGCGCCGGTAGCGCTCGCGCTGCTGCTGTTCGTGGGTGTCGTCGCCGAGGGCGGCGGTCATCGCGGCCTGTACCGGCAGCGGGACGATCATGCCGGAATGCTTGCGCACCTCCAGCAGTTCGCGCACCAGCGCCGGATCACCGGCGACGAATCCGGCGCGGTAGCTGGCCAGATTCGAGGTCTTCGACAGCGAGTGGATGACCAGCAGGCCGGTGTGGTCGCCGTCGCAGACCTCCGGATCCAGCAGCGACACCGCCGGCTCGTCCCAGGCCAGGCCCAGATAGCACTCGTCGGAGGCGACGATCGCCCCACGCTCCCTGGCGAATTCGACGACCTTGCGCAGATGCGGGACGCCGAGCACCTTGCCGGTCGGATTCGACGGCGAGTTCAGATAGATCAGCGCGGGCCGTTCGGGCCCCAGCCGGGTCACGCCGTCGGCGCGGAGCACCCGGGTTCCGGCCAGCAGCCCACCCACCTCGTAGGTGGGGTACGCGACCTCCGGGATCACCACGAGATCGTCGCCGCCCAGGCCGAGCAGCCGCGGCAGCCCGGCGATCAACTCCTTGGTGCCGATCACCGGCAGCACCGCCTCTGGGGCGACGCCGGTGATACCGTAGCGGCGCTTCAGCGCGTCGACCGCCGCCGCCCGCAGCTCCGGGGTACCGTGCGTCGCCGGATAACCCGGCACCTCCGACACCGAGGCCAGCGCCGCCCGGATCAGCGGATCGACCGGGTCGACGGGTGTGCCGACCGACAGATCGACGATGCCGCCGGGATGCTCCGCCGCCCGCCGCTTGGCGTCGGCGATGGTGTCCCAGGGGAAATCGGGCAGCAGTGCACTGACCGGGCCACGCGTGGACAACGTCGGTGACCTACCGCTATTCGCCGGCCATCGGCGGCAGCGCCGCGATGAACGGCGGATCGAAATCGACCTTGCCGACCTTGGTGGCGCCGCCCGGGGAACCCAGATCGTCGAAGAAGTCGACGTTGGCGTTCACGTAACCGCTCCACTGGTCCGGGGTGTCGTCCTCGTAGAAGATGGCCTCGACGGGGCAGACCGGCTCACAGGCACCGCAGTCCACGCACTCGTCCGGATGGATGTACAGCATGCGCCCACCCTCGTAGATGCAGTCCACGGGGCATTCCTCGATGCATGCCTTGTCCTTCACGTCAACGCACGGTTCAGCGATGATGTACGGCACTGCCGGTCTCTCCTAGTCTGGTCCTTGCCTGCGGGTGTTCCGCGCACGGAACACTATCCTCAGGCCTGAAGGTTACTGCCGGTCAGCCTTACCTAATACAGCCCCCGACGGGCAACCGTCGATCGGTGACGCGCGGCATCGCTCGTCACCGGTCCACAGTAGTCGCCGTTCAGCCGACCGGCAGCGGCAGCGGGGTCCGCTCCGGCGGGATGCCGTAGGTGGTGGTGCGCTGCCGGGCCGGGCGGCCGATCCCCTCGGCGATTCCGACCAGTTCGGCGACGGTCTTGGCGGAGCCGTGCTCGGAACCGGCCATCCGGGAGATGGTCTCCTCCATCAGGGTTCCGCCGAGATCGTTGGCGCCGCCCTCGAGCATCAACTGGGTGCCCCGGGTGCCGAGCTTCACCCAGCTGGTCTGAATGTTGGAGATCCGGCCGTGCAACATGATCCGGGCCAGCGCGTGCGCCGCGCGGTTGTCCCGGACGGTCGGGCCGGGCCGGGAGGCTCCCGCCAGATACAGCGGCGCGCTCTGGTGCACGAACGGCAGCAGCACGAATTCGGTGAAACCGCCGGTCTCGTCCTGGATGCCGCGCAGCACCCGCAGATGGCCCACCCAGTGCTTCGGGTTGTCCACATGGCCGTACATCATCGTCGAACTGGACCGCAGGCCGACCCGGTGCGCGGTGGTGATCACCTCGATCCACGCCGAGGTGGGCAGCTTGCCCTTGGTGAGCACCCAGCGCACCTCGTCGTCGAGGATCTCCGCGGCGGTACCCGGGATGGTGTCGAGGCCGGCCTCGCGCAACGCGGTCAGCCAGTCGTGGATGCTGGCACCGCCGCGGGACGCGCCGTTGACGATCTCCATCGGGCTGAACGCGTGCACATGCATCGAGGGCACCCGCTTCTTCACCGCCCGGACCAGATCGGCGTAGCCGGTGACCGGCAGGTCGGGATCGATCCCGCCCTGCATGCACACCTCGGTGGCGCCCTCCACATACGCCTCCCAGGCGCGGTCGGCGACCTCCTCGGCGGACAGCGCGAAGGCGTCGGCATCGCCCTTACGCTGCGCGAAGGCGCAGAACCGGCAGCCGGTGTAGCAGATGTTGGTGAAGTTGATGTTCCGGTTGACGATGTAGGTCACCACGTCGCCGACGGTGTCGCGGCGCAACTGGTCGGCGAGGGCGGCGACGACGTCGAGTTCCGGGCCGTCGGCGGTGGCCAGCGCCAGATACTGATCGTCGGTGAGCCCGGCCGGATCCTGTTCGGCGGCCCGCAGCGCCGCGGTGACATCGGTGTCCAGCCGCACCGGGGCCGATAGCGACAGCACCTGCTCACGCACCGTCTCCCAGTCGCCGAACGCACCCACGATCTCGGTGCCGAGCCCGGAATCGCTGCGGGACTCGGTGTTGCGGCCCTCGGAGTCGATCGCGGTGTTCAGGTCGACGCGGCCGACGGACTCCCAGTCGTGATCCGGCTCCTGCCAGGGCCGGCCCACCGGATTCACCGTGCGGGCCAGGCCGGTGTCGGGATCCGCGAGCGCGGCGACATGCCCGGCCACCCGCGGATCGATCCACGGATTACCCGCGCGCACGTATTTCGGATGCACGGTCAGGCGCGGGGTCAACACGTAGCCCGAGGCGGCGGTCACCTCGGCCAGCACATCCAGATTCGGCCAGGGCCGTTCGGGATTCACGTGATCCGGGGTCAGCGGCGAGACGCCGCCCCAGTCGTCGATACCCGCCTCGATCAGCATCCGGCACTCGTCCAGCGCGACCAGATTCGGCGGCGCCTGCACCCGCATCTTCGGGCCGAGCAGCAGCCGGGTGACGGCGATGGTGGCGCGGAACTCGGCGAGATCGGCATCGGGGGTGTCGCGCATCGCGGTGTCGTCCTTGGCCAGGAAGTTCTGCACGATCACCTCCTGCACATGTCCGAAAGCCTTGTGCGCCTTGCGAATCGCCAGAATGGAATCGGCCCGCTCGACCAGCGTCTCGCCGATGCCGACCAGGATGCCGGTGGTGAACGGAACGGACAGCCGGCCCGCGTCGGTCAGCGTGCGCAGCCGCACCGCCGGATCCTTGTCCGGGCTGCCGTAATGACATTCGCCCTTCTCCGTGAACAGGCGCTCGGAGGTGGTCTCCAGCATCATGCCCATCGACGGCGCCACCGGCTTCAGCCGCGACATCTCCGCCCACGACATGACACCCGGATTGAGGTGCGGCAGCAGGCCGGTCTCCTCCAGCACCCGGATCGACATCGCGCGCACATAGTCCAGCGTGGAGTCGTAGCCGCGCTCGTCCAGCCACTGCCGGGCCTCCGGCCAGCGTTCCTCGGGCCGGTCGCCGAGGGTGAAAAGCGCCTCCTGACAACCCAATTCGGCGCCCCGGGCGGCGATCTCCAGCACCTCGTCCGGTTCCAGATACATACCGCGGCCCTCGGCGCGCAGCTTGCCCGGCACCGTCACGAACGTGCAGTAGTGACACTTGTCCCGGCACAGATGGGTGAGCGGGATGAACACCTTGCGGGAATAGGTGATCGGCAGCGGGCCGTCGCCGGCGTAGCCGGTCTCCCGCAACCCGGCGTCCCGCACCCGGGCAGCCGAGGTGCACAGATCCGCCAGATCGTCGCCGCGGGCATGCAGCAGCACGACCGCCTCGTCGAGGTTGAGCGTCGCACCGTCACGGGCCCGGCGCAGCGCGCGGCGCATGGCCGAGGAGCTGGGCGGGATGGGCGGGACGCCCGGGTTCGGTAGATCCGTCACGCTGTCGATCATGCGCCAACCATCCGACTGTTTCTCCCTCTGGTGTCCGTTGCCGAGACACAACCCGGTGTCCGAGCAGGCTATTCCGGCTCCGGCGCAAGACTTCCGTCGGGGGTGCGTGCCACGATTGTCGTTATGGGCCTGCCGCTGGAACCTCCGCCCCCGGTCAGCATCATGGGCGCACCGGCCCGGCGACCGAGCCCCCGCGCGAAACTGCTGTGGGCGCTCGCCCCGGCATTCGGCTGGGCGGTGGTGCTGATCGCCGAATCGGTCTGGCTCGTCCTCGACGACGGCCGGCGGGCCGTCGCGCTGATCGTACTGCTGCTCAGCGCGCTCGCGGCGGCCTTCAGCGTGGTGGTGGTGCCGCTGTGGCGATACGCGGTGCACCGCTGGGAGATCACCGACACCGCCGTCTATGTCCGCACCGGCTGGTTCACCCAGGAGAGCCGGGTCGCGCCCCTGACCCGGGTGCAGACCGTCGACACCCACCGCGGGCCGCTGGAGCGGCTGCTGGGCCTCGCGACGGTCACGGTCACCACGGCCTCCTCGGCCGGCGCGGTCCGGATCACCGCACTGGCCCTGCCGGTCGCCGAACAGACCGTGGCGCTGCTGACCGCCAGCGCCGCCGCCGACCGCGGTGACGCGACATGACCGGACCGGTCGCCGCACCCTGGCAGCGCCTCGATCGCCGGATGCTGCTGCTGCATCCGGTGCGCGAGGTGGTCCGCTACATCCCCGTCCTGCTGGCGACGGTGATCATCGGTACCCGCAACGACAATCCGATGTGGGGCCTCGGGGCCCTGGCGGTCATCGTCGCGGTGGCGGTGACGCGCTGGTTCACCACCACCTACCGGCTCGGCCCGGACACCGTGGAACTGCGCCGCGGCCTGATCCAGCGCAAGACACTCACCGTGCCCCGCTCCCGGATCCGCTCGGTCGACGTCCATGCCGACCTACTGCACCGCCTGCTCGGACTCGCCGTACTGGCCATCGGCACGGGACAACTGGCCGGCCGCGAGGAGCGCTTCCACCTCGACGGCGTCGACGCCCGCGCCGTCCCCACCCTCCGCGCCGCCCTGCTCGGCACCACGCCGAACGGGTCCGCCCCCACGGAACTCACTGCGCCGCAAGCCGTTCCCGCCGGGATCGCCGATCACGAGGCGGGCGGTCCGAGCGGATCCGTGGCCGCCACCGACCGAGGGACAGCCGACCCCGGCGTGGTCACCACCGAACGACAGTCCGCCGATCGGCGTGGGTCCTCGGCCGCCACCGAACAAGACACGGCCGATCCGGGCGAGCCCGTGGCGGTCGCCGATCGGACGACCACGGATCCAGCCGGGCCCCCGGCGACGACCGATCGAGGAGCAGCCGGCGGTCCGGGCGGGCCCGTGGCCGCCAGCGATCGAGAAACGGCTGATGCGACCAGGTCCCTGGCAACGGCCGATCCAGGAACGGCCGACCCGGCCGGGTCCATAGCCGCCATCGAACAGGGGACGGTCGATCCGGGCCGGGCCGTAGCCGCTGCCACCCGGGGGCCGGTCGATATGGCCGGGTCCGTCGCGCCCACCGAACGGAGCGCGGCCGGTCAGCCGTGGTCCGTCGCGGTCGACGAGCCGGACGGCGCCGAGATCGGGCATTGGCGGGCGGGGTGGGTGCGGTATGCGCCGTTGTCGCTGACCGGGCTGGCGATCTTCGGCCCGCTGGCCGGTCTGGCCTCGCAATACGGCGCCACCGATCGGCTGGTGCGTTCGCAGACCGTGCAGGGTCTCGGCCGGCACAGCGTCCTCTTCCTCGCGGTGGTGGCCCTGACCGGGATCGCGATCCTGCTGCTGGTCAGCGCGGCGGCGGCCTGCCTGCGGTATCTGACGACGTGGTACGGCCTGCGGGTGATCGACGACGGCCGTCGCCTGCACATCAATCACGGCCTGTTCACCACACGCCAGATCACCCTGGACCTGTCCCGATTGCGCGGCGCCACCGTGAACGAACCGCTGCTGTTACGACTGGCCGGTGCAGCGGAACTGGAGGCCGTGATGACGGGAACCCGTACCCGCCAACGCATTCTGCCCCAGGCGCCGCGAGCAGCGGTCGATCGCACGCTCGCCCACCTGTTGTCCGAAACCATCCGGCAGGCCGAGGCCGAAGCGAATACGCCTGCGCGGCAACCCGTTCCGAGCGAGGCCTGGGCGCCGGTGACCGCGGAACCGCTACGGCACGGGCCGCGCGCACACCGGCGGCGCTACACCAGAGCCCTCGCCCCGGTGGCCCTGGCCACCGTGATCACCCTCGGAATCGCACTGGGCGGCAACCACATTCCCGTCTGGGTCTGGCCGATCCTGGCACTGCTCGGCGTCGCCGCGGCGGCCGTGGCGGAGGATCGGTACCGCGGACTCGGCCACGCGATCCTGCCCGGCGCGGGCGCACGGCCGACCTGGCTGATCACCCGCGACGGCAGCCTCGATCGGGAACGGCACTGCCTGGCAGCACCCGGCGTCATCGGCTGGACGGTCCGGCAGACCTTCTTCCAGCGCCGCGCCGGACTCGCCACCGTCGTCGCCGCCACCGCCGCAGGCAAGAAGCGCTACCACATCCGGGACGTCCCGATCGACCGAGCCTGGGCCCTCGTCCACGCCGTGACCCCCGGCATCCTCGGCGCACGCTGACCCCCGCCCGACCGACACCCGACCGGCCGGCCGTCACCCGGCCAGACTGACCCACACCCGACCGATTCAGGCATGACCCGACCGATCGGGCCCACCGCGGCCGGGCCGAATCACGGTCCGGCGGTGTCCACCCTCGCGCCGACGGCAGGACCACCCGCGACCGGCAACCGGCGTACTCCCGCGCACGGTCGGTCTGTGTCGGTGCCCCGGGATTCGCCGTCGGCAACGTTGAATGGGGCGGTGGCCGACAAGACCGCGCACTACTCGCACGATCTGCCCATCGCCGATCGGCGGCTGCGCCGTCATCAGCGCGGGGACCGATTCCGGCTGACCGCGTTCGGCGGCCTGGCGGCGCTGTCGCTGGACGCGCTGACCAGCGTCGCGTACGGCCCCGAGTCGATCGTGCTGGTGCTGGTCACCGCGGGTGCGGCGGCGGTGTCGTGGACGTTGCCGGTCTCGATCGCGATCACGGTGCTGCTGGTCGTGCTGGTGATGTCGTACAGCCAGGTGATCGCCGCGCATCCGGACGGCGGCGGCGCGTACGCGGTGGCCGCCAGGGATCTCGGCAGCCGGGCGGGCCTGCTCGCGGGTGCAAGCCTGGTCGTCGACTACGTGCTCACCGTCGCGGTCAGTCTCGCCGCCGGGGCGGCCAGCCTGGCCAGCGTCTTCCCGGCGCTGGCCGGTCACCTGCCGGCGGTGACGCTGATCGGCCTGGCCGCGCTGACGGCGATCAACCTGATCGGCGTCGCGGAATCCGCCCGGGTGCTGATGGGCCCGACCGTCGTCTTCGTGGTCGCGGTGCTCGCGGTGATCGTGGCCGGGTTGTCGCACAGTACGCCCGTCGCCGTGATCGGCACCGACCTCGGGCCGTTCCCGCCGGCGGACGGTGTCGGAATCGTGTTGCTGCTGCGGGCTTTCGCGGCCGGTTGTTCGTCGCTGACCGGGGTCGAGGCGATCGCGAACGCGGTGCCGGCGTTCCGGGCGCCGGCGGTGAAGCGGGCCCAGCACACCGAGATCATGCTCGGGGCGCTGCTCGGGACCATGCTGCTCGGCCTGGCCGTCCTGATCCGGGCGCACCACACTGTGCCGCGCGGCAACGTCACCGTGCTGGCCCAGCTCTCGGCGGGCGCGTTCGGCACCGGATGGCCGTTCTACGTCACCAATGTCGCCGTGACGCTGGTGCTGGTCCTGGCCGCGAACACCAGTTTCGGCGGACTGCCGGTACTGCTGTCGCTGCTGGCGCACGACAACCGGGTGCCGCATCTGTTCGGAATGCGTTCGGAGCGACCGGTTTTCCGCTACGGCGTGGCCGCACTGGCGGTGCTGGCGGCCGCGGTGCTGCTGATCGTGCGCGCCGATACGCATCGGCTGCTGCCGGTGTTCGCGATCGGGGTGTTCATCGGATTCACGCTCAGCCAAACGGGTCTGGTGCGGCACTGGCTGCGGGCGCGCTCGCCCGGGTGGCGATGGCGGGTGGCGCTCAACGGTTTCGGCGCCGTCCTCACCGCGGTCGCGGGGGTGGTGCTGCTGGTGGAGAAGTTCACCGAGGGCGCCTGGCTGCTGCTGATCATCATTCCCGTACTGATCCTGCTGTTCTCCCGCACCCAGGGCTATTACCGGTGGGTGGCACAGCAATTGGGTATGGGCACGCTCCCCCCGCGGCCGGAGCCGACGGTGCCGTCCCTGGTGGTGGTGCCGGTGGTGGCCGTGAGTTCGATGACCGCGCGGGCCCTGGAGACGGCGATGGGTATGGGCGCCGAGGTGCACGCGGTGGCGGCCGAGATCGACCCGGCCTCGACCAAACGCCTGAGCGCGCGCTGGAAGCGCTGGGATCCGGGCATTCCGCTGAAGGTGCTGCCCGCCCCCAATCGCAGTCTGATCGCCACCCTGGTGGGTTACGTCCGCAAACAGACCGACAAGGGTCACCGGGTGACCGTGCTGCTGGTCCAGATCGATACCCCGCACTGGTGGCAGCGGCTGCTGCACAATCCGCGCGGCCCGGTGCTGGCCGCCGCGCTGCGGACCCGGACCTCGGCGGTCGTCGCCACCCTCACCGTCCACCTGCGCTGACCGCTCGGGAGCGAGCGTCGGGCCGGCGCGCCGCGCCACCGTCGGCCGCCCCGACGCTCGCGCATCAAGTAAACACGAATTCTGGCCGTGAAACCCTCTGTTACAGGTGAAATTTGTCCATAAGTGAGCAGACGTTCATCACATGTGATACAACTCACCCGAACTATGAAGGGTGGATGTTTCCGATGGAACCGACGGCGAAGCAGCGCGCGGCGCTGAGCCTGATCTGCGATACCTTCGTCCCCGGCGACGGCGCGGCGCTGCCGTCGGCCTCGGAGTTGGGCGCGGTGGACACCGTGTTCGCGCTGCTGGCCCGCAACCCGCGGGCGGCCGAGACGAAACAGCTGGCGACGCTGCTGAATCTGTGGGACTCACCGATGTTCGGCCTGCTGACCGGCCGGGGCCCGCGCCGGTTCTCGGCCCTGTCGCCGGCGGACCGCGAGCGCGCGCTGCTGCGGCTCGGCTCCTCGGGAACGGCGCCGGTGCGCGCGATCTTCCAGGCCCTGAAGGGCGCGTCGATCACGGCCTACAACATCACCCCCGGACCGTCCGGCAGCAATCCGCTGTGGCGGCAGATGGGTTATCCGGGTCCGCCGGGCCCCCTGGCACACGCCCCGCAACCGGCGCTGCAACCACTGCGCTACCCCGCCCCGGCCGAGCTGACCTGCGACGTCGTCGTGGTCGGATCGGGCGCCGGCGGCGGCGTGGCCGCGGCAGTGCTGGCCGGGGCGGGCCTCGACGTGGTCGTGCTCGAGCGCGGAAACTATTACGACGACCGGGATTTCGGCACCGGCGAATTCGAGGCCCTGACCCGGCTCTACGCGGGCGGCCCGGCCGCCACCGCCGAGGGCCAGCTGGCCTTGGTCGCGGGCAGTTGCCTGGGCGGCGGCACGGTCGTCAACTGGAGCACCTCGCTGCCCACCCCGGATCACGTCCGGGCGGAATGGGCCGGGGTGGGGGCGGCGCAGTTCGCCACGGCCGAATTCGGCGACGCGCTCGCGGCGGTGTCGACGCGGATCTCCGTCACCGGCGACCGGTCGCCGCTGTCGCCGCGCGACGGGGTGCTCGAGCGCGGTGCGCAGGCGCTGGGCTGGACGGTGGATCCGTTGCCGCGCAACGTCTCCGACGCCTGCGACGCGGGTGTCGAATGCGGCCGCTGCGGCCTCGGCTGCCGCCTCGGCGCCAAGCAGTCGGTGACCAAGACCTGGCTCGCCGACGCCGCGGCCGCCGGCGCGCGCCTGGTGGTCGACGCGAACGTGCGGCGGATCGAGGTGCGCGGCGGCCGCGCCGAGGAGGTGGTGGCGACCACCTCGGGCGGGGCCGAGATCCGGGTACGGGCCCGCGCGGTGGTGGTCGCGGCGGGCGCGATCCAGACGCCCGCGCTGCTGCGGCGGTCCGGGCTGCGCAACGGCAACATCGGCCGCTATCTGCGCCTGCATCCGGCCGCGGCGGTGTTCGGCGTATTCGACGACGAGATCCGGCCCTGGGAGGGTGCGTTGCAGGCCCGGATCTGCCGCGAGCACGCGGATCTGGACGGCAACGGCTACGGCGTCATCTACGAGACCGGGCCCACCCATCCCGGCGCGGGCAGCGGCTTCCTCGGCTGGCAGGGCGCCGCCGCGCACCGCGAGGTGATGTCGGCGTTCGGCCGTTCGAATGCCGTCGGCATCATCACCCGCGACCGGGACCACGGCACGGTGACCGTCGACCGCACCGGCGAGGCGGTGGTGAAATACCGGCTGTCCGACTACGACGCCGCCCACCTGCACACCGGAATCGAGGGCGCGGCAAGCATTCTGGCGGCCGCCGGGGCGCGGCGGATCTTCTCCGGGCATCAGGCCGGGGTCTCCTACGAACCCGGCCGGCGCGGCTCGCACGCCGAATTCGCCACGGCCGCAAAGGCCGCCGGTTACGGGCCGGGACGGTGCGCGCTGGGAGCCCTGCACATCATGGGCTCGGCGCGGATGGGCGGTTCGCCGGCGCTGTCGGCCACCGATCCGGACGGCGCCACCTGGGACGTGCCGAATATCGTCGTCGCCGACGGCTCCTGCTTCCCGACCGCACCGGGGGTGAACCCGATGGTGTCGATCGAGGCCATCGGCTACATGAACGCGACCCGGCTGGCCGCCCGAATGCGCTGAGCCGGCCTCACAGGCTCCGGATCCCATTCAGGATCGCTTGCAGCAGTGCGACATCGGCCCCCGCCCCGGTCGTGGCGGGGGCCCGCGCCACCAGCCGGCCGTCCTCGACGAGATCGCCGACCAGCACCTTCGTCATCGCCAGCGGCAGCCGCACGTGGGCGGAGACCTCGGCGATCGACTGCGGGCTGCGGCACAGCTCGACGATCGCCAGATATTCCGGCTCGGTGCGCCGCATCCGCACCGGCAGCCGGGAGTCGACCACGCGGGTGAGCATGTTCAGATCGGCCCGCGTGGTGCGGCCGCGGCCGCGGGTCACCGCGTAGAGGCGGACCAGCGGCCCCGCCTCCTCGTCGAACCAGGCCTCGTCGTCGCCGTGACTCATCTCCCGCGGTCCTGGAACTCCATCGCCTCGGCCTGCGCCTCGAGCAGCCGCGGCCGCGGCGGACGGCCGTTCTCCTCGAGCGACATCGGTTGCAGCCCGGCCGAATTCGCGTCGATCAGATTGCGCGGGATCAGCACGATCACCCGCACGCCGCCGTAGTCGGAATCACCCAGATGTACCGAGATGGCATGGCGGGCAGCGAGTTTGGCGACCACGAACAGACCCAGCCGGGTGTCCCCGGATACCGTGGCCATGCTGAATTCCGGTGGATGCGAGAGCAATTCGTTTCGGGCCGCCAGATCCGCCGCCGGCATGCCCAGGCCCTGATCGGAGATCTCCACCGCCAGGCCGCGGCCGACCACCGCCGCCGAGATGTCGACCCGCGCCGGTGGCGGCGAGAAGGCGGTCGCGTTGTCGGTGAGTTCGGCCATCAGATGGATGAGGTCGGCGACCGCGTCGCCCGCGATCCGCACGTCGGGCACCCGTCCGATCCGGCAGCGGGCGTAGTCGAGGCCCTCCGCCACGGCCGCCCGGATCACATCGTGCAGCGGCACCGGTTTGCGCCAGCGCCGGCCCGGCTGCCCGCCGCCGAGGATGATCAGATTCTCGGCGTTGCGCCGGGCCCGGGTGGCCAGATGGTCGAGCTCGAACAGCATCTCCAGCTGATCGGCGTCCTCCTCCGTGCGCTCGGCCCGATCGAGCAGGGCGAGCTGCCGGTGCACCACGACCTGACTGCGGTGCGCGATATTGAGGAATACCGCGTTGAAGCCCGCCCGGGTCCGCGCCTCCGCCACCGCGGCGGCCACCGCGGCGACGTGTGCGCGGTTGAACGCGTCGGCCACCTCGCCGAGTTCGTCGGTGCCGAAATCCAGCCGGGACACCTCGGCGTCCGGATCGACGTGTTCGCCGCGGCGCAGCCGCTCCATCAGCGCGGGTAGCCGCTCACCGGCCAATTCCAGTGTGTGACTGCGCAACCGGTGCATCCGCGCGACGAATCCGTTGGCCAGCAGCAGGGCCGCGAGCAGCGCCAGCAGCGCGAGTACCAGCACGGCCGCGCCGCCGGCCAGGGAGTTGTTCGCCTGCCGGGAGCTGTCGGCGCGGGCGATGGCCTGCGCGTCGTGGCTCTGGTCCTCCCACAGGGTCAGCAGGCCCGCACCCACCTGGGCGGAGGCGTTCTGCCAGGCCGTCGTGCTCAGCGGCAGTGCGGGCCGGCCGGATCTGCCCGCGGCGGAACGGGAATCGTCACCGTCCGGGGTGACCGGTCCGCGCACCGCGATCGCGTCCTGCATCGCGATCACCTGCTGCCAGGCGGCGCCCCCGGTGATCGCGGTCAGCTGGGCCAGTCGTGATCCCTTCAGCACGGTCGCCGCATAGGCTGCCGCACTGCGGAATTCGCCGACATAGCCGTCGAATTCGATGAGCTGGGCCGGGGTCAGCTCACCGCGGACGAGGGCCACCGTGCCGAGGGTGTCGGCCTTCGACATCGCCTCCGCCGCGCGCAGTGGGTGCACGCCGAAGTTCAACGCCATCGCCACACCGGCGCCGGGCGCCACGCGCGCGGCGAGTACCGAAGCGCTGGCGATGGTCTCGATCACCCCGGTGAAGAACTGGAACACCTGATCCGGCGGCACCAGCCGGGTATCCACGCCGGTGCGGATCTGCGGGACCATAGTGAACAGCTGCTGATAGCCCGCGATCTCGTCCTGGGAGCCGTCGGGATTCAACTTCCTGGCGGCGTCGCCCTTGGCGATGATGGCGGCCAGCGCCTCGTCGGAATGCTGCCGCGCGACGGCCAGTCCCGCCGCCGCGTCCGGGCTGCCACCCAGTTGCAGCAGCGACAATCGGCGTTCCTCCTCGAACGACTTGACCATCAGGACGGCCGGTGTCGTGGTACTGCCGGCCAGTTCGGCCCAATCCTTCGCCGCACTACCGGATCTCACGAGATAGCCGGCCGCGGTGACCCCCAGCACCAGCAACGTGACGCTGGAGATGGCCACGATCGCCAGCAATCGCACCCGGACGCTGACCCGGCCCCGGATGCCCCGCTCGCCGCCAGACATCGGCATACCCCTCACTGGCCGAAGAATCTCGACCCAACTTATGAGCGCGTGCGGCAGAGTCGGCACGAATTTCGCTTGCTGGAGAAGGGTAACCAAGACAGGCCGGTTATTCTGGCCAATCTGGAAAAACACGGCCCGGGGATCTTCCCGCTACCGACCAGAATGCGCGATTACATACGGGGGCGCAGGAAGGTGCGCCGGAACAGCGCGAAACCGGCCGGGACCAGACCGCCGGCCAGCAGCAGCGGAGCCGTCCAGCTGTCGACCAGCAGGACATCGCCACCGGGCCCGGTGGTGGAGCACACCAGGAAGCCCAGCAGCCACGCCACCAGCGGCAGCGACATCGCCGCGGGCCGCGACGACACGGTCGCCATGCCGCGCACCAGCAGCACGTTCACCACGGCCGCGACCAGCGCGGTGATCGGGAACGGGGTGCTGCCCAGATACGCGGGCAGGAACAGCACCTCCAGCACCAGCGTCAGCAGGCCGTCGAACACCAGCACACCGGCCAGCAGTGCGCCGAGCAGCGCCCAGGCCCGCAACGCGGAACCGCCCTGCGGCCGATCGACGGTGGCCGTCACGAGACCGGGGGGTAGCCGAGCAGGGTCAGCAGGTGACTCTGCATATCCGCGAGACCGTACAGCGCCGACATGTACTGGTCGTGCTGCGACTGCCAGAACGGCCGCTGGCTCTCGACGAACGCGACGATCGCATCCTGCAGGCTCCAGTTGTACATGGGGGCCAGTCTCTCATTCCGCCGCGACATCGCCGGGGGAACCCGGCAATCCGGCGAACAGATCACGTTCGCGGCCGTCGGGGCCCACCGGACCCGGCCGGCCGCGGACCAGCGTGTAGTGCTCCTCCGGCAGGATCGGCTGGGCGATGTCGTTGGACAGCGCGAAGGCGCGATCGGTGGGCGCCACGCGCACCTGGGTCGCGTGCGCGCGCAGGGCGGCGCACTTGGCGGGCAGCACCGCCGCGATGTCGATCACCGCCGTGACGGATTCGCTCGGCACACAAGCCAATTCGCCCGGCGGTGGCAACCGCCAACCGGCCGGGAGGTCTGCCGCTTCGCCGGCCATCGCGTCGATATGCCGTTGCAGCACACCGTCATCGACGACCGACCAGTACAGTTTCGGTACGTCCCAGCCGTTCCCGGCGGCCGTCTCCACCGCTGCCATCGTGATCCGATGGGCGCGAAGATGATCCGGATGGCCGTAGCCGCCCCGGGGGTCGTAGCACACCACCACCCGCGGCCGCCGCCGCACCAGCACCGCGGCCAGCGCCTCGACCGCGGCGGATCCGGAATGAACGAAAGCGCGTGGGTGCCCGGCGGATTCGGCCTCCCGCGGCGCCGCGGTGGTCCCGGACATCCCGGAATCGCGCCAGCGCCCGGCCCCACCGAGGAAGTACGGCTCGGCCACCCCCAATGCGGCCAGGGCCCCGGACAATTCGCCGATCCGGTAACCGCCGAGCTGGTCGGCGCGGGAGCTGACCAACTCGGCCCAGCGCGACCCGATCACCTCACCCTCCTCGCCGAGGGTGCAGGTCACCACCGTCACCGGAACGCCGCGGCGGCGGTAGTGCGCGATGGTGCCGCCGGTGCCGATGGTCTCGTCGTCCGGATGCGCGTGCACCAGCAGCAGGCCGCCCGCGGTCACGACAACCGTCGCCAGGTGGCGGCCCCGCCGAAGATGCCGACCTGGATCGCGCCGTTCAGCGACACCCCGTCCACCCGCGGACCGGCCGCGGCGACCCCGTTGTCCTGCATGATCGGCAGCACCGTCGCCAGCTCCCACAGATGAGGCTCGGCGTCGGCGATCACCTTCGCCGCGTCCTGACCGCGCAGCGCGCCGTCGGTCGCCGCCTGCAACGCCGGATCACAGACCCCGGAGACGTTGGCCGGCGCCTTGCGGGCCGCCTCCACCGCCGCGGTGTCCTCACCGCCGGGGGTCGCCGCCGCGGGACAGCCGTAGCGGGAGGCCAGCACCGTGGCCGCGTCCTCCCCGGCCCGCTCCCAGCCCACGATCGCGTCGACGGTGCCGTCCAGCAGATCCTTGCCGTACAGCTCGTCGGCGGGCAGGCTGCGCACGGTCGCGTCGATCCCGGCGCTGCGCAGCTGATCGGCCGCCGTATTGGCGACCGCGAGCGTGCTCGGATCCTTGTCGACCGCGGCCAGATGGATGGTCAGGGTCCGGCCGTTCTTGGCGATCGGACGCGGCTGCGGCGCGGGTGAGGTGGTCGTGTTGCCCGCCGGCTGTTGCTCCGGGGCCCGGCCGAATCCGGCCTCGTTGAGCAGGGTGAACACCTCGTCCGGCGCCGGCCGCGGCGGTGCGGTCGGCGCGTAGCCGGGATCCGAGGGGGTCAGCACCTGGGCACGCACCGGATCCACCCAGGACCCGGTCTGCGCCCCGACGGTCGCCAGCAGCACCGGATCCAGCAGGCCCAGGACGGCCCGCCGCACCCGGGCGTCGGACAGATCGCCGGTCCGCCCGTTGAGGGTCAGCTGCATCACCCGGGCCTGCGGCATGGTCGCGGTGCGCACCGACGGGATCGCGGCCAGCTGGGCCTGGGTCGCCACGCCGCCGTGGACCAGGGCCATCTGGGTGTCACCGGACCGCAGCGATTCGGCCAGCTGCGCGGCGGTACCGCCGCGGCGCAGCAGGATCTGATCCGGCACCGCGGGCGTCCCCCAATAGCGGTCGTTGCGCTCGAGCAGGATCTCCTCCCGCCCGGCGTCGGCCTGCTTCACCCGGAACTGCCCGCCGGAGATCGGGTTCTGATCGATCAGCCCGCGATCGACGGTCAGCGACCGCTGGAATCCGCCCGGTGAGTCCTTGAGCAGATGGGAGGGCAGCAGATCGCTGAACAGCTGCCGCCACGCCGGATACTCCTGGCTCAGCACGACGGTCACCGTCTTACCGCCCTCGGAGGAGGTGATATCGGAGATCAGTCGGTAGCCGGCCGGATCCACCACCCCGGGCTGCGAGATCATCTGCTGCCACAGGTAGCGGAAATCCTCCGCCGCGATGGGTGCGCCGTCGGACCAGGAGGCCTGGTTCTGGACCTTGTAGGTGACCGTGAACGGCTCCTGCGCGGTGACGTCCGCCGACGCCAGCAGCGCGGTGTCGGGCACCCAGTCGGTGGCCCCGGCCGGCGACCCCGGCACCGCCGAGGGCACCGGTTTGAACGGGCTCGGGAACACCAGCGAGGCGACCGCGTTGGTCGCCGGCGACTGGTTCGAGCGCAGATGCGGATTCAGCCCGATGCCGATGTCGTCGACGGCCACCACGACCGTGCTCTTGGTCGGCTTCGCCGGCGTGGTCTTCGGACTGTCGGTGCTCTCGATCGGCGGCGGCGGGTTCGCCGTACATCCGGTCAGCACCACCACCGATGCCGCCAGCGTCACCGTCAGTACCCGCAGCAGTCGCGGCACCCCCGCTGCTCTGCGGTTCAGGCCATACAAGTAAGCGCCCCTGACGTTGATCACAGGTCCTGCGCGAGTACCGCTCGGCAGGGACTCGCCGGGGGAGTTGTACTCACGAAATCTTGCCGCCAGTACGTTACTACGCGCCCGTCGCCGCACGGTCACGCGCTTTGCGCCGGGACAGTTCCCGGCCACGCTCGGTGGCGTTGAGGATGAGTTTGCGCACCCGCACGATCTGCGGGGTGACCTCGACACACTCGTCGACGGCACAGAACTCCATCGCGCTCTCCAGATCCAGCTGCAGCGGCTTGGCCAGTGTCTCGAGCACGTCACCGGTGGCCGACCGCATATTGGTCAGCTTCTTCTCGCGGGTGACGTTGATGTCGAGATCCTCCGCACGCGGGTTGACACCCACCACATGGCCCTCGTAGGTGTCCGCACCCGGCTCCACGAAGAACTGGCCGCGGTCGGCGAGCTGGATCATCGCGAACGGGGTCACCGAACCGGCCCGGTCGGAGACCAGCGAGCCGGTGTGCCGGGCCCGGATCTCGCCGGCCCAGGGCGCGTAGCCGTCGAAGACGGCGTTGGCGATGCCGGTGCCGCGGGTCTCGGTGAGGAAATCGGTCCGGAAGCCGATCAGGCCGCGCGAGGGGACGATGAACTCCATCCGCACCCACCCCGCGGAGTGATTGCTCATCTGGACCATCTTGCCCTTGCGGGACGCCAGCAGCTGCGTGACCGCACCCAGGTACTCGTCCGGGCAGTCGACGGTCAGTTCCTCGAACGGCTCGTGGATCTTGCCGTCGACGGTCCGGGTGACCACCTGCGGCTTGCCGACGGTCAGCTCGAAACCCTCGCGGCGCATCTGCTCGACCAGGATGGCCAGCGCCAGCTCACCACGGCCCTGCACCTCCCAGGCGTCGGGGCGGCCGATGTCGAGCACCCGCAGCGAGACGTTGCCGACCAGCTCCTGATCCAGCCGCGCCTTCACCATGCGGGCGGTCAGCTTGTGCCCCTGCACCCGGCCGACCAGCGGCGAGGTGTTGGTGCCGATGGTGACCGAGATGGCCGGCTCGTCGACGGTGATCCGCGGCAGTGCCACCGGATTCTCCACGTCGGCGAGGGTGTCGCCGATCATGATCTCCGGGATGCCGGCGATCGCGACGATATCGCCCGCGACCGCCTCCTCCCCGGGCTTGCGCTCGACGCCGATGGTCTGCAGCAGTTCGGTGATGCGGACGGTCTTCACGCCGTCGCCGTGCATCCACGCCACGTTCGAGCCCTTGCGCAGGGTGCCGTTGTGGATGCGGACCAGGCCGATGCGGCCCAGGAACGGCGAGGCGTCGAGGTTGGTGACGTGCGCCTGCAGCGGCGCGTCCTTGTCGCCCTTCGGCGCCGGGATGTACTTCAGCAGCACCTCGAACAGTTCGTCGAGGTTCTCCGCGGCGGGGGCGTTGCCGTTCTCGGGCTTGGTGGTGGACGCCTTGCCCTCGCGGCCGGAGGCGTACAGCACCGGCAGATCCAGCGCCAGCTCGGCGGCCTCGGAGGCCTCGTCGTCCAGGTCGGAGGCCAGATCGAGCAGCAGGTCGTGGCTCTCCTCGACGACCTCCTCGATGCGGGCGTCGGGCCGGTCGGTCTTGTTGACCACCAGGATCACCGGCAGCGACGCGGCCAGCGCCTTGCGCAGCACGAACCGGGTCTGCGGCAGCGGCCCCTCGGAGGCGTCGACGAGCAGGACGACCCCGTCGACCATGGACAGGCCGCGCTCGACCTCACCACCGAAGTCGGCGTGGCCGGGGGTATCGATCACGTTGATCACGGTGACGCTGCCGTCGGCGTGGTGCCGATGCACCGCGGTGTTCTTGGCGAGAATGGTGATGCCCTTCTCGCGCTCGAGGTCACCGGAGTCCATCACCCGGTCGACGACCTCGGCCCGTTCGGCGAACGCGCCGGACTGCTTGAGCATGGCATCGACCAGCGTCGTCTTGCCGTGGTCTACGTGAGCCACAATGGCAACATTGCGGAACTCGACAGACGACACGTTGGATCCTCCTGGCTGAAAGTAACTTGGGCGGCCCACCCTCCTCGGCGAGGGTCCTCGAGCAAGACAGGTGGATACATCGCACCGGGCATGCGGCCAGCTACACAGTACCGAAATGCCACGGACCGTCCTCCCGCCGCCCGCCCCTCAGCGCATCCGGACGCCGCCGGCGTACCCGCGCATCGGTCGCGTCCACCGGGGTAGAACCAGGGATATGAGCACTGCACTGCTGACCGACGAGGAAATCGCCGCCGCCCTGACGGACCTGCCCGAGTGGACCCGCACCGGCGACAGCATCGGCCGGACCGTCGAGGCCGCGAGCTTCCTGGCGGGAATCGGCCTGGTCACCCGGGTCGCCACCGCCGCGGAGGCCGCCGACCATCACCCCGATATCGATATCCGGTGGCGCCGGGTCACTTTCACCCTGTCGACGCATTCCGCCGGCGGGCTCACCCGGCTGGATGTCCTGCTGGCGCACGAGATAGATCTGATGGCGGCGCAGTCGGCGTGACCGCCCCGCCGCGTTTCGCGCGGATCAGCCACACGTAGAAGACCAGCACGCCGATCACGTCGACCGCCCCCAGCCAGGCCAGGATGCCGGGCCGGGAGATGGTCCAGATCGACGGCTGCGCGAACGACAACAGCCACGGCACCCCGGCCAGCGTCGTGACCAGCCAGTACCCCGCGAGCAGCCGCGCGCCCCGGACCGCCCGCAGCGGCCCGTACAGCAGCCACAACATCAGCGGCAGCAGCCACACCCAGTGGTGCGACCAGGAGATCGGCGACACCATCAGCCCGAACAGCTGCACCACCAGCAGCGTGCCGAGCCGGTCGTCGGATCCGACCGCGCGCCAGGCGAATACCGTGAGCACCGCCGTCACCACGATCCCGGCCACCCACCAGGGCCCTTCCGGGACGCGATGCCCGTCCAGATACCAGGGCGCGCCCGCGTCCCGGCCGAGGATGCGCGACAACGCCCCGCGCAGTGACTGATTCCACACCGAGCCGACCGGGCCGATCCGATTGGCGTCACCGATCAGCGGCCCGAAATAGGTGCGGGTCTCGGCCGGACTGATCAGCAGGCTCACGCCGATCGTGCCCGCGAAGACGGCCGCGGCCCATACCGCGCTCGCCCAGCGCCGCTGGGTCAGGAAATAGAGCCCGGTGACCGCCGGGGTCAGCTTGATCCCCGCGGCCGCGCCGACCAGCAGCCCGGACAACCACCACAGCGAGCTGTACGCGGCCACGATCGCCGCCAGCACCAGGAAGACGTTGACCTGTCCGTAGTCGAGGGTCGTGCGCACCGGCTCCAGCCACAATCCCACCGCGGTCCAGGCCACCGCGGCGGTACGCCATTTCGCGGTCCGGGCCTGCTCGCCGAGCAGCATCGTCAGGCAGATTCGCACCACCGCGTACAGCGCCGCCGCGGTGAGCAGGGTCCAGCCCACCGCGACCGCCGTGAACGGCAGCCAGTGCAAGGGATAGAACACGATCGCCGCGAACGGTGGATACGTGAAAGGCAACGGGAAATCGGGGGTCTTGTCGGCGTAGGTGAAATCGTAGAGATGACCGGTGCCCAGCTCATGTGCGCCGTTGACGTACACGTGCAAGTCGACCACGTTGATGCCGTTGGGCGACAACAGCATCCACAAGAGCCTGGCCAGCACCGACAGAGCCAGTGCGGCGATGGCGAGGCGTCCGCGGGTTCCGCCGGTGAGGTGGGAACTGGCGGGGAGTCGAGTCACGGCGCGCATGCTTTCGGATCGGGTGACAGGCGAGCACAACATTAGCGACCGGGCGGACACCGGCCGTTGCGGGCCCGGCCCGTTACGAAACATTTGCCTCGGCATTCACTCCGGTAACGGAACGGTGGGATATGTTCCCATACCCGAAGGCAATCATCGGCGGCGGTCGTGTCGCAGCTGTACAACCCGGTATCGATTTCCCTAGAGTGTCGCGAAAGTGATGCGGGCAGTATCACTTCCGGTGAGGACTCCGAGGTAAGGACGGCAACACCAGTGCTTCGCACCCGAGGTATTTCCGTATCCGTGCTGGCCGCTGCGGTCGGCGTCACCCTCGCGTGCGCGCCGGCCGCGGTCGCCGCGCCCACGCCGGTAGCGCAGGCACCCGTGGCGGCGACCGTCTCCGATCCCGTGCCGATGGTGCCCGAGGGTGTGCCGATCGACGCGCTCGCCTCGCTGGTACCCGCGATCGTCGGCGCCATCGCCACCGGCCACACCGCCGGCGCGATCGCCTCCCCGGGCCAGCAGGCCATCCTCGATCAGGCCAGGTCGGTGCTGGCGGCCACGCCGCTGCCCCCGCAGGTGAAGCAGTCCCTGCAGGGCGTCATCACCTTCCTCGACGGCAGCGGGGGCGGCGGTCCGGCCGTCCCGTACGACGGCCCGGCCTTCGCCCAGTTCCTCTACCCGTCGATCGGCCGCGGCTGCATCGGCCCGCAGAGCGATTCGGTCGCCACCGCACTGGCCGTACCCGGCCCGGCCGATCTGCCGCTGCCCGGCCCGCAGTCCGGGCAGACCGGATTCGTGATGACGGCCCTCGGCACCCACGGCCCCACCCCGATCCAGAACCCGCTCATGACGGTCCAGTGGCTGAACCTCGACACCGGCCGCACCGGCACGGTCCCGCTGACCGACGAGCTGCACATCAACCCGGACGGCCCGGCCACGCTGTCGGCCATCGCCGATACCGGTCGCGGCCGAGTGGTCGCGGTCGTCGCCGGTTCGCTGACCACGGCGGTCGCCGACGAGGCCCCGATCACCTGCTCGTTCATCCCGACCATGGGCTTCTTCATGGTGAACTAGGTTGTACTTTTGGCCTTCGCTTCGCTTCGGCGGGTTCGCGGCCCCCTCTGTCTCGGTCCTTCCCTCCTCCGGTCAGTCGCTGCGCTCCCTCCCTCCGTCAGTCCAGGACCGAGACGGGCCGCGAACAACCTTGTTCGGCTTTGTGTCGGTTCGGGTGTTCGAGGGACATTGAGGTGGATCGGGGCGAGTGGCTCTGGTAGACCGGCTGATATGGCGACTGCTGAGAAGACGACTGTCGACGCTGCCCGGTCCCACTCCTACCGGTCCATCCGCTCGCGCGGATCGAGCCGGTCGATTCTGTCGACCCGGTCCAGTCGATCGATCCTGTCCATTCGTTCGGAGGGGTCGATCCTGTCGATCGGCTCCGCATACTCGGTGCTGTCGATCGCTTCCGTGGGGTCGATGCTGTCGATCGGGTCGGTGGGCTCGTTCTTCAGTGCGGGCTCGGCCTTTTCGGGACTGTCACGCTGGTCCCTGCTGTCGTGGCTGGGCAACCGCGGAGTCCCGGAGGGCCGTCCGGCCCTCCGGGTGGTTCCCGACGACGAGCCGGACCTCCGGCGCGACGCGACCTTTCACAGCCAGACCTAGGGGCGCGTCACCACTGGCCGTACTGCGTGGTCAGGATCGAGTTCACGTCGACCGCGATCCCGTCCACCGAACGCCGATCGATCTCGAACTGGTGCAGATTCGCGGCCGGATGGACGTAGCCGGTCGGGGTGCCCCAATTGTGCTGCCAGAACCAGGCACCCAAGCCGGCGTCGCGGGCCCATCCGATGGTGGGTGAGTTGGCGTAGACGCCGAGCCGCTGCGGGCCCACCACCGCCTGCCAGCCGAGCAGATACGGCACGATCTGCTCGGCGAATTCCTCGGCGGACGGGTTGTCGTCGATGGAGGCGTAGATCGGCGCGGCGTCCGGGCCGCCGGCGGCGCGGTGCAGGGCCACTCCCCGATCCCCGTGCCGCTTACCGGCTTCCAGGCCGCCGCGCCAATCGGCGGTCGGTCCCTTGCCGAACTGGTAGTTCGACACGATGGACAGTCCCGCCACCCGCAGCGCATCGACCTCGCGCGCCTGCAACGGTTTTCCCTCCATCCATTCCGCTCCGGGCCGCCGATCCGATACATAACGGATCACACCGGCGTGCCCGGCGTCCCGGATCGCGTCGGCGCCGGGGACGCCGCCCGCGTAGTCGAGCAGTGTGCCGAGCGGATCCGCCTCGGCGATCTGGGCGTCCTCCACCGACAGTCCGACCATGGTCAGCGTCGTGGCGGCGGCAGTGGTCAGCGCGGCGCCGTATCCCAGCAGAGTCCGGCGAGTGAGTGCGCGCGAATGCATCGCGCTCCTTCCCGTGGGCACCCGGCCCACTTCGAGCAACAGCGGAATTGGTTCGAGCGACAGCAATTTCGGGCGCGGACGGCGAGGCCGTCCGGAATTCGATGCGGTGCGACGAGCACGGACATGCGGTGAAATCGGAACTCGAGGCGAACAACAATGCGCGAAGTGCGATGGCGTGCAACACAACCGAGCTGATATCGACGAGAAGGTGTTACCGGCGAGCGAACCCGAGGAGCGACGAACCGACGACCGATCTGTACGAGAGTCGGTTACCGGCAACAGAACTCGGCGAACGGCACCACCGGGCCGACATCGCACGAGGTGTGGCGCGCGATCGCGTCGGTCGATCCGAGCGTGCGACCGGCGAGCCGCACAACGTATTACGGCATATCCGAACCAGAACGTGCAGCGAGCGGAAAGCGTGCGACGAGCGCGGACTTGCGAAGTGCGGAACCGACTTACGGGCGCGCGGGCTCACGGAGTGGGGTGCGACGCGAGGGAACCGGAAGCGTACCCGGCGCGCCTTCCCCGGCGACACGGACGTGCCGCCTGCGCGCCGGGAGCCTGCAAAATGCGGACTTATTCCACCATATTCACAACGGAACCGCCAGGAACACAGGGCTCAACAACAACACGCGTCACGCGGGTTCAGTCCGCCGCCGCGGCAATCCGATCGGCGACGTCGATCGTCCGGAAGGAGAGGTCCGCCAATTCCTCCCGCACCACGGCGGCCACCCGGGTGGCGAGCTGCCCCCGGATACCGCCGAGCACCCCGAGCGCCTTGGCGCGCCAGCTCAGCGGCCGCAGGTTCACCTGGATGTCCTCCGGCGCCGGTGCCGGTACGTCGACGACGATCAGCAGGGGTTCGGCCGCGCGGGCGATCAGGGTCAGCGGAATCGTGAGGTCCGCGCGGTACCGGTTGGCCACCAGGGCATCGATCGTGAGATCGAGTTCGACCGGCAGCGCCAGGTCGAAGGAGACCGGATCCGCACCCGGTCGCGCGGTCACCCGCGGCATCCGGATCACCCCGGTGGCCTGCACGGTGGCCGCGGCACCGGGGCCGGTGCGCAGCGGGCCGACCTCGATGACCCGGCCGGCCAGGCCCTCGACCACCTCGCGCACCCGGTCGGCGGTGACGATGCGGGGGAAGAATCGGCGGCCGAACTCGTCGTAGCCGATCCACTCCAGTCGCGGCGGCAGCTGCGGACGGGTCCGCCGGCCCTGCAGGATGGCCTCGATGTCGAAGAGGCGGGCGCGCCGGGTCTGCGGATCGTCGAGCATGGTGTTGACCCGCGCGGCGACCTCCCGCTGCACCAGCACGGTGATCGGTTCCAGCAGCAGTCCGAGGACGCCGCCGATGGCCTGGGCCCGCACACTGAAGCCGACGTCGCCGGGCTCGACGGGCGGAATGTCGATGACGATCAGCAGTGGATCCGCGGCGCGGGCGTGCAGGGTCAACGCGATGTCGACGATCGCCTCCAGCCGGAACTGCTGACCGCCCAGGGTGATGGTGACCAGCAGACTCGCCGGTAGTCGCACGCCGAATTCCACCAGTGGGCCACCCTGCACGATCACGGGTCGGCCGACCTTGCCCTCGGCCACGAAACCCGCGAGCGGTCCCACCGAGAACGGTCCGATGGTGATACCGCGGCCGGTCATATCGGCCACCGCCGCCTCGATCCGCGCCGGTGTCACCGCCTCGGCGATGAAACGGGCGCCGAATTCGGCGTAATCGATCCAAACGAGCCGAGCCTGACCGGCGGACTGTCGCATGAGTTCCCGAACCTCACTGTGTCGGATAGGGGACGCCATACCGCGTAGCGCAGAAGATCAGAAAATACGGAGCCCTGTCCTGCCGATGAGGGGGCAGCAGGACAGGGTCCGCGACGGCGGCGCTGCCGGGCACCGCCGGGTACATCGTAGGGTGTGATGCCCGCTGGGCACCCTCCCCCACCGGTAGGAGTCTCCCGCGTGGCGGAACTCTCACAACCGACCGAACCGACCATACCCGGTGCAGTACCCCGGAGGTAACGGTGAATTTCGACGCGCCTCGCGGCCGGCTAGGCGAGCGCGGTGCGAACGGCCAGCCAGGCGCCGGCCGGATCGGCGTAGCCGTGGTACATCAGCGGGATGCGCTGATCGACACCGAAATAGCGATATATCGCCAGCATCGCCTGCCGGATCGAGTAGTCCTGGAAGTCGTCGATGCGGCGCGGCCCGATCGGACGCTCGGGGAGCAAGGCCAGCCGGGTCAGTTCGGCCGCGTCGGCCAGATCCAGTCCCAGCGGTCCGTCGCCGATGTAGTGGTCGTGGAAGATCGTGCGCACGCCGGGGCCGCGGAACGGATCTCCCGCCCGGGCCGTCGCGGACGGCATCATGCGCACCCGCGCGCCCGGCAGGGTGCGCTTCTCCAGTGCGGCCACCAGATCGAGGTCCGCGGCCGGAGTGTCGCCGGCGACCGGCGCCTGTTCGATCAGGTGCAGCATGGACGCTCCGCGGACCCGGGGCTCGGGGACGAGGAACACACTCACCATCGGCTCGCTGTGCGCGGAATCGGTGAGACAGATCCGGGGGTGCGGCTGCCCGCCGCGGATCCGATCGTGCGTCGGGTCGGTCATGCGGATCTCCTCGGCATGCGGGCCGCCGGGGGCGGCCCGTCCCGCGAATCGTGCAAGTGCGGAACCCGGACAGGGGCGGAAAACCGGCGGTCGCCATCACCGCCGTACGCCGGGCACCGGGTGACCGTTCGGGAAAATACCCCGTGTCCGACCGTTGCCCTGTCGATTGTAGCGGCGTGCGATCAGGCGTTCAGCAGCCTGGAACTCGAGGCCAGCTGCTGTTCGATGGTGCCGCGCGCGACGGGCCACTCCTCGTCGAGGATCGAGTAGAACGCGGTGCTGCGCACCTCGCCGTCCAGACCGCGCGAATGCGCCCGCCGCACCCCGTCACTGGTCGCGCCGAGCCGCTCGATGGCGATCCGCGAGCGCAGATTGCGCACATCGGCCCGCATGGCGATGCGGCGCACCCGCCAGACCTCGAAGGCGTGTTGCAACAGCAGCAGTTTCGACTCCAGATTGACACCGGTGCCGCGCGCCCGCGGCGACAGCCAGGTGTTGCCGATCTCGGCCGCATCGGGAATGGCGAGCACCGGATCGCCCACCGGCAGGCCGTGCACGATCGGCCAGACCATCGGCCCCTGCCAGTAGTCGAACCGGGTGAACCGGGTGGAACCCAGCACCCGGCCGTCGGCCGTCGCGATCATCGCGAAGGCCAGCGCGGTACCCGCCATGTGATCGGTCATCGCCTGCGCCACGTAGGCGGCCGCCTCGGCCGGCCCGTGTGGCACGGGCGTGAACGCGTACACCTCACGGTCCGTGGCGCCCGCCTCGGCGAGTCCCGGAACATGATGTGGCGCAAGGGGTTCCAGTCGCACGTGGCGACCGGTGAGAGTAACGGGTGCAGGCACGTTTCCCTCGAGCTTTCGCGGACGGTCTCCGGCACGTCGGGCAGGTGCCGCCGGCTCGAATCTCCGGAACGACGTACCAGCCCTGGCGCGCCAGCAGCAGCATCGGATAGTGAAGTGAACGATAACGGAACTGCTGCCGTCGCCGGTGCAGGCGACGTGTAAATTCCCAGCATACCTTCGCGTGTCGCTCGGCGGGTCGTGCAAAGGGGTTGTGGCAAGGCTGTGACCTGCGCTCCCGGGACAAGATCAAGGAGACGTTAAATCCGCTTCCACCGGGCGATTACGTCTTGACGGAAGCCCGCGGAGATGCTTGTGCGCACACCGCGCCACCCGGCCGCGCGCGCCGGCCGCCCGTCGACCGAAACCGCCTCCTGCGCAATCCCAGCAACCCCCCGTTCGGACCGGACTGCGAACATCGTGTTGCCCGCCGATGAATACCCGCCCGGGTCCGTCGGCACGTCGGAGCGGGCGACGACTTCCTTTCCCGGACAACCGGATAACCCGTCCGAACGGGACCACACCCCGATTTGCGAGGTTCGCCGGATTGCCGGGCGGACGCCGGAGGGGCATGCGGCAGCCGAAATCGGCTCCGCGGCAACAACCTCGGGGGTGGCGCGGCCCGGTGCCGTTCCCGGGCGGCCGCGGCGCTCAGGCGTCCTCCCGCGGCACCGCCTCCAGGTACCTGCGGCCCAGAGTGCGGATGTGCGCCACCAGTTCCGGCGGTCCGTCGACACGGAAATCCATCATCAGCATGCTCAGATAGATCGCGATGGTCTCCAGGGTGTCGGCGCCGGTGAGCAGTACACAACTGACGTCGTCGACCGGCTCGACCACACCGACCGTCGGATTGATCCGGGCCAGTACGGTTTCGGCGGGTGCGAGCACGGTGATCCGGGCGTGCACCCGCCAACCGGCGGAGGCGATCTCGCGGAGTACGAAGGCGGTGAGATCCTCGTCCGGCAGCGCGCGGGCGGCGAAGTGCTCGGCGCCCGGTTCCACCCGCGCCGGCCCGGCCACCGGCAGCGCCCGCCAGACGTGCGAATTCCGTTCGTAGGCAACCAGATACCACCGCCGCTGCCAGCTGATCAGCCGATACGGCTCGACCGGGACATCGTCGAGGTACAGCACCCGGCCCGCCCGCACGGCCTCGGCGAGCAGGGTCAGCCGCTGCGCCGGCACCGGTGCGTCCGGTTCCACCGAACCGGTCACCGCGGGGCCGATGTCGGTGGCCGACCGCAGCGCCGACACCTTGCGCTGCAACCGTTTCGGCATGATCCGCTGCAACTTCGCCAGGGCCCGCGCGATGCTCCGGTCGATATCGGCGATACCGGTGGACCCGTCCTCGGCCAGCCCGGCGGCGACCGCGATCGCCACGGCCTCGTCGTCGTCGAGCAGCAACGGCGGCATCGCACTGCCCTGCCCGAGCCGGTAACCACCGGCCGAACCCCGCCCCGCATGCACCGGATATCCGAGTTCACGCAGCCGGGCGACGTCCTGGCGCAGGGTGCGGTCGCTGACCCCCAGCCGCTCGGCCAGTTCCGGACCGGTGTGCGTGCGGTCCTGCAACAGCGACAGCAGCCGGAGCGTCCGCAGTGTGGTCGAGCTCACATCGAAACCTTCCGCAGCCGGTTCTCATCAGGAAGGAAACCTACCTGATGGCCTCGTAGATTGGGTCACAACGGAAGCGAAAAACACTGAGAGGCAAGAACTGTGAGCATCATCGCCACCACCGGAAATTCGGCCGCGGTCACCCTCGCCCCGATCTGGCGCGACGTCCTCGCCACCTCGTTGCGGGCACTGACCGAGGTGGTCGCCGAGGTCCGCACGGATCAGGGCGAATTGGCCACGCCGTGCGCGGAATGGACCGTCACCCAGGTGATCCAGCACGCCGCCGGCGATCAGCTCGCCTTCGCCCGCGCACTCGGCGTCGGCGCGGGCCCGGCCTACGACCCGTTCGCACCGTCCGGCGTCCTCGACGTCCCGGCCACCGGTCTGGTCGCCGCGGCCGCCGCCGACAGCGCCGCGGCCTGGGCCACCGTGGCCGACGACGCCGAGACCGTCCCGACCCCGCTGCCGCACGGCGACCTGCCCACCCCGATCGCCGCCGTGCTGTGCGCACTGGACGCCGCCGTGCACGCCTGGGATATCGCCGTCACGATCGGCCGCCCGTCCCCGCTGACCGAGGACCTGGCCGCGGCGCTGCTGCTCGCCGCCGACGGCGTGATCGAGCCACTGCGGCAGTGGGGCGCCTACGCGCCGGTCGTCGCGGGCGAATCCGGCGATACCGCGGTCGAACACCTGCTGCGGTATCTCGGCCGCACCCCGCGGCGCTGAGTCCCGGGCTCGCCGTCATCGCGACGGGACACACCAGGTCTCGCGCGCGGGCCGCGCACCCCATAGGCTTCCGCCGTGGAAACCGGGCGGACAACGGTCGACGGGCGTTTCGAGTTGATCGAACCGCTCGGCAGTGGCGGCATGGGAACGGTATGGCGAGCTTATGATCTCGCCCTGCATCGTGAGGTGGCGCTGAAGGAGGTGCGTCCCGCCGAGGGCGACGTCAAGCAGCGGGAGCGGGTCCTGCGGGAGGCGAGGGCCCTGGCCCGGATCAACCACCGCAATGTGGTGGCGATCCATCACATCGTGGACACCCCCGCGGAACAGTTCCCCTGGATCGTGATGGAGCTGGTCCGCGGCCGTTCCCTCTCCGACCATCTCGCCCTCGGCCCGATGCATCCGATGCGGGCCGCGCAGATCGGCCGCGGCCTGCTCGCCGGACTGCGAGCAGCGCACGCCGTCGGCGTCCTGCACCGCGACATCAAGCCCGCGAATGTGCTGATGCGCGAGGACGATTCACCGGTCCTCACCGATTTCGGCATCGCCGCGATGGAGGGCAACGACGGCCTCACCTCCACCGGCGTGGTGATCGGCTCGCTGGATTACCTTGCGCCGGAACGGCTCGCGGGCATCGAGGGCAATCCTGCCTCGGACCTCTGGTCGCTGGGCATGCTGCTGTTCACCGCGGTGGAGGGCTACCAGCCGATGCACCGCGAGACCTCCGTCGCCACCCTGGCCGCGATCATGCAGGGCACGGTCCCGCCCGCCCGGCACGCCGGCCCCCTGTCGCAGACCCTGCAGGCCCTGCTGGTGACCGACCCCGACTACCGCCCGCCGGCCGACGTCGTGGACAACCTCCTGGCCCACGCCGCCCAGGGTTCGATCGCCCCTGTCCAAGGGCCGCGCCCGCCCGCCGCCGCGACACACCGGGCCGCCCCCGTCCGGACCTCCTCCCCCGGCCGCCGCGGCATCCTGATCGGCGCCTCGGTACTGGTGGTCGCCGCCGCCGCGACCGCGGCAGTACTGGTCTGGCCGAAATCCGGCGCCGGCAACACCCTCGAGGCCCAGCCGAGCACGACCGCCCCGGTCCAGCCCGGCGACACCGCCACCGACGACACCGACACCGTCTCGGCCGCCCCGACCAGCGCGGCCCGCGGCAAACAGGTCACCGGAACCCTGCTCACCCCCGACGGCATCCGCACCGCGATCACCGCACTCGAACAGGCCACCGGCGGACAGCAATTCACCGAAACCACGATCTATCCGAGCTATGTGAACACCGGCGCGCCGGTGCGCAACCAGCCCAAGCTCTACGACGAGTACACCTACCGCGACGGCAAGGGCAGCCGCACCGGCCCGGGAGGTCAGCTGAGCACCAAGACGGTGGCGCTGCGCTCGATCAACTGGGACAACCTGCCCGCCCTGCTGGACGCCGCCGACGCACAACTGGGCGTCCCGAATCCCACCATGCGCTACATCATCATCGACCCCGCGTGGACGTTCAACGACGACCGCCCGACCATCCGGGTCTACCTGACCGACGACTACGGCGGCGCGTACCTGGCGGCGGATACCGACGGCACGGTCGTCACGGTGATGCCACGCAAGTGATCGGGCCGTGCGCGCGACGGCCGACCGCCGCGGCCCGGTAGACTCCCACTCTCGTGAGTCTCACCCTCGGAATCGTCGGCCTGCCCAACGTCGGCAAGTCGACCCTGTTCAACGCGCTGACCAAGAACGACGTGCTCGCTGCGAACTACCCGTTCGCCACCATCGAGCCCAACGTCGGCGTGGTCCCGCTGCCGGATCCGAGGCTGGACAAGCTGGCGGAGATCTTCGGATCGGCCCGGATCCTGCCCGCGACGGTGTCGTTCGTCGACATCGCGGGCATCGTGAAGGGTGCCTCCGAGGGCGCGGGCCTCGGCAACAAATTCCTCGCCAACATCCGCGAGGCCGACGCGATCTGCCAGGTCGTGCGCGTCTTCGCCGACGACGATGTGGTCCACGTCGACGGCCGGGTCGACCCGCTCGCGGACATCGAGATCATCGAGACCGAGCTGATCCTCGCCGACCTGCAGACCCTCGAGAAGGCGGTCCCCCGCCTGGAGAAGGAAGCCAAGGTCAAGAAGGACCGCAAACCGGTCTTCGACGCCGCGAAGGCCGCCCAGGAAATCCTGAACGACGGCACCACCCTCTTCGCCGCGCGCGACCGCGTGGATGCCGACCTGCTCCGCGAACTCTCCCTCCTCACCCTGAAGCCGTTCCTCTACGTCTTCAACGCCGACGAATCGGTCCTCACCGACGCCGCCCGGGTGGCCGAACTGACCGCCGCCGTGGCCCCCGCCGACGCCGTCTTCCTCGACGCCAAGGTCGAATCCGAACTCCTGGAACTGGACGACGAATCCGCCCTGGAACTCCTGGAATCCATCGGCCAGACCGAACCCGGCCTGCACGCCCTGGCCCGGGCCGGCTTCCACACCCTCGGCCTCCAGACCTACCTCACCGCAGGCCCCAAGGAAGCCCGAGCCTGGACCATCCACCAGGGCGACACGGCCCCCAAGGCCGCCGGCGTCATCCACACCGACTTCGAACGCGGCTTCATCAAGGCCGAAATCGTCTCCTACACCGACCTCGTCGCCACCGGCTCCATGACCGCCGCCCGCGCCGCGGGCAAGGTCCGCATGGAGGGCAAGGACTACACCATGGCCGACGGCGACGTGGTCGAGTTCCGCTTCAACGTCTAGCCGCGTTTCTTGCAACTACATGTTTGGGAGCCACTGTGTCCCGTACGCGAGTCCACAACCTCTTCGTCTCCTCGGACGGGTATGCCGCCGGCGATCACGTGACGTTCGAAGCGCCGATCGGTGGGGCAGGAGCGCTGTTCGGCAAGTTCGACGGACGCGTCATCCACGGCATTCACGGAATAGACGAACCGGTGACCGTGGACCGCGCCATGTTCAGCATGTGGGGCCAGGGTATCGGGGCGGAGATCATGGGTCGGCGCAAGTTCGGCCCGCAAGCGGGCGAATGGCCGGACGACGGCTGGACGGGATGGTGGGGAGACGCACCGCCCTTCCGCACCCCGGTCTTCGTTCTGACCCATTACCCGCACGCAACTCTCGAGTTCGACAACGGCACCAGTTTCCACTTCGTGGACGCCTCACCCGAGGAGGCGCTTCGCTTGGCGCACGATGCGGCCGGCGGGTTGGACGTCCGGATCGGCGGCGGGCCGTCCACCGTGAGCGAGTTCCTCCAGGCCGATCTCATTGATTTTCTGCACGTGTCGATCATTCCGATCGTGCTCGGTGCCGGTGTTCGGATCTGGGATCACCTCACCGGCCTGGAAGAGCGATTCAGTGTCGAGTCCATCAGCACAGCAAGCGGTCTGACGCATCAGCTGTGGAACCGGAACCGCAGCGAGTGAGAGCGCGGCGGTACCGGCTCATCGCCCCGTAGCAGCAAGGCAGATGATCGTGGATCACCTACTGCCGCAACCGTTTCAACGGACGCGACTGCGCGGCCCGGTACAGGCGGCCACACCAGTGGAGGAGTGGGCCGGCGAGGATGCCGGAGAGGCGGGTGTAGGGCCAGATGGCGATGAGGAGGGTGACGATCAGGCCGCGGAGTTGGTAGGGGACGGGGGCGGACTGCATGGCGGCGGGGTGCGGGTGCAGGGTGATCAGGGAGCGGAACCATTCGAAAAGTGTTCCGGCGGTGCGATATTCACCGAGGTAGGAGTCCGAGCCGAACTGGACCAGCAGGCCCGACAACAGGGCGAGGATCAGGACGGGGACGGTGAGGCGGTCGATCGGGGAGACCAGTGAGCGCTGGGTGCCCGCGATCATGTGCGGCACCGCGAGAAGTACCGCGCCGCTGATCGTCAGCGCCGAGCCGAGTACCTCGAACACGATGACCGTCATGTGGGCGGCGCCGTAGGGCTGGGAGTGCAACGCCGGGAACGACACCACGAGAAGGCGGGTGACGATGACGATCAGGATGCCGGACCGGAACAACGTGGCACCGGTTCCCTCGATCCGCGTGCCGGTTCCGCGCCGATCGGAACCGAAGCGGTCGTGTCGGAAGCGCCAGAAGTGGCCTGCCACGAACAGCGCAAATGCGCTGTAGGGCAGCACTACCCACAGGAAATACTTCATGGGGTTCTCTCCGTGTGCGGATGACGATTCACAGACTTGCAGACCGAGTGCTGATTGACAAGACAATCACGGAGGTTGCTCGGATATAGCTTTGCTCGTTACCGACCAGCCAGTCCGGACTGTGCGATGCCACGGACGAAGGTCTTCTGCGCCATCGCGTAGACCAGCAGCAACGGGGCCAGAGCGAGGAGGGCCGCGGCCATCAGCAGTGACCAATCCGTGTGGTATTGGCCCTGTAGTTGCACGAGTCCCAGGGTCGCGGTGGCGATCTCGGTGCGCTGGATCATCACCAGCGGCCACAGGAAATCGTTCCAGACCGTGATCCAGGTGAGCACCGCCAGCACCGTGACCGCCGAACGGGCGTGCGGCAGAAGAACTCTCCAATATATCTGCCAGGTCGTGCAGCCGTCCAGAATGGCGGCCTCCTCCAATTCCGCTGGAAGTGTGCGGAAGAACTGCCGCATCAGATAGGTACCGAAGGCGGAGCCGAACAGACCGGGCACAATCATCGCCCACGGCGTATCCACCCAGCCGAGGCTGCGCATCAACACGAACTGCGGGATGACCGTGACCGTCAGGGGCACCATCAGGGTCGCCAGGTAGGCCACGAACAGCGCCTCGCGACCGGGAAAACGCAAGCGGGCGAAGGCATATCCGGCCAGCGAGCAGAACAGCACCTGCCCGGCGGTGACGCAGGCCGCGTAACCGGCGGTGTTGAGCAGCATGCGACCCAGCGGCAGCACGCCGAAGACCCGGCCGTAGTTGGACCACTGCGGACGGTCCGGAATCGGATTCGGATCGCTCACCGCGCCTTCGCTTTTCAGCGAGGCCGCCAGTGCCCAGAGCAGGGGCGCGACGGCGCACCAGCCGATCACCACGAGCGCCGCGTACGCCAGCGCGCCGTGCCACAGGCGCCGGATCAGCTCCCGGCGCGCCCGGACCGCGATCACCCGAGGTCCTCGTCCCGGCGCGCCAGCCACAGCTGGAACAGGGTGAGCGCCAGCAGCAGCGCGAACATCACCCAGGCCAGTGCGGCCGCGTAACCGATCTCGTAGAAGCCGAAGGCGTTCTGGAACAACATGATCCCGAGCACATAGGTACCCGTCTCGGGGCCGCCGTTGCCGTCGGTGAGGGCGTAGGCCTGGTCGAAGGCCTGCACCGAATTGATCACCGTGATCACCAGGACGAACGACAGCGCCCCGCGGATCAGCGGCACGGTGACGGAGCGGAACCGCCGCCAGCGGCCGGCGCCATCGATCCGGGCGGCCTCGTACAGGTTCGCCGGAATACCCTGCATGGCGGCGAGCAGGACCACGGTGGCGAACGGCACGCTCCGCCAGACGGTGACGATACTCAGCGCGACCATGGCGGCGCTCGGATCACTCAGCCAGGCAACGGGTTTCAGCCCGAACAGCCGCAGCAGCAGGTTGACCGCACCGGCGTCGGTGGCGAACAGGAATCGCCACACCACCGCCATCGCCACGGTGGAGGCGACCAGCGGCAGGAATGCCAAGGTCCGGAACAGGCCGATGCCCGGCAACCGGCGGTTGAGCGCCGCGGCGGTCAGCAGACTGATCACCACCGTCGGCAGCAGGGTGAGGACGGTGAATTCCCCGGTGTTGCGCAGCGCCACATAGAACAACGGGTCGCCGAACAGCTGCCGATAATTGCCGAGCCCCGCGAATCGCATGGGCCGGAACAGATCCCACGAATGGAAGCTGAGATACAGCGAGAACCCGAGCGGGAACACCAGGAATATCAGCACGGAGGCCAGATTCGGGGCGACGAACAGCATTCCGGCCCGTGCCCGGTGCCGACGCAGCGCGGAAGAGGGACGGCGACCGGTCCGGTCGCCCGCCGCACCCACCGGCCCGCATCGGCCGGCGCACCCGGCGAGACTTCCCTCGGCGCAGACGCATTCGGTGCGCTCGGGTGCCGTGTCCACCGGCCCGCTCACCGCAGCCCGGTCGGCGCCCCGGGCCGGTGGCGGAACAGCCACGAATTCGGCGGCGTGGCTGCGAATGTCGATCGGGTCGCGCCGGACGGGGCCGCTCATGAGCGCGCTCCCAGCAGGGTGTCGATATCGGGCGCCGCGGCCGCCAGCGAGTCCGCGCTCGCCGCACCGCGCAACACCCGGTTGCAGTGCCGGGCCAGCAGCGCGTCCACCTTCCCCCACACCGGGGTGACCGCCAGCGGGCGGGAATGATCCGGCCCGTCGGTGAACACCGCCAGATTGCCGATCCGCCGGTGCGCCGCCGCGAAACCGGCCGAGCCCATGGCGGATCGGAGTACCGGTACGAACAGCCCGGATTCGGCGACGAGCGCCTGACCCTCCGGTCCGGTCGCGAATTTCACGAATTCCCAGGCAGTTTCGCGGTGCGGACTGTCCGCGGCGATGGCCAGGCCGGTGCAGCCGACGTCGGTGACCGCGGCGGGTCCGCCGTGCGGGCCGACCGGGAGCACGGTGACGTCGAAGTCGAGATCGTCGCGTCCGGCGAATTCCGAAAACAGCCAGTGCCCGCCCAGCAGCATGGCCGCGCGGCCGCGGGCGAACAGGTCCGGCGCGGCCATCGCCTGCCGGTCCGCGACGCTCGGCGCCACCCCGTGCCGCACCGCGAGATCGGCGTAGAACTGCATACCCGCCGCGAAGCGGGGATCACCCAGGTTCACCCGCTCCGGCCGTACCGCGGGGCTGAACCACGTTGCGCCGTTGTTCATTCCGAAGCAGGCGGCGGAGTAGTAGGGCACCCAGCCGTCCGCGAAACCCCAGTGCCGGATCCGGCCGTCGTGGTCGCGGCGCGTGGTGGCCTGTGCGGCAGCGAGGAATTCGTCGTAGGTCCAGGCGTCGGCCCAGCGGCCCGGCGGCCGGATTCCGGCCTCGGCGAACAGCTTCCGGTTGTAGTAGAGGAACACTCCCGACCACTGCTCCGGCAGCGCGTACTGCCCGCCGCCGTAGCCGAACGTGTCGTAGAGCGTCGAATACGACTCCGCGCGAAGCTGTTCCGCGTATTCCGGTTCGCGGTCCAGCAGCGTGCGCAGATCCAGCAGCACGCCGCGCTCGGCCAGGCCCGCGTACAGCAGCTCCCACGCCATCAGGACGTCCGGGCACCGGCCACCGGCACAGTAGGTCAGCATCTGCTGCATCGGGTCGGGGCCGGACATGATGATGCGGAGGCGAATTCCGGGATGCCGCGCGGCGAAGGCGTCGATGATCCGCAGGCGAGCCCGCGCCTCCTCCGGCCGGGCCTGGAAGAAGAAGGTGACCGCGTCGTCGGCCCCACCACCGCAGGCCGTCCCGAAAGTGGCGACGGCGGGTGCGGCGAGGGCCGACCGGAGCAGCGTGCGGCGGGGCAGTCGCGACGCCAACACATCTCCTTCCGCCGGAAAACCTGAGGCACGGGACAGGACGAGCGCGAACGCGGCGGAGCGGCGACACCATCGGCCCGGCCGCGGAACAGGTCCGGAGCTTACGGACCGCGCACACACCGCACCCGCCGACACGCGGGCCTGTCCGGCGTGCCCGAATTCGCGTGCCCGGCAGAGGTCGAGCGGCCGGCCCGAACGTGTCGATCAGCGGGTTCCGGCCAGCTCGCTCGGGTAGGCAACCCCTACCGGAGGGCAATGTTCAGACTTGCTTAAGTCGGACCAATGGGTTTTCGCGCTCGGTTACGGTGTGACCGATTTCCGCAGGACCACGCACGACCACCAGGAGAGTTGCTCGCCATGGCGACCATCGAATACCTCCGGACAGACCCCGACCTACCCCCCGTGGGGGTCGTGGATCGTTCCCCGCTGTCCCCGGCGAAGAAGGGCATCTTCCTCGTCGTCGCGATTCTCGGCGCCGCCGCCTGGGCCGTACTCGCGATCGCCCGCGGCGAGAACGTCAACGCCGTCTGGATCGTGCTGGCCGCGGTCTGCACCTACATCGTCGCGTACCAGTTCTATGCCCGGCTGATCGAATGGAAGATCACCAAGCCGGACGACCGGACCGCCACTCCGGCCGAGGAATTGGAGAACGGCAAGGACTACATGCCGATGGACCGGCGGGTCCTGTTCGGTCACCATTTCGCGGCCATCGCCGGCGCCGGACCGCTGGTCGGGCCCGTCCTCGCCGCCCAGATGGGATATCTGCCGGGCACGATCTGGATCGTCGTCGGCGTGGTCCTGGCCGGCGCGGTACAGGACTACATGGTGTTGTGGGCCTCGGTGAAACGCCGCGGCCGCTCCCTCGGGCAGATGGCCCGCGACGAGCTGGGTGTGGTCGGCGGCATCGCGGCCCTGATCGCGGTACTGGTCATCATGGTGATCCTGCTGGCGGTGCTCGGCATCGTCGTGGTGCAGGCGCTGGCGGCCACCACCGGCCCGGACGGCAAGTTGCACGGCGGCAGCCCGTGGGGTGTCTTCTCGATCGCGATGACCATCCCGCTGGCCATCCTGATGGGTCTCTATCTGCGCTTCGTCCGGCCGGGCAAGGTCGGGGAGATCTCGATCGCCGGCTTCGTACTGTTGCTGCTGATCATCATCTCCGGCCGCTGGGTCGGCGATTCCGGTTGGGGCCGTGACCTTTTCACCATGTCCGGCACCACCATCTCCTGGATCCTCATCGTCTACGGCTTCATCGCCTCGGTGCTCCCGGTGTGGCTGCTGCTGGCGCCGCGCGACTATCTGTCGACCTTCATGAAGATCGGCACCATCGTGCTGCTCGCGGTCAGCGTCGTCGTCACCGCGCCGGTGCTGCACGCGCCCGCGATCTCCCAGTTCGCCGGCAATTCCAACGGTCCGGCCTTCGCGGGCAGTCTGTTCCCGTTCCTGTTCATCACGATCGCCTGTGGTGCGCTGTCCGGATTCCACTCGCTGGTCTCCTCGGGTACCACGCCGAAGCTGCTCCAGAAGCAGTCGCAGGCGCGCATGATCGGCTACGGCGGCATGCTGATGGAATCCTTCGTCGCGGTCATGGCGATCATCGCCGCCTCGATCCTGGACCAGCACCTCTACTTCGCGATCAACAGCGGCGGCCTCACCACCGCGCAGGCCGCGGCGGACAAGGTGAATGCCCTGGGCCTGGGCGGCAATCCGATCAGCGCGGCCCAGCTCGACCAGGCCGCCAAGGATGTCGGCGAGACGGCCATCTACTCGCGCACCGGCGGCGCACCCACCCTCGCGGTCGGCATGTCGGAGGTCATGCAGCGATTGATCGGCGGATCCGGGCTCAAGTCGTTCTGGTACCACTTCGCGATCATGTTCGAGGCGCTGTTCATCCTCACCACCATCGACGCCGGCACCCGGGTGGCCCGATTCATGTTGTCGGACACGCTGGGCAACCTCGGCGGCCCGCTGCGCCGCTTCAAGGATCCGTCGTGGCGGCCGGGCGCCTGGCTGTGCGCGGCGATCGTGGTCGCGGGCTGGGGTTCGGTGCTGCTGATGGGTGTCACCGATCCGCTGGGCGGTATCTACACGCTGTATCCGCTGTTCGGCATCTCCAACCAGCTGCTGGCCGCGGTCGCGCTGACCGTCGTCCTCGTGATCGTGGTGAAGAAGGGCCTGGTGAAATGGGCGTGGATCCCGGCGCTGCCACTGGCGTGGGATCTGATCGTCACGATGACGGCGTCCTGGCAGAAGATCTTCTCGCACGATCCGAAGCTGGGCTACTGGAAACTGCACTCGGACACCATCGCCAAGCGTGACGCGTTCCTCGCCGCACGCGACGCGCATCAACTTCCCAAGGGCGTCACCAGTTTCCCGGCCCTGGACAAGCAGATCTCCGATTTCGGCAAGATCATTCGCAACACCTATATCCAGGGCACCCTGTCGATCGTCTTCGCGGTGCTGGTGTTGCTGGTCGCGGTGGTCGGCGTGATCGTCTGCGTCCGGGCCCTGCGCCAGGGCGGCGGACCCACCACCGAGACACCGGAGGTGCCGTCGAAGATCTTCGGTCCCACCGGATTCGCCACCACCGAGACCGAGAAGGAAGTGCAACAGGAATGGGACGAGCTGGCGCGGGCCGGCAAGGTCCGGATTCCGGGGGCGGCACACGCCCTGGCCGTGGATTGACTCCCGTGCCGACGAACGCCGCGCGGTCCGATGCGCTCGGCGGTCCCCTCCGGACCGTCGTGCGCGCGGGCCGCGCGCTCGCGTCGTACCTCAACGCGGTCCTGGGCGGCCAGGATTATGCCCGATACGTCGAGCATCTCCGGCGCAACCATCCAGAATGTCCGATACCCACCGAACGCGAATACTGGCGCGAGCGTCATGACGCGGCAGATCGCAATCCGGTCAACCGCTGCTGCTGATCCCACCGAGCTCTCCGGCGCGGTAATCAGCACACAAATAGCTATCTGATTGATAGCAAAAACGAATGATATTCGAACGATAGGACCCGGGACAGATGACTGAATACCGCTAGCGCTCGGGCGCTGAGACTGACATGGTGGACTGCGTGAGTGCGAACGGTCTGGACTTCGAGCGCTGTTACCGTGCTGTAGCGACCCGTGACGCCCGATTCGACGGGCAGTTCGTCACAGCGGTGCGCACGACCGGGATCTACTGTCGGCCATCCTGTCCTGCTATCACTCCGAAACGCTCGAACGTCACGTTCCTACCCACGGCGGCCGCCGCCCAGCAGAGTGGGTTCCGGGCGTGCCGCCGCTGCCTCCCCGACGCCGCCCCCGGTTCCCCGCTGTGGAACACCCGCGCCGACCTCGCCGCCCGGGCGATGCGGCTGATCGCCGACGGCGTGATCGAGCGCGGCGGCGTACCCGCGCTCGCCGACGCCCTCGGCTATTCGCAACGGCAGCTGACCCGGGTGCTGTCCGCGGAACTCGGCGCCGGACCGCTGGCCCTGGCCCGCGCCCACCGCGCCCACACCGCCCGCCTGCTGATCCAGACCACGCGAATGCCGATGTCCGACATCGCCTTCGCGGCCGGCTTCGCCAGCATCCGGCAGTTCAACGACACCGTGCGCGAGGTGTTCGCGGTCAGCCCGACCACCCTGCGCGAGGAGTCGCGCCGACTACGCGGCGACGCCATCCCCAACGGCAACGGCCCGACCGTGAACGGCCTGCTGACGCTGCGCCTGCCCTACCGGGAGCCGCTGGACCGCTCGTGGCTCGAGTGGTTCCTGTCCGCGCACGCGGTACCCGGCCTGGAGCAGTGGGAGGACGGCACCTACACCCGGGCCCTGCGCACCCCGCACGGTTATGCGACGGTCCGGCTGCAGGTCCTGCCCGGCCACGTCCGCGCCGGCCTGACCCTGCACGACATGCGCGACCTCGCGCCGACGGTGGCACGGCTGCGGCACCTGCTCGACCTGGACGCCGATCCGGTCGGTATCGACGACGCCCTCGACGCCGGAAATCGCCGCGGCCGCATGCCCTTCAGCCCCGGCATCCGGGTGCCGGGCTGCTTCGACGGCCCGGAGTTGTTGCTGCGCACCATGATCGGCCAGCAGATCTCCGTCTCGGCGGCGACCACCCACACCGCCCGCCTGGTGGAAACCCTCGGCGACCCCATCCCCGGCCCGATGCCGTACCTGTTCCCCTCCGCCGAGACCATCGCCGAACGCGGCGCCGACGTACTGACCGGCCCGACCCGACGCACCGCCTCGATCATCAACGTCGCCCGCGCCCTCGCCTCCGGCGACCTGGTCCTGCACTCCGGCCGCACCGCCGCCGACATCCGCCGCGACCTGCTCGCCCTGGACGGTGTCGGCCCCTGGACCGCCGACTACGTGACGATGCGACTGCTCGCCGACCCCGACATCCTGCTGCACACCGACCTGGTGGTCCGCCGCGGCGCCGCCCTGTTCGGCATCGACCTCGCCGACACCGGCCGCTGGGCCCCCTGGCGCTCCTACCTGTCCATGCACATGTGGAAGCGTGCCCTGGCCGAACGCACCGCCCCCGCCCGCCTCGGCGCCCCCGCCATGATGAACCGCGGCATGCCCTTGGCCGCCCGCCGCTGACGGACGGCGTCGACCGGCAACAAGGGAGTCGCTCGTCCCCTGATCGAGCGAATTCCGTTCCGGTGCAAGCTGTTCGGATCGACGGTCGACCGGGATGTCGGCGGCCGCCGATAGTGTGGCCTGATGCACGATCAAGCAATCCTCGATGTGCTCGCGACGGATGCCGATCTTGCGGAGGTGATCTGGCAGGTATGCCGGTTCACGCCGGTCCGGGCGCGCAATGGGATGGACGAAGACTACCGACTCACCTCCGGCCTGCCGCTGACCTCGGTGGCGGGCGACTACACCGGCGGCTCGTTCTTCCTCTGCGGCGAACCCGCACCGATCCGTCCGGTGCTCTATGCCTCTTCCGAGGGGTCGGCAGGCGTGATCGGGTACGGCCTCACCGAGGCGCTCGAGATCATGAGCGGCCTACCCTCATGGCACGACTGCTTGTCGTTCTCCGGGGGCGGAAACATCGAGGTCATGCGGGCCACGCTCGTATCCCAATTGCGCGCCGGTCCAGCGGCCTCCGCGGCAGGCGAGAACTGGGAATCGGCCACCCGCACACTGTCGTTCGACTTCGCCCCGCCCGAGATGCTGCTGCGCCGGCTGCACGCCGCCATGTGGACCACCAGCCCCGGCTATGAGTTGCTCTGCGATGGAAAGCCGTTCGAGCCGACGTTGTTCGGTCCACTGGACCGGCCCCGGATGAGCGCACCACCCCGACCGTGAGATGCCGACGCCGCCGCGAACATCCGAGCGGACGGCGGAGTCGGTGCCGCGCCGCTGTCGGCGGGTCGCCGGGTGAATGCGGCCCGGGTGAATTCGGCAATGCAGAGCCATGATTCGGTCGGTCGGCTCGGTGCAGTGTCCGTCGCGGACGGCCGACATGGCAGATGTCCCTCACGAACAGCCGACGTGGCCGACGCCCCTCGCAAACGACCGACGTGACGGATACCCATCCCGAGGGGCCGATGTGGCCGAAGCTCCTCACGAGCGGCCGACGTGACGGACACCCCTCACGAGCGGCCAGCGTGGCGGACGCCCCTCACGAGCGACCGACGTGGCGGCCCCCCTCACGAGCGCCGACGTGGCGGACGCCGCTCACGAGCGGCCAGCGTGGCGGACGCCCCCTCACTAGCAGCCGACCCCTCGTAAGCGGCCAGCATGGCGGACACCTCTCGCAAGCGGCCAACCTGGCCGACGCCCATCCCGAGCGACCAGCATGGCGGACGCCCCTCACGACCACGCACGGCCCGCGCGACGACGCCGCGGACGGCCCCCCGCGGCCAGCGTGGCGGAAACCCCTCGCAAGCGACCGACACGGCTTATGCCCATCCCGAGCAGCCAGCATGGCCGAAACCCATTCCGAGCGGCCGACGTGGCGGTTCAAGCGACCGTGGCGTGTAGGTGGGATCCGGTGGGGGTTCGTACCACGTGCAGGCGGCTGGGGATGCGTTGCCGCATCTCGTCGACGTGGCTGACGATGCCGACCACCCGTCCGCCGGAACGTAATTCGTCCAGGACGCCCATGACCGCGTCGAGGGTGTCGGCGTCGAGGCTGCCGAAGCCCTCGTCGATGAACAGTGTGTCCAGGACCAGGCCGCCCGATTCCGCGGCCACCACGTCGGCCAGTCCGAGCGCCAGAGCCAGTGAGGCCATGAAGGTTTCGCCGCCGGACAGGGTTTTCGCCGGGCGGATCGCTCCGGTGTAGTCGTCGCGGATGTCCAGGCCCAGGCCACCGCGGCGGCCGTGCGAGCCGGCGGCGTCGCTGTGCACGAATTCGTAACGGCCGCCGGACATCCGGCGCAGGCGGACCGATCCGGCCAGCGCCACTTCCTCCAGCCGCGCGGCGAGTACATAGGAGCGCAACGACATTCGCCGGTTGTTCTCCCCACGACCGGCGACCACCTCCGCGAGTCCGGCCAGTTCGTCGTGTGCGCGCTGCATCGGGGCGATGCGGTCCACCGCGGCCCACAGTTGGCCGCCGAGATCCTCCAGCAGGGTCACCCGTCGGGCCGCCTCCGCATGGCCTGCGACGGCAGTGTCCAGCGCCGCGCGAGTTCGCACGACCAGTGCCTCCGCAGTTTCCGGGTCGCCCGGTACCGCCGTGGCGGCGGCCTGGATGTCCGGCTCCGCCAGCACTGCCTCGGCGTAGGCGCGGGTGCGGTCGGCGGCGGCCAGCTCCGCATCGATCACCGTCTGCTGCTGCGGGGTTCGAGTGGCCGCGTCGACCACCCCCGCGTGGCTGCTCAGTACGGCGTAATCGGGTTCGCTCGCGCCGGCTGCCACCACAGTGCCGGGCCCGGTGATCAGGCCGGATGCGCGTCCGAGCTGTTCCACCCGGCGTGCCGCCGTCAGCAGTTGGTCCCGTGCGGTCGCCGATTCGGCACGGGCCTCGCGCAGTTCCGAGGCTTCCCGGACCAGCGCCTCCAGCCGGGCTCGCCGCCGCTCCACGGTGCCGTCGGCTCCGGCGGCGAGCCGCAGTCGCTCGGTGAGTTCGGCCGAACGCCGATCCGCCGCCACGATTCCGGCGGCGACCGCCGTTGCCCGGCCTTCCAGTTCGCGCAGCTCATCCTGCAGCCGTGTTTCCTCGCTGCGCAGGCGGGCCAGTGCGACGGTCAGATCGTCGGTGCGTGCGGCCGCGGCCCGCGCCGCATCGTGGCGTTGCGTGATGTCGGTCAGCGTGACGGCCAGTTCCGCTCGGTCGACGTCGCCGCCGCGCTCCACCAGCACCTCGATCTGCCGTGCCAGATCGGTACTGCGCGCCAGGGCACGATCGCGTGCACCCTCCGCGGCCCGTTCGGCCGCCACGGCTCTTTCCTCGTCCTCCTTGGTCGCCGTGGTCGCCGCCGTGCTCGCCGGGGCCGGATGCTCCAGCGAACCGCATACGGCACAAGGCATTCCGTCGTCGAGCGCGCCGGCCAGCTCCGCGGCCATGCCCGCGAGCCGCCGTTCCCGGACATCGAGTGTGCGTTCCCGGGCGTCCACATGCGCTACCCGTGCGGCCTCGTACTCGGCGCGAGCCGGCTCCGATTGCGCTCGGCGCTCGACCAATTCGATCGCGGCCCGCGCGGCGGTGCGCAACCGTTCGCTCTCCGCCGACAACCCGGGCAGCGCCGCCAGCGCGTCCGAGGACTCCCGCAGCCGCGTCTCGGCCGTCCGGATCTCCTCCGGCAACTGCGCGTGTCGCTGACCACACCGCTCCAGCCGCGCGGCGACTTTCCCCTGCTCCCCGCGCAATTCGGCCAGTTCCCGGGCCAGCCGTTCCGCCGACTCTGCGTCGGCCCGCACCTCGTCCAGGGCCCCGATCTGCGCGGACCAACGGGCAATGGCCACCACCAACCCGGAGGTCCGCTCCCCCACCGGTTCCGAACCGGCTTCGGCCGCAATCGGGTCACCCGAACCGTCGGACGCCTCGCCCAGCGCGGACTTCTCGGCCGTGTCTCGCATCGACGCCGAAACGTCGATTGCGTCAAGCTCCGGTCGGGGCACATCATCCGAAATCCGTTCGGCACCCGCCTCGCCCGGAACTCCCGACTCGACCGGCACACGTTGCCCGGCCACTGTGGATCCCGCGGTCCCGACAAGCTCCGAATCGGTTGCGGCACCTCGCAGTTCACCGTGCAAGTTCGCCTTCACCCCGGCCGACTCCGACGAGTCACCGGTCCCGCCCGCCGAGGACAAGTCACCGGAGTCGCTCGCAGATGCCGAATCACCGGCCTCACCCACCGCCGCCGAGTCACCGGTCTCGCTGACCGCTGCATCGACCAGGACGGCATCCATGGCGAACAGGCCGGGCTCGTCATCGCTGGGTTCCCAGAGAAGAGCAGCCTCGTCGACTCGACGAGGCCGGTCGTCGGCGGTGCGCCGAGCGTTCTTCCGGCCGCGTGCGGCCTTCTTGCGCCCCGCCGGGGGCTGCTCGCCCGGATCGACTTCCTGCGAAACCATCTGTGGCGCAGCAGAATTACGATCGATCTCATCGATCGCGACCGAGAACAGTTCGAGTTCGATCACGCCGGAAGAAGCCTCCGGCGAGCGCACACCCTGGGTGAGCGTCGTCCGATCGTCCGTCGAGCCATCTGATGCGCCGGACGAAACATCTTTGTGCACAGAAGGTTTCGGAGGGATTCCGAGATCATGCCCCTGCGCGGGCCTGGAGTCCTCGGCTGACGAGTCGCCGACCGCACTCGCAAGCCCTGGGCTCTCAACGGACGAGTCGCCAGCCGAAAAGGCAAGTTCGGAGTTCTCGGCGGACAAATTGCCGACCTCACTCGCAAGCCCGGAGCCATCGATGGGCGAGGCACCAGCCGAACTCGCAAGTCCAGAGTCTTCGACGGACGAGTCGCCGACCGAACTCACAAGGCCAAGGTCCGCTACAGACGAGGCGCCAGCCGAACTGGCAAGCCTGGAGCCTTCGACGGATGAGTCCTCGACCGCACTCGCAAGTCCGGAGCCCTCGACGGACGAGTTGTCGACCGGATCCGCCACCTCGACAGTGCTCACATCGAGCGTGCGCACTTCTGCGGACCCGGACTCGACCGGCGGGTTCTGTCCTTTCGAAAGCTCTTTGCGTTCACCGTGTTTCGAGTGGTCGCCGCTCTGTCGAACAAGCGCGGTGTCGGCGGCGGTGACGAGAACAGCAGATCTCGTTCCCGCGCCGACAGCGGACGTCGTGTCCCGCTCGGCCCGGAGGTCCGTGCTCGCCGATTCCGCGGTGACGAGAGCGGTGAGGTCCGGGGCCAGCTCGGTGCCCGCGAGTTCGTTCGCCGCCAGATCTGCTGCGGCCCATGATGTTCCGGCGAGTTCGGCGCTCGGCGGTTCGAGCAGGCGGGTGGCGAGGGTTTCGGCGCGGGTGCGGGTCTCGTCGGTGCGCCGGCGATGGGTCACCGCGGCGGTGCGGGCGTCGCCGAGAGCGGTGGCCACGGGTTCGGCGCGGCGCGCCCGATCCAGTTCGTCTCGCAGCGCGGTGTGGTGTGGTGTGGCGGCGCGATGCGTTTCGAGTTGGGTGCGGGCGGCGGTGAGGCGGCGGTGCAGGTCGTGCAGGCGGCGTTGTTCCTCGGCGGCGGTCTGGGCCCGGCTCGACTCGGCTTGGCAGCGTTCGAGTTCCGTCGCGGCGGTGGCGACCGTGGTGCGCGCGGTGTCCAGGAGTTGCTGTGACCAGTCGACCGACTCGAGCGGGCCGACGGTTTCGGTCGCGCTCAGGCCCGCGGCGACACCGACCTGGGCTACCAACCGGTCGATGTGTTGGCGGTGGGTCTCCACCTCGGCGCCGCTCTCCCGCCGCCGATTCGCGAGCCACTGTTCGGCGGTGCCGAAACGTTCGGTGTCGAACAGCTTTTCCAGCAGGCGTTCGCGATCCTCGTTGTCCGAGCGCAGGAATCGGGCGAAATCGCCCTGCGGCAACAGCACCACCTGGAAGAACTGATCGGCGCTCATGCCGAGCAGGCGGTTCACCTCGTCACCGATGTCCGGGATCCGGGACAGGTGCGGCCCGCGGCCGTCGAGCCATTCCAGTGTGGCGGTGGCGTTCTCGTCGGTCCAGCCGGTGCCGCGCTTCTTGGGACGCCGGAATTCCGGGGTGCGGATCAGCCGCAAGCGCCGACCGCCGAGCGTCGCCTCCAGCGACACCCGGGGAGGCGTCTGCGCGTCGGCATGATCGGAGTGCAGCCGCTTGCTCTCTCCGCGGGCCCCGGGCACGCGACCGTACAACGCGAAGGCTATGGCATCCAGCACCGTCGTCTTGCCCGCACCGGTCTGCCCGTGCAACAGGAACAGTCCGTCCGCGCCGAGTTCGTCGAAATCGACGATCGAGGTCTCGGCGAACGGGCCGAATGCCGTCATCTCCAGCCGATGCAGCCTCACGCGCGCCCACCCGTGGCGCCGCCGCCACTCGGACCCGCCACTATGGAGCGGTCCGCGCCTGCCGCGTCGGGCTCCCGGCCGCTCATGCCGTCAGCCCTTCGACCAGAGCGGTGGCGGCCACCGCCTCGGTGGCGCGCTCGGCGGTGGCGGTGGCGAGCGCGCGTTCCAGCCACCGCATCTCGCCGGGGGTGGGTGTGCCGCGGACGTCGGTGAGGAAGCTGTGCGCCACTTCGCTGTCGCGGCGGCCGTGCACGCGCTCGCGGTAGCGCAGTTCCGGATTGCCCTCCGGCCGTGACCATTCCACGTGTACGGCGTGCGGGAAGCGTTCGCGCAGCCGGCGCAAGCCGTCGACCGGGCGCGCATGGTCGGTGAGCTGTGCGGAGACGTAGTGGTCCTCGGCCTCGGCGTGGCCGGGATCGGTGAGCAGCCGGTCGAGTTCGCCGGTGAGCTGGGTCAGTCCGCGCACCCGCGGAATCTCGTGCCGCACCACTTCTTTCAGACCGTCGCCGTCCAGATCCAGCACCCACACCGCCTTCCGGTGCGAACGCTCGCCGAACGAGTACGGCAGCGGGGAACCGCTGTAGCGCACCGACTCCGACAGCACCTGCGGCGAATGCAGGTGTCCCAGGGCCACATAGTCGATGCCGTCGAAGGCGCCGAGCGGCACCGTCTCCACGCCGCCGACCGAGATGGACCGCTCCGAACCGGTCGCCTCGCCGCCGACCACGAAGGCGTGCGCGAGGATCACCGACCGCGGATTGCCACGGCGGTCGAGGTCGGCCCGGATCCGGGTCATGGCCGCCGCCAGGATGTCCGCATGCGAGCGAGCCTGCGGCACCTGCAGTTCCACCCGGGTGATCTCCGGTTCCAGATACGGGATGCCGTAACAGGCGATCTCGCCGAACTCGTCGGACAGCAGCACCGGCCGGTCGACATCCGCCACCGTGGTGCGCAGATGCAGCCCGCCCGCCGCCGCGAAACTGCCCAGCGCGCCGAGCCGGGTCGGCGAATCGTGATTGCCGGAGGTGGCGACGATCACCGCGCCCGCCGCGCGGATCGCCTCGAAACCCCGATTGCACACGGCGATCGCCTCCGCGCCGGGAATCGACCGGTCGTACACGTCACCGGGCACGAGTACGACATCGACCCGCTGCTCGGCCACGATCTCGGCGAGGTACTCCAGCGAACGTGCCTGGTCCACAAGCAGATCCACGCCGTGGAAGGTACGGCCGATATGCCAGTCCGACGTGTGCAGCATCCGCATGCCGCGAAACCGTAGGCGATGGCACCGACAAATTCGAAACCGGCACTCCGCGCTGTCCCAATTACGACCCCGATTACGATGCCCGCTCCGCGCCACCGGTTTCGGCGGGCACCGCGTGTCGACGCCCGAGGGTTGCCGGGTTGCCGGAACTTGTCGGAGGCATGGGGCACTATCTGCACCCATGACCGCACCGATGCTGTTCGCGCTGCTGTTGGTGTTCGCTGCCGGGCTGGGGCTCGGGTGGCTGGGCCATGCCGCGCGGGCGGGGCAACGGGCGGCGGTCGCCGAGGCCCGGTTGTCGGCGCTGCGGGACAACGAACAGGTGCTGCGGCAGTCGCTGAGTGCGGCCGGGGAGGATGCGGCGCGGCGCAACGCGCTCGCGGTCGGCGGGCTGGTGGATCCGCTGCGCGAGGCGCTGGGGGCGCTGGACCATCAGCTGCGGCGGGTCGAGCACAACCGGATCGACGCGTATTCGGGCCTGCGCGAACAGGTCGCGGGTATGCAGCAGATCTCCCATCAGCTGTCAGTGCAGACCGGGCAGCTGGTGTCGGCGCTGCGGGCGCCGCAGGTCCGTGGCCGCTGGGGGGAGATCCAGTTGGAGCGCGTCGTCGAACTCGCGGGCATGTCCCGGCACTGCGATTTCGACACCCAGGTCACTCGTGCGGGCCGCGATGCGGGTGTGCGGCCGGATCTGGTGGTGCGGTTGGCCGGCGAGCGGCAGATCGTGGTCGACGCCAAGGTGCCGCTGACCGCCTACCTCGATGCCACGGGCTGCGAGGATCCGCGGGCGCGCACCGACCATCTCGCCCGGCACGCCAAACATCTGCGCGGCCATGTGGATCAGCTGTCCGACAAGAACTACTGGGCGGCCTTCGAACAATCTCCGGAATTCGTGGTGCTTTTCGTGCCGGGCGACCCGTTCCTGGACGCGGCGCTCACCGCCGATGCGGGCCTGTTGGAGTACGCCTTCGGCCGGAATGTGATCCTCGCTACTCCGACCACCCTCATCGCATTACTGCGCACGGTTGCCTACGGCTGGCGGCAGGAGGCCCTTTCGCGCGATGTGGCAACAATTCAGCAACTGGGCCGGGAGCTGTATGCGCGGCTGAATACCACCGGCAGCCATCTGGATCGGCTGGGTGCGCAGCTGGGAAAGGCAGTGGAAGCGTTCAATCAGACGGTGGCGACGGTGGAATCCCGCGTCATGGTCACCGCCCGCCGGTTGCACGACCTCGATATCGGCGACCGCGAGGTGACGGCGATCCGGCATATCGAGTCGTGGCCGCGCGCGGTGGCCGTTGCCGAAACCAGAGATCAACCAGCAGATCCGCCCGGCCTCGACGCACGGTCGGGCCGCTAACGATAGTGTGCTTTACGTGGCAGCTATCCAACGCGAGCGATCCGGGGTGCCCGCATCGCACCGCTCGATCATTCCGGCGGTGCCCGGCCTGCCGGCCGGGGCGGCGGTTCTGGTCGCGGTGTTCTGCACACTCGTGGGCTTCTTTCTCGATGCCGGAAGCCACCGCAAGGAACTGAGCGGAATGTTCGCCGGCTGCTATATCGCCGGCTGCCTGCTGACCGCGCTCGTGGTGCGTTATCGCGGCCTGTTCACCGCCATGGTGACGCCCCCGCTGCTGCTGTTCGTGGCGGTCCCGCTCGCCTACCAGCAACTGGTCGGCCACGGTTCCACCTCGAAGAAGGACATCATCCTCAATCTGGCCATCCCACTGGTGAATCGCTTCCCGCTGATGGCGCTGGCCACCGTGCTGACCCTGGCGGTGGGCGGCGTGCGGGTGCTGCTGTATCGGCGCGACACGCCGCGGGCCGGTGCCGGACGGGCTCGCAAGAGCACCACGACCCGCCCCCGGGCCGGCGCGGGCGGCGGCCGCTCCGAGCGTGCCCGGGCCGCGGCGGGCGGTGCCGGTGCCGGTACGAGTACCGGTCGGCGCCGGGCGCGTACCGGCTCGACGGAGGCGGGAGCGGCGAAAACGAGCCGGCGCGGCAGTGCCGAACGGAGCTCGGAGCGGACAACACGAGTCAATCCCGGTGCCGGTTACCCCCGGACCACCGACCGACCGGCGGCCGATCGCAACGCCCCGGAGCGGGGGGCCGCCGGTGAGCCGCCGCAACGCCGCAGCCGTGCCCAGCCCAGCGGCGATGTCCCACCGCACCCGCGTCCGAACGTCCGCTATCGCGACGCCGGTCGGGTCGACCGCTGACGGACCGGGTTCCGGACGCGCGAACGTCCACCCGCTGCGACGCCTGCCCGCGCCGGCTCACCGACTTTCCCTGCCCCATCCCCACACCCGACTGATCGACCGGCAACCTCCGGGCGTTACGGGCCGTGGGGAACGTCAGTTGCGTGCGGCGCGCAGTTCCCGCGGCAGGGCGAACACCAGGGTCTCGTTGGCGGTGGTGACCGGCTGCACGTCGGCGTAACCGTGCTCGGCGAGCAGATCCAGAACCCCGCGGACCAGGATCTCCGGCACCGAGGCGCCGGAGGTGACGCCGACCGAGCGCACTCCCTCGAACCAGGCCGGATCCACCTCGCGAGCGAAGTCGACCAGATGAGCGGCCCCGGCGCCGGCGCCGAGCGCGACCTCGACCAGGCGCTTGGAGTTGGAGGAGTTGCGCGAGCCGACCACGATCACCAGATCGCATTCGGGAGCCATCGCCTTCACCGCGATCTGCCGGTTCTGGGTGGCGTAGCAGATGTCGTCGCTGGGCGGGTCCTGCAGCTTCGGGAAGCGCTCGCGCAACCGCTGCACGGTCTCCATGGTCTCGTCGACCGAGAGTGTGGTCTGCGACAGCCAGATCACCTTGTTCTCGTCGCGGACGGTGACATTCGCCACGGCATCCGGACCGTCGACCAGCTGGACGTGATCGGGCGCCTCACCCGCGGTGCCCTCCACCTCCTCGTGACCCTCGTGGCCGATGAGCAGGATGTCGAAATCGTCGCGGGCGAACCGCTTCGCCTCCTGGTGCACCTTGGTGACCAGCGGACAGGTGGCGTCGATGGTGTGCAGATTGCGGACCGCCGCCGCCTCGTGCACCGCCGGCGAGACACCGTGCGCGGAGAACACCACGACCGCGCCCTCCGGCACCTCGCCGGTGTCGTCGACGAAGACGACGCCGCGGTCGCGCAGCGTCTCCACGACGTGGCGGTTGTGCACGATCTCCTTGCGCACGTAGATGGGTGCGCCGTGCTTCTCGAGCGCGCGCTCCACCGTCTCCACCGCGCGGTCGACGCCCGCGCAGTATCCGCGCGGCTCGGCGAGCAGGACCCGCTTCGCGGAGCCGACCGAGGTCGAACCCGCCGAGCGGGTGATTCCGACGTTCAAGGGGATTGCCGAGGACATGCCCACAGCTTACGTGCGCACCACGGAACACACTCGGCCCGGTCGCGAACGCATTCCCCGTGGTCGGGCGTGGCAAGGTACAGTGTCGCGGCCCGCTGCGATGTCGTCGGCCGACCGCGGCGCGGTTAGCCTTAGGGCATGTTCCGACCGCCGTTCATCGCCCGGGTCGCTGCGGGGGCCGCTGTCTACGCCCTCGAGGAAACCCGCCGATTACCAAGCGTGGCACTGAGTTTGCCGATCACCGCCGTCAGCCGGGTGTTGCAGACGACGATGCGCGCGCAGCAGTTCGTCACCACCCTGGCCCTCAAGGGTGACACCGTTTTCGAGCGTCTCAGCGTCAACGGCGCCGAGCAGCCGGAATGGGCCACCTTCGACGAGGATGCCGGAGACGACAGCGCCGTCACCACGGCCGAACCTGTCCGTCGCAGTCGTTTCGACCTCTATTCGGCAGATCCCGAGTCCGAGGCCGACCCGGACTTCGAGACCGGCCGGAGCGCCGCCGACACGAATGGTGACGCGGCCGACGACACTCCCGGCGCATCCCTCGATCCGGAACCCCGCGGCGCCGACGGCAGCGCGTCGGTCACCGCGGCCGGGCCGCGAGCGGACGCACCCGAGGTCGTCGCGCGCTACGACTACGACATCATGACGCTGGCCCAGTTGCGGGCCCGGTTGCGCATGCTGGACGTCGAGGAGCTGGCGGCACTGCTGGACTACGAGCAGCGCACGCTGGATCGCGCGCCGTTCGTGACCATGCTGACCAACCGGATCGCCACCGTGACGGCGCAGTGACCGATACCGATGCCCCGGCGGGCGGCGCGGGACAGCGGCCCGCCGATACCGGTCGGCCGCCCAATTCGGCGGACAATCCGTGGCCGGTACGTTCCCTCGCGATCAAGGTCGCCCAGTGGATCGACCGGCTCGGCAGCGTCTGGGTCGAGGGACAGATCACCCAGATCTCGCTGCGGCCCGGCGCGCGCACCGCGTTCCTGGTGTTGCGCGATCCGGCGGCGGACATGTCCCTGTCGGTCAGCTGCGAGGCGGATCTGCTGCGGCGGTCGGCGGTGCCGCTGCAGGAGGGCACCCGGGTCGTGGTGTACGGGAAATTCGGCTATTTCACCGGCCGCGGCACGATCTCGTTGCGCGTCACCGAGATTCGGCCCGTCGGTATCGGGGAACTGCTCGCGCGCATCGAGCGGCTGAAGGCGCTGCTGGCGGCCGAGGGACTGTTCGATCCCCGTCTGAAGCGGCCGATCCCGTTCCTGCCGGGGACGATCGGGCTGATCACCGGCCGCGCGAGCGCCGCGGAACGAGATGTGCTGACCGTGGCCCGGCAGCGCTGGCCCGCGGTGCGATTCGAGGTGCGCAACACCGCCGTCCAGGGCCCGACCGCGGTGCAGCAGATCCTGGACGCGCTGGCGGAGCTGGATCGCGACCCGCACGTGGACGTGATCGTGCTGGCCCGCGGCGGCGGCAGCGTCGAGGATCTGCTGCCGTTCTCCGACGAAACCCTGTGCCGCGCCATCGTTTCCGCGACCACCCCGATCGTCAGCGCGATCGGGCACGAACCGGACAACCCGTTGTCCGACTACGTGGCCGATCTGCGCGCGGCGACCCCCACCGACGCGGCCAAGCGCATCGTCCCCGATGCGGCGGCCGAGCTGGCACTGGTCCAGGATCTGCGGGACCGTTCGGCGGCGGCGCTGCGCGGCTGGGTGTCGCGCGAGTCGCGGGCCCTGCAGCAACTGCGGTCGCGGCCGGTGCTCGCCGATCCGCTGCGGATGCTGGATCAGCGCTACGACGAGGCCGAACGGCTGCGCGCGGCGACCCGCCGGGCGATCGACCATGCCCTCGCCGCCGAGTCGACGACCACCCGCCATCTGCGCGAGAAGCTCACGGCGGTCGGCCCCGCCGCTACTCTCGCTCGCGGATACGCTGTGGTACAACGAGTTTCGGGCCAGGAACGGCACGTGATCCACGTCGTCGCCGACGCTCCCCCCGGCAGCCAGCTGCGCATCCGGGTCGCCGACGGCGCGGTGACCGCCGCCACCCTCGGCGGGCAACTGCTCGCCCCCACCGACCGATCGAAGGAGCCGTCCGATGACCGACAGTGATCTCGCCGAAATCGCCGGCTTCGGCTACGAACGCGCCCGCGACGAACTGGTCAGCGTGGTGAAGATGCTGGAACAGGGCGGCATGGACCTCGACGACGCGCTGGCGCTGTGGGAACGCGGCGAGGCCCTGGCCAACCGCTGCGAGGAACACCTCGCCGGGGCCCGCCGCCGCGTGGAGGATGCGCTCACCCGCCGCGACACCGACAACGAATGAGGTTGCGGCACTCGTCAGGCCGCGACCCAGCTCAGGGTTCGCAACAACCGGCTGTGGACGATCCGCCACGGGTCCGGGCCGAGGTCGTGTTCCGCGAGCATCTCCACCATCCGCACGACCTGCAATGCCCGAATACGCGGCAGCAGAGCGGGTTCCGACGGGTCGATACCCGCGCCGTCGAGGAAGGCGGGCCAGGCGGCGGCGAAGGAGTCGGCCTGCGCGAAACTCACCGACCAGGCCCACCAGGCGATGTCGTACAGCGGGTCGGCTCGCCGCACCTCGTCGAAATCCAGTACGCCGCCGACTCGTTCGCCGTCGGCCAGGATGTTGCCGGGCACGAAATCCCCGTGCGCCAGCACGGTCGGGCGGCCCTCGAACAGGTCCGGCAGATCGCCCAGGACCGCCTGTAATTCGCCGTACTCGGCGGGACCCAGGGTGGGCAGCAGGCATTCCGCCCAGGCGTCGGCGCGGGCCGCGAGGAATCGCGGCCGGGTCCACGTTTCGTCGAGATTCAGGTCATCGCACGGCAATTCGGCGAAATCGGACAGCATCGCGCCCATTTCCCACGCGAGCACCGGGAATCGCGGACTGTCCAGTTCGTCGGTGACGGGTACTCCGGGCAGCGCCTCGAACACGGCCCAGGTCGGATCCGCTTCGGGGCTCGACCTGGTGATACGGGGCATCGCGATGCCCTCGCCGGCGGCCCGCGCCCGCAGCGCGGCGGCGAGCCATTCGTGTCGCCGGACATCCGCTCGCCGATAGTGCCGACGCAATACGACCCGGCGCCCGTCCGCGAGCGCCAGCAGATCGGTGCGACTGCGAAACCCGGATTCCGTCGGCGCCGCACCGACGATCCGGCGCCCGAGCAGCACCTCCAACCAACCGAACTCCCCACGATTCACTCGCAGAGAGTATCTTTCGCCCGACCACCCCACAGCCACTCGGTCAGATTGCCTCGAGATTGCTGTTACTCGTTTCGGGACCGATCGGCACCGGCGGGAAGGATCCCGGCCGGCGCCGCGACCCGGCGGCCTCACAACCCAGCGGCAGCGCGACCGTCCTCGATCGCGGCGAAGCGCTCGGTCGCCAGATCCCGGAAACGCTGGGCCGACAACGGAAGATAGGCGCCCTCCCGCCAGTACAGCGATAACGTGCGGCTACAGTCCGGCGCGTCGACGTGCAGCCAGACCACCCGCGGTCCGAGGGACGGCCGGGCCATCGCGGGCAGCAGCCCGACTCCGAGTCCGAGCGCGACCAGCCCGCGCAGGGACGCCGGATCGTCTCCCTCACAAGCGATCACGGGCCGGTGACCGGTCGGAGCGAACAGCCGGTCCAGCAGCGCGCGCGGCCAGTAGTCCGGTCCGGTGGTGACGAACGGCTCGGAGATCAACTCCGACACCGGGACTCGCCGCCGCCGCGCGAGCCGATGTCCGGGCGGCACCGCGAGCAGCACCTCCTCGGTGATCAGATCCCGGCCCGCCACCCCGGGCCGATCCAGATGCTGGGACAACACCGCGAGATCCACCGTGCCCGCCTGCAACCGGGTCGCCGTCTCCTCCGGTGAACACTGCGACAATCGCACGGCCACACCGGGATACGCGGTCAGATAGCTGCCGAGCACGGTCCGCAGCACGGCCAGATTCTCGGCGGCGACCACCACCGAGCCGCAGCCGCTGCCGGCCAGATCGGCCAATTCGGTGCGGGCGTCGTCGAGTTCGCCGAGCGCCCGGTCGACCCGCGCCAGGAAAGCGGCGCCGAAGCGGTTGAGCCGGATCCCGCGGCCCTGCCGGTCGAACAGCGGCACGCCGAGATCGGCCTCCAGCCGGGCGATGGTCCGGCTCAGCGAGGGCTGTGCGACCCGCAACTGCTCCGCGGCCCGGCCGAGGTGTTCGGTGCGGGCGACGGTGCGGAAGTAGCGCAATTGCAGCAGATCCATATTCATAACTCTAGAGGCATCGGTTCATAGCACTTTTGGTCATGGACGACATGACTCACCGGCCCTACCGTCCCGTTGTGACATCTGTAGCTATCGCGGACACCCGCGCGCACGCCGCCGACCGGCTCACGCTGGCGGCGGTGACCGGCGGGCAGTTCCTGGCCGTGCTGTCCAGTACGGCGGTCGGCGTCGCGCTGCCGACCATCGGGCACGAACTGCACAGCGGCCCGACCACCTCGGAGTGGATCGTCAACGCCTACGTGCTGGTGTACGCCAGCCTCATGGTCGCCGGCGGCGGCCTCGGCGACCGCTACGGCCGCAAGGGTGCGTTCCTGCTCGGCGTGACCCTGTTCGGGGCCGGCGCACTGCTCGCCGGACTGGCGCCCACCGTCCCGATCCTGTTGGCGGGCAGGGTGATCCAGGGTCTCGGCCCGGCGCTGCTGGTACCGAGCAGCCTCGCGATCGTGCGGGCCACCTTCCACGACGAGCGAGAGCGCGCGGTGGCGATCGGATTGTGGTCGACCAGTTCGGGTCTGGGGATGGCGGTCGGCCCGGTGGTCGGCGGTGTGGTGGTCGCCGAATTCGGCTGGCGCTGGGTGTTGCTGCTCAATGTGCCGCTGGCCGCGGTGGTGGTCGCGGCCGCCGCGCTGGCGGTGCCGCGCCTGCCGCACGCCGCGGCGGAACACGGCTTCGACTGGGCCGCAGCGCCGTTGACGACGGTGGCGATCGGCTCGCTGGCCTTCGGGCTGATCGAGGGTCAGCAGTACGGCTGGGGTTCCGCGCCGGCGCTGGGGGCGTTCGCCGTCACGGTGGTCACCGCGGTGGCATTCCTGGCCTGGGAACGAGGACGGGCCGAACCGCTGGTCGACATCGGGTTGTTCCGCAATCCGGCCTTCGCCGCGGCGAATCTGGCGGGTCTGGTGGTGTTCTTCGCCTTCATCGGCCTGGTGGTCTATCTGAGCGCGTATTTTCAACAGCTGCAAGGACATTCGGCGATCCGGGCCGGTTTCGACGTTTGCGCGATCGGGGTGGCCTTCGCCCTGGCGGCGCCGATCTCGGGACGACTGGTCGGCCGGTTCGGTCCCCGGCCGCCGATGGTGGCGGGCCTGCTGCTCGGCGGCGGCGCGGTGCTGGGACTGCTACGGCTGCAACGGGATACGGGCCTCGGCTCGATCTGGTGGATACTGGCCCTCGGCGGCTTCGGCATCGGGCTGTCGCTGACCCCGATGACCGCGACGGCGGTCGCGGCGGTGCAGCAACATCGCACCGGGATGGCGTCCGCGGTGCACAACGCGCTGCGGCAGGTCGGGCAGGTGCTGGGGGTCGCGGTCCTCGGCGCGCTCGCCTATGGGGGTTCCGGCCTGAGCATCGCCGGACTACATCACGCCTTCGCGGTGGCGGGGGTCTCCATGCTGCTCACCGCGGCGCTGGCCGCCGCGGCCGTGCGCGGCACGCCGCGGCGCGAATAACCGCGCTACTTCGCCGGAAGTGGTTGCGCCGCATCGACGGCGTTGGCCAGCGTGGTGAACGCGGCGCTGTCCCCGGCGCCCTTGATCAGCACCCGGACCGTGCCGAAGTCGGTGACCCAGGCCGGCTCGCTGCCCTGCTGGTGGTAGACCGCCCAGGTGCGGTCGCCCAATTGCTGGGTACCGCTGGGCCGCCGGGCGCCCTCGACATGGCCGGCCAGCACATCCGATGTCGCGTTCGACTGGGTGAGCTGCATGTAGGTGCCCTGCGGTGTGATGAATCCCACCGTGCTCACCTCGCCCCCGCCGGCCCCCGCGACGGTGTCGCGACTGCCGGAATTCGACTTCCAGCCCGCGGGCAGCGCCGGATTGCGCACCGGGAACGACAGGGTGTGCGCATCCGACTTCAGAGCATCGTTCACGTCGAAGGACGGGACGTTGCCGGCGGTCGGGCCGTGCGTCGAGAAGCTGCACTGACTGGCCACGGCCGCGAACACCACGCAGATCAGCACCAGCGGGATCAGCGACCAGACCAGGTCCCGGTAGTCGTGCTGAGTGCGGGGTTTCTGGTAGGACACAGCCCCAGTATCCACGCTGTCGCCGCGGCGGCCGCACACCCCTCCCGCACGCGCGCACAACCCTTCCGCCGGGTCCCGGGACCTGAGCAGGTGATCAACCGCCGAAGGCACTCTGCGACAATTCGGTCAGCGAAGGACAACCTAGGAGGAACGCCATGACGGCATCCACCCCCGCATCCAGCCGCCGCGAGGCCCCGGACCGCAACCTCGCCCTCGAGCTGGTCCGGGTGACCGAGGCAGGCGCCATGGCCGCGGGCCGGTGGGTCGGCCGGGGCGACAAGGAGGGGGGCGACGGCGCCGCCGTGGACGCGATGCGCCAGCTCGTGGCCACCGTCTCCATGCAGGGCATCGTCGTGATCGGTGAGGGCGAGAAGGACGAGGCGCCCATGCTGTACAACGGCGAGGCGGTCGGCGACGGCACCGGGCCCGAGGTCGATTTCGCGGTCGACCCGATCGACGGCACGACCCTGATGTCGAAGGGTTCCCCGGGCGCGATCTCCGTGCTGGCCGTGGCCGAGCGCGGCGCCATGTTCGATCCGTCGGCCGTGTTCTACATGGAGAAGATCGCCGTCGGCCCGGAGGCCGCGGACGTGATCGATATCGCGGCGCCGGTCGCGGAGAACCTGCGCCGGGTGGCGAAGGCCAAGAGCACCCGGATCTCCGCGCTCACGGTGTGCATCCTGGACCGACCCCGGCACGCCGGGCTGATCCAGGAGGTGCGCGACGCGGGCGCCCGCATCCGCCTGATCTCCGACGGCGATGTGGCCGGTGCGATCGCCGCCGCCCGCCCGGATTCCGGCACCGATGTGCTGATCGGCATCGGCGGCACCCCGGAGGGCATCATCGCCGCCGCCGCGATGCGCTGTATGGGCGGCGCGCTGCAGGCCAAACTCGCCCCGAAGGACGAGGCGGAACGGCAGCGGGCCATCGACGCCGGCTACGACCTGGATCGCGTCCTCGACACCCAGGATCTGGTCTCCGGTGAGAACGTGTTCTTCTGCGCGACCGGCGTCACCGACGGTGATCTGCTGCGCGGCGTGCGGTACTTCTCCGGCGGCGCGTCGACACAGTCGATCGTGATGCGCTCGAAGTCCGGCACGGTCCGCATGATCGACGCCTACCACCGGCTGACCAAGCTGCGCGAATACGCCTCGGTCGACTTCACCGGCGACGACCACGCGGCGCCGCCGATGCCCTGACGGGTTTGCGGTGGCTAGGTGCGCTCGGCCAGGTACTCGATGTACAACGGCCGCAGCGCATCGGCCACCGAGCCCTCGCCGGCGTGGACGTAATCGTCGAGCATCGGCAGGATGTACTTGATGTCGGATTCGCTCTCGGCGAGATTCCCGGCCGCCGCCTCGGCCGCCGGAATCTGCTCCAGCAAACCCCACAGGAATTTCACGTCACCGTGCGTGACGGCGTATTTCACCGCCCGGTCGTGGAGTTCCTTCGACGACAGTTGATCCAGTTCCCGAACATCCGCCATGAGGGCACTCTATCCGCTGTGACCGATTCGAGGCTCGCGTCACCCGTCCGTTCGTGCTGCCATGGGGAGATGGCACAGCAGCCGCCCGGCCACGGGGCAGGGCAGCACGGGTTCCGGGTGACCCGGATCTACGAGGCGCCCGATCCGGCCGACGGCACCCGGATCCTGGTGGACCGGCTGTGGCCGCGGGGAGTCAGCAAACAGCAGGCGCACGTGGACGAATGGGCCAGGGACGTCACACCCTCCACCGAACTGCGCCGCTGGCTGCACGGCGATCCGGAACATCGGCAGCGGGAGTTCGAGCGCCGATACCGCGACGAACTCGGCGGTGAACAGCAGCAGCGGGCTCTGACGCGGTTGCGCGAGCTCGCGAACGAGGGTGCGGTGACATTGGTGACCGCGGTGAAGGACACCGCGCACAGTCACATCCCGGTTCTGCTGGAGCAACTCGACCGCTGAGGGTCGCCGCGAGCTGGACATTTACGGGATGTTCACCGTGCCGAACGAGATCACTCTCACCTTGGCGGCGAAATCGCAGTAACGTCGTTTGTGCGGGCCGCGGCGGTGTGGCTCGTACGGGAGGTCCTGATCGTGACTGAGCAACTCAGCGCGAGGGGGCCGGCACCCGGCCCCTGGGGCGATTGATCTTCTCGATCGACCCGCAGGCCGACCGGTCCAGCGAGAGTAGTCCGTGCAAGTGAAGCACGGGCAACGAAGGAGCCCACCGTGACTGATGCACGCTCCGTCAAAACCTTCGTGATCGACACTTCCGTATTGCTGTCGGATCCCTGGGCAGTAACTCGTTTCGGCGAGAACCAGGTGGTCCTTCCGCTGGTAGTGATCAGCGAATTGGAGGCAAAACGCCATCACCACGAACTCGGTTGGTTCGCTCGCGAAGCCCTGCGCATGCTGGACGATCTACGGCTGGAACACGGCCGGCTGGATCAGGACGTGCCGGTCGGCACGGAGCGCGGCACGCTGCGAGTGGAGCTGAACCACACCGATCCCGAGGTGTTGCCGGTGGGATTCCGCACCGATACCAACGATTCCCGGATTCTGGCCTGCGCGCTGAATCTGAAAGCCGAGGGTAATCGGGTGGTCCTGGTGTCCAAGGACATTCCGTTGCGGGTGAAGGCGGGCGCGGTCGGGCTGGACGCCGACGAGTACCACGCGCAGGATGTGATCGTCTCGGGCTGGACCGGTATGACCGAGGTCGATGTCAGCTCCGAATGTGTGGACCGGCTCTACGCGGAGTCCGTCGTCGATCTGGACGAGGCCCGGGATCTGCCCTGCCACACGGGAATTCGGCTGCTGTCCGCGAACGGCAGTGCGCTGGCCCGGATCACCCCGGACAAGCGGGTGCAGTTGGTCCGCGGCGATCGGGAGGCGTTCGGGCTGCACGGCCGGTCCGCCGAACAGCGCATCGCCCTGGATCTGCTGCTCGACGAGAGTGTGGGCATCGTCTCACTCGGCGGTAAGGCGGGCACCGGCAAATCGGCGCTCGCGCTGACCGCCGGCCTGGAAGCGGTGCTGGAACGCCGCACCCAGCGCAAGGTGGTCGTCTTCCGCCCGCTGTACGCGGTCGGCGGCCAGGAGCTGGGCTATCTGCCGGGTAGCGAGAGCGAGAAGATGGGCCCCTGGGCGCAGGCGGTCTTCGACACCCTCGACGGGCTGGCCAGCCCGGAGGTGATGGAGGAGGTGCTCTCCCGCGGGATGCTGGAGGTGCTGCCGCTGACCCACATTCGCGGCCGGTCGCTGCACGATTCCTTCGTGATCGTCGACGAGGCGCAGTCGCTGGAGCGGAACGTGCTGCTCACGGTGCTGAGCCGGCTGGGCAGCGGTTCGCGGGTGGTGCTCACCCACGACGTCGCCCAGCGGGACAACCTGCGGGTCGGCCGGCACGACGGCGTGGCGGCGGTGATCGAGAAACTCAAGGGCCACCCGCTGTTCGCGCACATCACCCTGACCCGCAGCGAGCGGTCGCCGATCGCGGCGCTGGTCACCGAGATGCTGGAGGAGTACGGCCCGCACGCCTGATCCCGCGCAGGTGATCTCCGCGCGGACCCACGGCTGTCGCTGGTGAAGTGGCGGCGCCGGTGCCTCTCGGCTCCGGCGCCGCCGCCTCCCGGCCGTTCCCGGTGGGACGAGATCCCGCTGGTGGTGCGCATTTCTGTGGGATCGCTGTGTCCTTGCCGTGGACAATCGACCAGGACGCCCGAAATCGGCGTCCGATGGGTAAATTTGCCGCGTGCAAAGTTTTTTGACCGACCGTGAGCTGCTGGAATCGCTGGCGCCGGAGGTGGAAGCGAACCTCCAGCGGCACATCGCGGCCGCCGACGAGTGGCAGCCCCACGATTTCGTGCCGTGGGACGACGGGCGCAACTTCGAATTCCTCGGTGGCGTCGACTGGGATCCGGCGCAGTCGCAGCTCGGCGAGACCGCGAAGCTGGCCCTGACGGTGAGCGTCCTGATCGCCGACAACCTGCCCTCCTACCACCGCGAAATCGGGAAATATCTGCGGACCGGGCCGTGGTGGCGCTGGGTCGGCCGCTGGACCGCCGAGGAGAACCGGCACGAGATCCTGCTGCGCAACTACCTGATGGTGACCCGCGCGGTCGACCCGGTGCAGCTGGAACGGTCGCGCATGGAGCACATGACCAACGGCTTCCGGCGCCCGCCACTGCATCTGATCGACGTGCTGGCCGAGGCCGCCCTGGAGGAGGCGGCCGCCGCGGTGCGGCATCGCAACATCGCCGCGCTCGGGGAGAACCCGCTGGTCACCGCGATCGCCGAACGACTGGCCGCCGACGACGAGTTGCAGGCCGTCTTCTTCGCCGACCTGGTCGCCGCCGCCTTCGACCTGGTCCCGGATCAGACCATGCGCGCCGTCGCCGACCGGATCGCGGGCTACCGGGTGCCCGAACTCACCCTGCCCGACGGCCGCAACAGCACCGAGGTGCTCGCCGAGGCGGGCATCTACGATCCGGCCCGCGCCGCGGAACTGGTCTTCGCACCGCTGCTGGAACGTTGGAACATACTGTCCCGCAACGATTTCGGCGAGGAGGGCGAGAAGGCCCGGGCCGAGATCGCGGTCCTGGCGCGTTAGTCGCCGGCCCGGGTTGCCATCAGCGCGGCGAGGCCGTCGAGGATGCGATCGATGCCGAAATTCAGGGCATTGTCGCGGGCACCCGGGCCTCCCGGCTCGGCGAAGGCGGCGAGGGTGTGCGGATAGCGGTCCGCGCGCGCGGACAACGTCGCCGCCAGCTGCCGGGCCATCTCGCTCTCCAACCCGGGCCCGCCCGCCGCCTGCTGTGCGAGCGCACGCGCATGGCCCGCCAGCAACGCGATGGCATCCAGGCGCTCCGGACCGCTGAGACCGGTCTCGGCCAGCGGGGTCAGTCCCGCCTCGAACCAGCCGATCTCGTTGGGCCCCAACGGTCGTACGCCGACCACCAGCTCGTGCATCCAGGGATGCGTCAGCATGCCGCGGTGGACCGCGACGGTCCAGTCGCGCAACTGCCGCCGCCACGGCGGCTCTGCCGGAACATCTTCGGCCACAACGACTTCCGAATCCACGAGGCCGGGAGCCGCACCCATGCCGAAATCCAGCATCAGCGCGGTCAGTTCGGACTTGCCGGGTAGGTACCGGTAGAGGGCCATCTTCGCGCAACCCAGCCGTTCGGCCAGCCGCTGCATGGACAGATTGGCCAGGCCCTCCGCATCGGCGAGGGCGATGGCCTCGCCGACGATACGTTCCAGGGTCAGCGACGGTTTCGGCCCCCGGCGGGGGCGGTCGCGGGTGCCCCACAACAGGTCCAGGGCGGTGGGTGACGGCATACCCTCCATCCTTCCGAACGATGCTTGACGAGGAAACTGCGTCCATCGTACGCTTATCTCATCGAACAGCGTCCCGTGGACGCAGTAATGGGAGGAACCGTCATGCGCAACACCACCGTCCTGATCTCCGGCGCCAGCATCGCCGGTCCGTCGCTGGCCCTCTGTCTGGCGCGGTACGGCTATACGGTCACCGTCGTCGAGAAGGCGCCGGAGCTGCGCCGCGGCGGCCAGGCCGTCGACTTCACCGGTGAGACGCACCGCATCGTGCTGGCGCGGATGGGCATCCTCGACGACATCCGGCGTCGGCAGACCGGTAAGACCGACACGATCCTGTTCGACGAGGCCGGCCGCCGAAAGGCGTTGATCTCAGGCGATTTCACCGGCGGCGATATCGAGATCCTGCGCGGCGACCTGTCCGGCATCCTGTACCGGCGCACGGCCGGTGGTTGCGAATACCTCTTCGGCGACACCGTCACCGCCCTCACCGAGACCGCCGGCGGTGTGCACGTCGAATTCGCACACGCCGAGGCGCGCCGCTTCGACCTGGTGATCGGCTGCGACGGCATCCACTCCCGGGTGCGGCGGCTGGCCTTCGGCCCCGAATCGGACTTCGTCGCCCACAAGGGCTACTACTACGCGATCGCCGGCGCCACACCGTGGGAGACGCCGGCCGACGGCCCCCGCGAGCGCGCGGTGGCGCACGGCTGGAACACCCCCGGCCGCCTGGCCACCTCCGGCGGTTCGAAAGCCGCCCAGATGTACATGTTCACGTCCCCCGAACTCGACTACGCCCGCGACGACATCGACGCCCAGCGCCGCCTGATCGCGGACCGATTCGCCGACATGGGCGGCGAGGTCCCCCGCATGCTCGCCGAACTGCCCCACCTGGACGGTTTCTACCTCGACTCGCTGAGCAAGGTGACGATGCGCGACTACACCAGCGGCCGCATCGCCCTGCTCGGCGACGCGGCCTACGGCATCACCCTCGGCGGCTTCGGCACCGGTCTCGCGGTGGTCGGCGCCTACGTCCTGGCCGGCGAACTCCGCACCGCCGCAGGCGATCACACGATCGCCTTTCCGCGCTACCAGGAAATCATGAAGCGCTACACGAAACTCGCCGGCGGCTCGAACCCCGGCCCGTTCCTGGCCCCCGAAACCGCACTCGGCCTGCGCTTCCGGAACTGGTTCCTCGGCTCCCGCGGCATGGACCTCATGTCGAAGTACACCGACCGCGCCAAGAACGACATCGAACTCCGGGACTACCCGGCGCTCGTGACCGCCTGAGCGACTGTCCACACCCCTGACAGCGAGATGTGCTGCGGCCGTGCGCTGTTCGATTTTCACTCGCGTCCGGGGCGGGGATGTTCTACAGTGACGGACGGGAGGGACTGGGGATGTCCACGGGGAGAAGTGCGATGAAATCGTTTACTGGACAGTCATGCTCACGTACGGCCGGGGCGCTCACGATGCTGGCCGCGGTCACCGTGATCGCCGGCTGCGGTGGCAGCGATGATGTGGTCAGCGCGAGTCCGGACCAGAGTCAGATGGAATCGAACCTGCGCGCGGTGATGAACGCGAAGACCCCGCGCGACGCGTCCGGGCAGTACTGCGCGCAGTTCGCGGAGATCTTCAGCAGCATTCCCGCCGAACTGAGCACCGGTTTCTCCGCCGCCAAGCCGCGCGGGACGCTGACCAAGCTGCAGAAGGTCCAGATCACCGGCGACAAGGCGACCGCCGAGGCGGTCGGCAAGTCCGACACCGGCGGCGACGCCAGCGGTCCGGTCACCTTCCGGAAAGAGAACGGCACCTGGAAGTACTGCCCCGACCTGGGCATGCCGGCCGTGACCCCGCCACCGACGAAGTGATGCGGGTGAGCGGGCATGAGAATTCCTGGCTGGTTGCGGTCCCGCCGCGCGCTGGTGCTGATCGCGGCGGCGCTCGTGGTGGTGGTCGTCGCGGGTATCGGCATCGCCTTGGTGCTGGGCGGGCACCGCATGTCGCCCGCTGAGCGGGAGGCGCGGAGCGAGGCGGAGATCGAGCATGTGCTGCGCACGGTGCTGGATGCGGAGCGGCCCGCCGCGGTGATCGATCTGCACAGCGCGGAGATGCGGGCGCGCTTTCATCTCGCTCAGGCGAACGGGCTGTTGCCGGAGAAGAACGATCGCAGCGATCAAGGCGAGATCCTCTATGTCAGCAACTATTTGATCGACGGCGATCTGGCCAATGCTGATGTGACCCGGCTCTATCCGGACCTCACCGAGATCACCAGTACTTTCGTTCTCGTCAGGGAGGGCGGGAAATGGCTTCTGGCAGGCTGAATCTCGTCCGCTTCTCGGCTTTTCTGGTCGCACTCGTGGTCGCGGCGGTGCTGGGTGCCGGTACCGCCGTCCAGGCGCAGGCGCCCGCACCACCGCCGATCGACCCGGCGTGCGCGACCTTGCCGCAGCGGGCCCTCGCGCACAATGACGCGGCCGAGGCGCACAACAGTCAGGAAGCGGGTATCGACCACACCGATGCCGGTGTGGTGACGTCGTTCAACAACGTCAGCAAGCAGCTCAACGACGAGAAGGCAACGCTCGAGCAGGAACGCGCGAGCTGTGTCACCGCGATTCAGCAGGCACAGGCGGCCACTCGTGCGACCGCTCCCGGTAAACCGGTCCCCGTTTCGAAAGGCCCGCGCGGCCCACCGAGCAAGAGTGAGACGGTCAATGCCTCGCTCGCCGACAAGGCGAAGGATCCGACCTACGTCTACCGGTACTACGACAACGCCGGTCCCAACGGCGAAAAGCGCCGGCGCAATCCCAACGAGGTCGACCTCAACGGCAAACCCGTTCCGGTCCTCCGCCAGGACGCTGCCGACCCGACTCAGTATTTCCCGGTCCCCGATACAGCAATTCCGCCGCAATTCGTGTCCGGTAGCCGCGATCGGCAGAACGCCTCCCTTCCGCAATGGGTGGGTGTCGCCGAGCAGATGTCGGCCCGTTCGATGGCCACCATGATGGTGAACACATGGGAAGCACAGGAGCACCGGGAAATCGCGGCCACCGGTGCGGTCAGCCCGCAGACCGCCGCCGCGCTCGACGCGGTCTACACCGCACAGACGAAGGCGGGCGAGCAGGTCGGGCTGTACGCCGGTCAGCAGTTCCTGGACACCGCCTACCCGGTAGCCCGGTACGACCGGAGTCCTTCGCTCACCGATCCGGCGAACGACAAGTCCGGGACATTCGACGGGGTCTACGAGATAACCGACAAGGCAACCGGGGCGAAGAAGATACTCATCCTCGAGGCGAAGAGTCCGAATTCCGCGTTGGGGTCCCGCAAGGGTGCACAGAACGAGAATTGCAAACAAGGTTCGCGCTGCTATTATGACAGCATCGTGCTCGCACTCACCAATAGTACGTCCGCAATCGAAAGAGACCTCGGATTCCGGCTCTCGACCACCCCCGATTCGGATATCGAATACATCCTGGTACGTGCCATGGTCGCCGAAGAGCAGAGGGACGGGGTCACCGATCAACGATACGACGGGTATCGGAGCGAGCAGTTCGACCTGACAAGATAGGCATCATGACCGTGGATGTGCCCCGCCACTCGATCGATCTCTCGCTCTTCGAAGGCCGCGCCGCCGAATACAGTGAACATCTCGCCAGGTTGCTGCCGTTGCTGGAAACGATGCCGGACAAGTTCGTATTCGCCTGCGGGACAGCGAACTCGTTGTTGTCGGTGCAGTCGCTGGCCGATCCGCAGGGGCTGAGCCGGTCGACGCAAGAGGCCGCGCTGCGGAACGAGCAGCTCGCCGTCGGCATGTTCCAGGTCACCGACGTCGGGTTCGCCGGACAGGCCGCGACAGTGTCACTGCGAGTGCTCGATACGGAACTGACCATTCCCGCGAAGCGGAATCACGCTGCTACCCAAGGGAGCTGGCGAGAGGCGTTCTGGTGGTCCCGCATCGCCCGCGACGACGACGCCTCGACGCTTCTCTCCCGGTTCCCGGTCGACCGCTTGCGCAACACCGGCGACGGCAGTTGGAGCAGTGAATTCACCTATCAGTGGGTATCGATTCTGCAGGATGCCTGGCTGGCCGGTCTGCGCGAACAAACAGGGCGGGTGAACAGCCTCGCTACGAACGAAGACGTCAGCGGACCCGAGGGCCAATACAGGACCGACCACCTACTGCGGCCTCCGATGGACGTCTTCGACGCCCTCGCAGCAGGCGACGGTGAGCGATTCGATCAGGCTCTCGCGGATGCCTTGATCGAATACCGGACGTTCTACGACACCGCTCGAGCACGGACCGATCCCAGTGGATTCGTTTCGGTACCACTGCTGGCCCTCGCCTGCTGGGCCCATGACCTCGGCCTGCCCGTCACCGTCGAATCCGACTACATACCTAAACATTTCATCGAGAACCCCGACTGGGTGGCCGAACTCACCGCCACCTCCACCTAGATCCGGAGGTGGCGGGACCGCGATCGAAAACTATTGCCCGTCCTGAACTTTCGCCATCGACAGCACATCCAGCCGCCGGTCCAGTTCCGCTTCCGACAGCTTGTCCCCGATCAGTCCGCGGTCGATCACGGTCCGACGGATCGTCTTGTGCTCCTTCAGTGCTTCCTTCGCGACCGCCGCGGCCTCCTCGTAGCCGATGGCCGAGTTCAGGGGGGTGACGATGGAGGGTGAGGATTCGGCGAGGTGGCGGAGGTGGTCGATGTCCGCGGTGAGGCCCGTGATGCAGCGGTCGGCGAACAGGCGGGAGACGTTGGCCAGCAGGCGGATCGACTCCAGGATGTTGCGGGCCATCATCGGGATGTAGACGTTGAGTTCGAAGGCGCCGTTGCCGCCGCCCCAGGCGATGGCCGCGTCGTTGCCGATCACCTGGGCCGCTACCTGGGTAACCGCTTCCGGGAGAACGGGATTCACCTTGCCGGGCATGATCGAGGAGCCGGGCTGGAGGTCGGGCAGGTGGAGTTCGCCGAGGCCGGTGAGGGGGCCGGAGCCCATCCAGCGGATGTCGTTGGCGATCTTGGTGAGGCTGATCGCGACCGTGCGCAGGGCGCCGGACAATTCCACCAGGCCGTCGCGGGCCGCCTGGGCCTCGAAATGGTTTCGGGCCTCGGACAATTGGTCCAGGCCGGTGACGCGGCGCAGTTCCGCGGCGACCTGTCCGCCGAAGCCGTCGGGGGCGTTCAGGCCGGTGCCGACCGCGGTGCCGCCGATCGCGAGTTCGCCGACCCGGGGCAGGGTCGCGGCCAGGCGCTCGATGCCGGCCTCGATCTGGTGGGTGTAGCCGCCGAACTCCTGGCCGAGGGTCACCGGGACCGCGTCCATCAGGTGGGTGCGGCCGGACTTCACGACCGTGCGCCACTCGGTTGCCTTGTCCAGCAATCGAAGTCGCAGATGGTCCAGGGACGGGATGAGGTCCTTCACCACCGCCTCGGTCGCGGCGAGGTGGGTCGCGGTCGGGAAGGTGTCGTTGGACGACTGCGACATGTTGACGTCGTCGTTGGGGTGCACGGTCACGCCGGCGCGGGCGGCCAGGGACGCGATCACCTCGTTGGCGTTCATATTCGAGCTGGTACCGGAACCGGTCTGGAACACGTCGATCGGGAACTGGTCGTCGTGCCGGCCCGCCGCGATCTCGCCCGCCGCGGCGGCGATGGCATCGGCCTTCGTGGCGTCCAGCAGGCCCAGATCCCGATTCACCGTGGCGCACGCGGCTTTCAGCAGGCCCAGCGCGCGGATCTGCGCGCGTTCCAGACCGCGGCCGCTGATCGGGAAATTCTCCACCGCACGCTGAGTCTGCGCGCGCCACAACGCGGCCGCCGGGACCCGCACTTCTCCCATCGTGTCCCGCTCGATTCGGTACTGAGTCTGGTCTTCGCTCATGATTCCGACACTATGCGCGGCATCGGGGAAAATGGGCTGCCACGCGTGAGTGGATTCGCACAGCAGCGCCGGGAATATCGGGTTATACGCGCCTGACCGGGCCTTTACCAGGGCCGGTTTGTCACTGCCGGACCGTGACCGCCGAGCGGTAGTTTGGCGGCCATGAGCATTCGTCTCGGGTATCAGATGCCCTATTTCAGCCACGCTGCCTCGCCACGCGAGCTGTTCCCTCAGGTCATCGCCCAGGCGCAGGCCGCGGAGGCGGCCGGTTTCGACGCCGCCCTGGTGATGGACCACTTCTACCAGCTGCCGACGATGGGCACGCCCGACGAGCCGATGCTCGAGGCGTACACCGCGCTCGGCGCGCTGGCCACCGCCACCTCGCGCATCCAGCTGTCGACGCTGGTCACCGGCAACACCTACCGCAATCCGGCCATGCTGGCCAAGACCGTCACCACCCTGGACATGGTCAGCGGCGGTCGCGCGGTGCTGGGTATCGGCGCGGGCTGGTTCGAGTTGGAGCACAACTCGTTCGGCTACGAATTCGGCACCTTCACGGATCGGTTCCAGCGACTCGACGAGGCGCTGCAGATCATCGCGCCGATGTTGCACGGGCAGCGGCCCACGGTGAACGGCAAGTGGTACCACACCGTGGAGGCCATCAACGAGCCGCGCATCCGCGACGATCTGCCGATCATGCTCGGCGGCAGCGGCGAGAAGAAGACCTTCGCCCTGGCCGCGCGCTACGCCGACCATCTCAACATCATCTGCAACGCCGGCGAACTGCCGCAGAAGATCGACGCGCTGCACCAGCGCTGCGCGGAGATCGGCCGCGATCCGAAGACCCTGGAGACCAGCTACCTGGCCTTCACGATCATCGACGCCGACGGTGACCGGGCGCACAAACTGAAGCAGGACATGCTGGATCGGCAGACTGCGCTGGTCGGCGCACCCGTCCCGGCCGATCGGATCTTCGTCGGCGATCCGGACGACGTCGCCGAGCAGATCCAGCGCCGGATCCTCGATCAGGGCGTCGACGGCGTCATCTGCAACATGATCGCCAACGGGCACGAGGAGGGCATCCTCGAACTGGCCGGCAAGGCGCTCGGACCGCTGGTCCACAAGTAATCTGCACCGCTGGTCCAGCCTGCACCGCTGGTCCACAAGTGGTCCGCGAAACGACAGAGCCCCTCGCGCCGCACCGGCGCGAGGGGCTCGATCCGTTCGGATGCGCTCAGCCGAGCAGGCGCCACTCCTCCAGGCCCTCGTACAGCGGGAAGTCGCGGGCCAGTTTCGACACCCGCGCGCGCAGCGACTCGGCATCGGCCGCGCCGGTGAGCGCGGTGGCGATGATGTCGGCGACCTCGGCGAATTCGGTGTCACCGAAGCCTCGGGTGGCCAGCGCCGCAGTGCCGATCCGCAGGCCGGAGGTGACCATCGGCGGCCGCGGGTCGAACGGCACGGCGTTGCGGTTCACGGTGATGCCGATCTCGTGCAGCAGATCCTCGCCCTGCTGGCCGTCCAGCGCCGAATTCCGCAGATCCACCAGCACCAGGTGCACGTCGGTGCCGCCGGTGAGCACGGCGATGCCCTTGGTCTGCACATCGGCGGCGGTCAGCCGCTCGGCCAGCAGCTTCGCACCGGACAGCGTGCGCTCCTGGCGCTGCTTGAACTCGTCGGTACCGGCGATCTTGAACGCCGCGGCCTTGGCGGCGATCACATGCATCAGCGGCCCGCCCTGCTGACCCGGGAACACCGCGCTGTTCAGCTTCTTCGCGAACTCCTGCTTGGCCAGGATCAGCCCCGAACGCGGGCCGCCGAGGGTCTTGTGCACAGTGGACGACACCACATCCGCGTGCGCGACCGGCGACGGGTGCAGACCGGCGGCGACCAGGCCCGCGAAATGCGCCATATCGACCCAGAGGTAGGCGCCGACCTCGTCGGCGATCTCCCGGAACGCCGCGAAATCCAGATGCCGCGGATAGGCCGACCAGCCGGCCACGATCACCGTGGGCCGCGCGTCCTTGGCCTGCTTGCGCACCTCGTCCATATCGATGCGGTGGTCTTCCTTGCTGACCCCGTACGCGTGCACCTCGTACAACTTGCCGGAGAAGTTCAGCCGCATACCGTGGGTGAGGTGACCGCCGTGCGCGAGGTCCAGGCCGAGCAGCCGGTCGCCCGGATTCATCAGCGCCATCAGCACGGCCGCGTTGGCCTGCGCGCCGGAATGCGGCTGCACATTGGCGAATTCGGCCCCGAACAGCTCCTTGACCCGGTTGCGGGCCAGATCCTCGACGACGTCGACGTGCTCACACCCACCGTAGTAGCGGCGACCCGGATATCCCTCGGCGTACTTGTTGGTCAGTACGCTGCCCTGCGCCTGCAACACCGCGCGCGGTACGAAATTCTCCGAGGCGATCATCTCGAGCGTGTCGCGTTCGCGGGCCAATTCGCCGGCCATCGCGGTCGCGAGCTCGGGGTCCAGGTCGGCGAGCGACTGGGTATTGACAGAAGCGGTCGTCTGGGTCACCAGGACAGTCTAGGTGTCCGACCGGAGCCTTCCGGTGCGGGATACCCCAGCTTCCAGGGCTGCCGAGCCGCCCGGAATGCCGTAACGTACGCCGCGCGCGCATGTCGCATCCGGCAGCGGCCGGGTGGGCTTCACATCATGAGTTCACAGAGGTACCAATGCTCTTCTCCGCGGCGCCCATCGCAACCACCGGGACCTTCCTCGACACCATCCTGGCCCTGCTGGCCTCGGCCTGCAGCATCTCCGCCAGCGGCAGCCCGTCCTGCAACACCTGGACCACGTTCTGACCTAGGACATCCGGCGGAGCGCACCGGGTGTGAGCGGTTCGTCCAGCAGCCGGCCGAAGCGGTCGGCGCGGTCGTCCGCGTCGGCGGCCCGGTCCAGCCAGTCGCCGAGCAGCCGGTACCCCTCCACATAGGTGCTGATGTAGGCCCGCCACAGCGGTGACGACAGGAATCGCAGCGACTGCCTGGCCCGTTCCGGCGTGGTCAGGCTCCAGCGCTGGAGGAATTCGGCCACCTCGTCGGCGTCGCGGCCGCGGTCGTGCAGCAGCAGGGCCGCGTCCTGTCGCACGCCGAGCAGTTTCGCGGCGGCGAGGGAGACCCGCTCGGCGCGCTCACCGTCGAAGCGCAGGCCCAGGTCGGCGTAGATCTCCTCGGCCCAGCGGCCCCAGCCGGGGCCGACGATCGACTTCAGCGCCAGATCCGCCAGGCCCTCGGCCATCAGGCATTGCGGCGTGTTCACCAGGAACAGGGTCTGCTCGGCCTGTCCGGCCGACACCAGGCCCGCCTCCTTGCGGCAGTGTTCGGTGTGATGGCCCGGGTAGGCCTCGTGCGCGATCAGCGCGGGCAGATGTGCCATGTGCTGTTTCAGATCGGAGTTGATCGCGACCTTGGAGCGGTAGTCGCCCAGGTAGTAGTTGAACCCGGACCACGGCTTGTCGCCGACCACCTCGTAGTCGATCTGTTCGTGATCGGGCAGCGGATACCGGGCCCGCACCTTCTCCCGCAGCGCGCCGGAGAAGGCGTCCACGCAGTCGCGCAGCCGCTCGGACGGGATCTCGTCGGCCTTGCGGTGCGCGGTCATCCGGTCCAGCAGAGGTCCGTCGCCGGCCAGCACCTCGTCCAGGTGCCGGTGCGCCTCCCGATAGTCCTCGACCTCGCCGGGCGCGATGTCGACGTCGAAATACTCGCGGACCTCCTCGACGAACGGGATCGCGTCGCCCGCGAACTTGCGCGCCGAACATTCCAGCGCGCGCAGATGCACCTCGAGGAATTCCGCGCGGGCGGCCGGCAGCCCGGCCGCGGGCACCTCCCGGCGCAACTCGGCGGCCCGGCGGGCCAGCGCGCGCGGCTGTGGGGCGGGACCGTCGGTCACCTCCCGGCGCAGTGCCGGATCGCCGGTGTAGGCATCGACGAAACCGGGTTCGAGACGGTCGAATGCCAGCCCCAGCCGGAGGTATTCCGGCACCAGCGAGTGCGCGTCCATGTCCGGAGACGATAGTCCGCCGACCCGGACCCGCGCAGCGCCGCGAGGACGCCCGGGAGTGCGCGCGCAGCGGCGGCGGAGAGAAATATCACTCCAAGTTACCCAGCGGTAGTACGACCCCGGGTGCGGCACACTGTTGGCCCGGAGGACAATTCGGTTATGCGAGCAGCGTCGTACGGATCACGCCATGGCGATGCCGCTCGCCCGAACAACGAAGTTTGGCGGGACGGGGTCGTGGGTAAATGGCACGGATGAGCGAGCCGAGTCCCTATGTGGAATTCGACCGTAAACAGTGGCGCACGCTGCGGAAATCCACTCCTCTGGTACTCACCGAGGAAGAACTGACCGGTCTGCGCGGACTCGGCGAGCAGATCGACATGGAAGAGGTGGCCGAGGTCTATCTGCCACTGGCCCGGCTCATCCATCTGCAGGTCGCGGCCCGGCAACGATTGTTCGCGGCGACCGCGACCTTCCTCGGCGAAACCCATCCCGACCACCAGGTACCGTTCGTGATCGGTATCGCGGGCAGCGTGGCCGTCGGCAAATCCACCACCGCGCGCGTGCTCCAGGCGCTGCTGGCCAGGTGGGAGCACCATCCCCGGGTGGACCTCATCACCACCGACGGATTCCTCTACCCCACAGCGGAATTGAACCGTCGCGGAATCATGCACCGCAAGGGTTTCCCGGAGAGTTACGACCGGCGCAAGTTGCTGCGCTTCGTCACCGAGGTGAAATCCGGTGCGGCCGAGGTGTGCGCACCGGTGTATTCACACATCCTGTACGACATCGTGCCGAATGATTTCCACTGCGTGCGGCAACCGGACATCCTCGTCGTCGAGGGGCTGAACGTACTGCAAACCGGACCGCGGCTCATGGTGTCGGATCTGTTCGATTTCTCGATCTATGTCGACGCGCGCATCGAGGATATCGAGCAGTGGTATATCAATCGTTTTCTCACACTGCGCAAAACGGCATTCTCGGATCCCAATTCGCACTTCCATCACTATGCGAAGCTGACCGACGACGAGGCGACCGCCACCGCACAGGAGATCTGGAACTCCACCAACCGGCCGAATCTGGTGGAGAACATTCTGCCCACCCGGCCGCGCGCGACCCTGGTGCTGCGCAAGGACGGCGATCACGCCATCAATCGAATCCGGTTGCGCAAGCTCTGAATCGGGGCTCAGATGCCGTACCGGCGGTGGCGGGCGGCGTAATCGCGCAGTGCGCGCAGGAAGTCCACCCGCCGGAACGCCGGCCAGTACGCCTCCGTGAACCAGATCTCCGAATATGCGCTCTGCCACAACAGGAATCCGGACAGCCGCTGCTCGCCGGAGGTGCGGATGACCAGATCCGGATCCGGCTGACCCGAGGTGTACAGGTGCTGGCCGATGGCGTCGACGGTGATCGACTGCACCAGATCCTCACCGGTCTCCCCCGCGGCCATCTCCTGCCGCACCAGGGACCGCACCGCGTCGGCGATCTCCTGCCGTCCGCCGTATCCGATCGCGACGTTGACGTGCACGCCGCTGCGGCCGTGTGTCTCGGCCGCGGCCTTCTCCATCCGGCGCGCGATCTCGCCCGGCAGGCCGTCGAGCGAGCCCACGATGCGCACGCTCCAGTTCTTCTCCGGCGCGGACAACTCCTCGACCACGTCGGGGATCACCTCGAACAGGGTTTCCAGCTCGTCCGGCGCGCGGCGCAGATTCTCGGTGGACAGCAGGTAGACGGTGACCAGTTCGATGCCCTCGGCATGACACCAGTCCACCAGTTCGGCGATCTTCAGCGCGCCGACCCGATGGCCGTGCGCGACATCGGTGAAGCCGTTCTCGCGGGCCCAGCGCCGGTTGCCGTCGCAGACCACCGCGACGTGCCGGGGGTGCTGCCGGCCGGCGAGTTGTTTCGACAGCCGCGTCTCGTAGACGCGATAGGGCAGCAGCCGCAGCCTGGCCTTCACGCCGCGCCCCCGCTCATCGACCGCTCCGGGTTCGGCTTCGGGCGCCTCGGCTGTCCGTCACAGATGCTCGACCGCCTCTCCGCATTGTCCATACTCGTCCGCCTCTGCGCGATGCTGGTTCACCTCTCCGCGAGTTCGGCCGCACGAGTCGGAGCCGCGGTGGCTGGCACAGGTCATACCCTAGTGCGGCCGGACCGGCAGGTTCCAGGGAAGGCACCCGTGTACTCCCACCAAATCAGCCGTGGCCCGCCGGGTGCAAGTCGGGCGGGGCACAGCGACATCGGCGCCTCGCCGGGGCGCGCGGGCGGTACAGTGACGAAGCAAACCTACGGAACCGTAGGTTACTCGGGAGGTAAGTACGTGTCCGTGGACGAGGGGCCGGTGACCGGGGTGCCGGCGGCCGTCGAAGCCGTGGTCAGACCGCTGATGCGGGGATGGATCCACACCTATGCCGTCGGATTCGCGGCGGTCGCGGGGATCGTGCTGGTCTCCGTCGCGGCCACGCGATCGACGCTGGCCGGTTGGTCGACACTGGTGTACGCGCTGACGGTGTGCGGCGTGTTCGGGGTGAGCGCCACCTATCACCGGGTCACCTGGCGCAGCGACCGCACCCGGATGCGGATGAAACGCGCCGACCATTCGATGATCTTCCTGTTCATCGCGGGCAGCTACACCCCGTTCGCGCTGCTGGGCCTGCCCCGGCAGTCCGGCGTGACCCTGCTGACCGTGGTGTGGATCGGCGCGGTGGCCGGGGTGGGCCTGAAACTGCTGTGGCCGACCGCGCCACGCTGGGTGGGGGTGCCGCTGTATCTGCTGCTCGGCTGGGCGATCGTGCCGGTGGCGGCCACGCTCACGCACCGGGTCGGGGTGACGCCGATGGTGTTGCTGCTCGTCGGCGGGATCGCCTACAGCGTCGGCGCGATCCTGTACGCGGCCAAATGGCCCGATCCCTGGCCCCGGGTCTTCGGTCATCACGAGTTCTTCCATGCGGCAACGGTTCTCGCGGCCATATGTCACTACGTGGCGGTGTGGCTGGTACTACCGTAGACGCTCATGGGCCGGCTGATTCTGTGGGCGCTGCGGGCACGCTGGGGCCTGTCGGCGGTGGTGATGGCCTGCAACCTCAGCGGCCTCGGCGTGATCGTCAGCGAATTGTGGCTCAGCGGTTTCCTCGGCCGGATGGGCGCGGACTGGATGTCGGCGGTGTCGCGGATCGCGATCTATCCGACGCTGGGCGCGCTGGCCGGGATCGTGCTGGCCGTCCGGGACCGGGACCACTACTTCGGCTGGCTCGACGCCCACCGCGGGCCGGGCCCGGTGGAGGCCCGGCGGCTGCTGCAACTGCCGATCGCGATCACCGCACGGGCACTGGCGATCTGGCTGCCGGGCGTGATCATCGCGGGCATCCTGTTCGCCCACGAGATCGACCGCCGGGCGCTGCCCACCGTGCTCGGTATGTTCACCCTCGGCGCGTTCGAATCGGCCGGGCTGACCTTCCTGATCGTCGACCGGATGATCCGGCCGACCATTCCCGCGGTGGCCGCGGTACTCGGCCCCGCCATGCACTGGAGCGCCACCGTGCTGAACCGCGTGGTGGTGTCGTGGATCGTATCGGCGGCCGTGCCGATGCTGGGCCTGATCACGGTGCTGTCCGATGCCGAATCCGGTACCGCGGAACGGGTCCGCACCGGCATCTATCTGGCGTGCATCAGTATCGCGGTCGGCGCGCTGGCGACGTCGGCCCTCGCGCTGGCCGTCGCCGAACCGCTGCGGCTGCTGCGCCGCGCAGTGGACCGGGTGGCGCACGGCGACCTCGACGTCGAGGTCCCGATCGGCAGCACCAGCGAGATCGGCCGCCTGGAACACTCGGTGAACGAACTGGTGGCGAATCTCCGTGAGCGCGAACGCATGCGGGACGTGTTCGGCCGCCACGTCGGCCCGCAGGTGGCCGCCCGAGCCCTCGCCGGCGGCGCCGACCTCACCGGCGACCTGCGCGAGGTGACCACCCTGTTCGTCGACGTGACCGGATCGGTGCAGATGTCCACCGGCCTGCCGCCCCGCGAATTCGTCGCCACGCTGAACCGGCTCCTGTCGACGGTGGTCGCCGCCACCGAGGAGAACGGCGGCCTGGTCAACAAATTCGAGGGCGACGCCGCACTGTGCATCTTCGGCGCACCGATTCCCATGGCGGACAACGCGACTCCCGCGCTGCGCGCCGCCCGCCGGATCCGCGACGAGGTGATCGCGGCGGCCGAACTCGACATCGGGATCGGCGTGGCGCGGGGTCTGGTGTTCGCCGGGGACGTCGGCACCGACACCCGCCTGGAGTTCACCGTGATCGGCGACGCGGTCAACGAGGCGGCCCGGCTCACCACCGAGGCGAAACGGGTGCCGCGCCGAATCCTGGTGAGCCAGGACGTGATCGAGGCCGCCACCGCTGCCGAGGGCACGAATTGGCAACGGTACGAGACCATCCAGCTCCGCGGGCGGCCCGCGCCGACCTACTGCTGGACCGATGTGCCGGTGGAGTTGCCCGATGTCGGGACCGATTCCGCCGGTGCTGCGGGTGTTCCCGTCGCCGCCACAACCGATTTCGTCACCGCGTCGGCCGAAATCGACATCGCCGACCGGGCCGCTGTCGACATCCGGCCGATCCTGGAGACCGGCGACGGGTCGGCGCCGCAGCCGGGCCGGGCACCGTAGTACCCGGCCCGGCTCACCGTTACGTGCGGTACCGGAACAGGATTCGGCCGCGGGCGAGGTCGTAGGGGCTCAGCTCCACGAGCACCCGGTCCTGCGGCAGGATCTTGATGTAGTTCTTCCGGATCTTCCCGCTGATGTGCGCGAGTACCGTGTGCCCGTTGGGGAGTTCCACCCGGAAGGTGGCGTTGCGCAGGCACTCGACGACGGTGCCCTCGATCTCGATACCTTTGCCGTTGTTCATCCGATCGCTCATCGCAGCACCAACTCCAGGTTGCTGCCCGCACGACCGCCGCCGATGCCGTCGAACAGCCCGAGAGTGGCGGTGTCGGCGGCGTTCACATATGCCGACACCGTCGCGATCCCGGACCGGTGCAGTGCGCCGAGCACCTCGGTGAGCAGGGCTCGGGCGATGCCGCGGCGGCGATGATCGACGCGCACGCCGACGAACTCGATCCGGGCATGCCGGCGGCGCATCCCGATCCGGAGCAGGCCGACGTAGCCGCCCGATCCGACCGCGACCGCATACCGTGCCGGATCGACCGGCACCCGCCCGTCCGGGCAGGCGACGATCTCGACCGGCACGAAACCACCGGCCCCGGCCTCGATCTCGGCGCGAATCGTGTCGTCCGCCAGCCGGAGTGGTTCTGCTCGCGCCGCGCCGAGCGGCAGGATCGTCACCTCCTCAGGAATCGGCGCCTTGTCGAGACCGCCGGTGGACAGGAAGTATTCCCACTCCCGGCGGCCGATAGCGAAACCCGCTCGCTCCCAGGCGATTCGCAGTGCGGTGTCGACCTCGTCGACCACCGTGTACAGCGGCGCGGGCAGATTCGGCAGCATCGCCGCGGCCAGTTCGTCGAAAACCGGCTCGTGCCATGCGTCGATGCTGAGGAAGATCCGGCCGTCGGGCCGCTGTGTGGCCTCGCCTCGGCCGACCACTCGGTCGTCGGCCACCGCGTGCCATTGTGTTTCCGCAACTCGGGTGATCGTTGCGGTGGGTTCACCCGTACCGGGTGTGAATGGTGTGAAAGTCATCGGTCGTCGCCTTTCGGGATTGCCTTGCTGTGCAGGCGCTCCCGGCGACGGCTAGATCGTTCGCCCGACCGTGATGACGAGAGGGAGGCCCCACATGCTCATAGTGTTCACGGGTCTCACCTCCTTGCCGAATGTCACGGTTCCCGGACAGTATCAGTCGGCCCGCCGTTCCCGCCAACCCTTTTTCGATGACCGCCCCCCGCCCCCCGACCGCCGACCGCCGACCGCCGACCGCCGACGAGACCTTCCGCCCATCGCACTCCACAGTGACGGGCGGACCCGTGAGTTCCGATCAGCGAACCGAATCGAGTGCGGCGATCAACGCCTCCGGATCGGTGGTCGGAAGATCGCACACCGTGCCGTGGCAGACGTAGGCGGCGGGGCGCCCCGTGACCGGCGGCCGATCGACCAACAGCGGGCTCGAATTCTCCGATCCGGCAAGCACTGCCGAGCCGCCGGGAGCGAATTGCCTTGCCGCGGTGAGTAGTTCGCTCGCATCCGCGTCGGCGGGCAGGGCAACCGCCACCTGGATCGGCCCGGCCAGCGCCGCCTCGGCGACGGCCAGCCAGTGACCACCGGAACGCGGGGCCCGGGCCAGCACGATCGCGCCCCGGGCGAGGGTGGCGTCGGCCAGCACCCGGTACCGTCCGGCCCGCTCCGGCCCGGTGAGCACCGAGGCGGTCAACAGCGCCTCGGCGAGTGCGGAGGCACCGGCCGGCGTGGCACCGTCGAACGGGTCACGCGGCCGGGTGACCAGCGATTCGGCATCGGCGGCGGTATCGAACCAACTGCCCGACTGCGCCGAATCGGCGAACAGATCGATCGCGGCGTCGAGCAGGCGCTCGGCAGGACCGAGCCATTGCGGATCACCGGTGGCCTGGTACAGCGCGAGCAGCCCCGTGGTCAGCCACGCGTAATCCTCCAGCACACCCGGGGCCGCACCGGCCACACCGCCCAACGAGGCCCGCACCACCCGATCGTCCGTGACATGTTCGGCCAGCAGGTACCGGGCACAGCGCACAGCCGCCTCGACCCACTCCGAATGTCCCAGTGCCGCACCGGCTTCGGCGAGCGCGGTGATCGCGATCCCGTTCCAGGCGGTCACCACCTTGTCGTCCCGCTCCGGCTGTGGGCGCCGATCGCGAACATCCCGCAGCCGCAACCGAATCCGTTCCAAATGCGCCGGATCCTCCGGATCCCGGTACCGGGTGAGCACCGAGGTCCCGTGTTCGAAGGTGCCCGAGGCGGTCACATTGAAAAATGCCGCAGCCCAATCACCGTCGTCTACACCGAGCGTTTCCCGCAACTGCTCCGGAGTCCACACATAGGTGGCCCCCTCGACACCGGCCGCACCCGCCTCGACATGCGTATCGGCATCGAAAGCGGAGGCAAACCCACCCTCGGCGGTACCAAGATCATCGATCAGGAATCGAGCCGTCTCGGCCGCGACCCGCGCGGACGACGAAACCATCTGCCCCACTGTTACATTCGAGAACCGCCGAGCGAGATGCCCGTACACACGCAGCAATTGCGCATTGTCGTACAACATCTTCTCGAAATGCGGTACCACCCACGAAGCATCGACCGAATACCGCGCGAACCCACCGCGCAACTGATCGTAGATACCACCCCGGGCCATCGCCTCGGCAGTCAGCGCCGTCACCGCGAGCGCCTGCTCGTCACCGGTCCGCTCGACATGCCGCAACAACCCCTCCAGCAACGCGGACGGCGGAAACTTCGGCGCCCCACCGAATCCCCCGTTGTGCGAATCGACATCCCGAACCACCAGGGCCACAGCCTGATCCAGCAGTTCGGATGTCACGGTCGCATCGGTCTCCGGCAACCCGTCGGCCTGCGCCCGCAACGCATCGACCACCTGCGCCGCCGCCTGGTCCACCTCACCCCGCCGATCCCGCCAGGTCTCCGTCACGGCGTCGAGCAACTGCGTGAACGAGGGCATCCCCCCACGCGCCACCTTCGGATAATAGGTACCGCAGTAGAACGGCTCCCCCGCCGGCGTGAGGAAACACGTCATCGGCCACCCACCCTGCCCGGTCATGGCAACGGTCGCCGCCATGTACACCGCATCCAGATCGGGCCGCTCCTCGCGATCCACCTTCACGCACACGAAGTTCGCGTTCATCACCGCCGCAGTCGCCTCATCCTCGAACGACTCGTGCGCCATCACATGACACCAGTGACAACTCGCATACCCCACGGACAGCAGAATCGGCACATCCCGCTCCACCGCCTCCGCCAGCGCCTCGGCATCCCACTGCCGCCAGTCGACCGGGTTTTCGGCGTGCTGGCGCAGATAAGGCGAGGTCGCACTGGTCAAATGGTTCACCCTGCCAGCCTCCCATACTCATGAGAGATGCACCGCTGAGGCCGAGCGAGACTTGTCCGAGCGGCGCAGCCCGAAGCAGATGCCGACAGGTCGTGCCAACCGGTGTTCATCACCGGCCTCGTGTTTCAGAAATGACCTCAACTTGTGGTCCGGAGGATATCGCACACGACCCCTGCCGACCGGAGCCGAACTATTGAAGTCACATGCAGTAATCGACGATGTGTCCGATTCCTTGGAAATAGCCGCCATCGAGCCGGTTAATGGCCGACGATGTATAAAAGAAATTCTACTCAGATCAGCCGAAAAACTCCGGCAGCCGAGCATACACCGGATGCGACATAACACGCCGCATCGAAGCAATTGATGACTGTTTACACCGCCACGACACGTACACCTTTGCCGCACAGCTTGGTCATATCGTCCACATCCGAGGTCAAGATCACCACAGGCTTGGTCGCATGCAGGGCCGTCGCGGCCACCACGGCATCTATCGCATACTTGTGCCCGTGCAGGCCGGCTTCGCGGAGAAGGCCGATCGCATCGAATGCGATCTCGTCTGTCACAGGTTCGATCCGCAAACGAGACAGGTGCCAGCGAAAACGCTCATTCTTGACCTTCATGTCGTATGCCTCGATGGGAGTGAGGGCAGTGACAATCACACGGAAGTCGTTGTCTTGAGCCTCACGGACATACGCGGTGACCTTCTGATCCGCTGCACACCACTTCGACAGTCCTTCGCTGTCGAGCACAAGAGTTCCGGCGGTCAGTCGGCTTTGCGGGCGTGCCACGCACTGCCTCCCTGCAATTCGGGCGCGGACTTCACCTCACGGAACAGAGAAGCCGCTTCATCCTTGATTTCCTGCGAAATCACGCCTGCCTCTTCTTCATTCACGAGCAGCGCCTCTTCGAGAAGATCGCGTTCAATCTGGCGCTCCACGGCTGCGTCGACGTAGGCCGAAAACCCCCGCGAACCTACTCGCTCCTTGACCGCCCGGATGTTGCCGGCTCTGAGCGAAACACTCACCTTCGCGGCCGGCCCATCGCCAGGCGGATACTCATCGCGCAACGCAGTCATGCCGTCAGTTTACTACTCGAAGTAGGAAACGGCATCCACCGTGTGTCAGGGCGCTCATGGCCCGTGGAACGCACCTACCCACAACAAGCGAGACTCTCGGAACTGTGGCGGATCCGATGTCGGTTCGTGGTATGTCATTCGGTTACGCCCTCGGTCTTACTGGATGTTCCCGATTGCTGGACACGTCCGAGATCCGGGGTGTAGGCCGCGCCCGACTCGGAAGGTTCGCGGGACACCCGCATCTCCACGTCCAGCTCGGCGAAGATGGCACCATCGACAACTCGAGCGTCTTCATCGGTCTGCATGGAATCTTCGCAGGTCGAAACACCTTTCGGAAGACTATGTTGCTCAACAACTCATGTGACATCTCCAGTGAAAACTGGCGTACCCCACGGACAGCAGAATCGGCACATCCCGCTCCACCGCTGCGGCCAGCGACCCCCTAGTATCGATCGCGGCGGCCACGGATCGCCATCGCCGCCACTACTACCGGTAATCCGCAGTGCGGCGAGGCATACGACGCCCGCGGTATCGGCAGGATCGGAACACTCCATGTCCCTGCGCAGGGTGCGCACAAGCGAATCGCGAAATATGCGAGCGCACAAGCCGTTCAGTGATAAATTGGCGGCGCTCGACACGATCCGAGGGGTGGGTAGGTGGGCGTGCCAGAATCCGTTTCCGTTACGACGTCGGGGAACAGTGACGACCTGCGTGCGTTGCGATCTCGACTGTCGGCCGACGATGCTCTGCGCGGGCGGGTGCGGCTGACCCGCAGGATGCCGCCGGTGGGTGCGCTCGGTCCGGCGATCGAGACGTTGACCGTCGCGCTGGGGACCGACGGCGCCGCGACGGCGCTGAACAGCGCACTCATCACCTGGATCCGTGGGCAGCGTGGCGACCTCACGCTGACAGTGGCGCGGGCCGATGGTGTGGCGGTGGAATTCAGCGCCGAGGATGTGGGTCCGGATGATGAGGACTCGCGGAGCCTGATCGCGGATCTCTCGGCGGATTCGGTGCGCGAGACGCAGACCCGTACCGGGCAGGACTGACGGGTACCTCGCGGTCACCGGCGCCGCAGTGGCGGATCGCTGCCGGAATTGCTTGCCGCACCGGGTCTTTCGGCATGTGACGCTCAGGGCACGTCGTCCGGATGGGGTGGGGTGTGGACTCGGGCGGCGACTGCGGCGGCGATCAGGCAGGCGGCGGCGCCGGTGAGGAGCGCGGCGCGGGGGCCGGAGGTATCGATGATCCAGCCGGTGAGGATGCTGCCGATCGGGGTGGTGCCGAGGAAGACGAAGACCCAGAGGGCCATGATCCGGCCTCGGTAGGCGGGGTCGGCGTGCAGTTGCAGGGCCGTGGAGGCCAGGGTTACGAAACCGAAAGCGGCGCAGCCGGTTACGGCCAGGGCTATGCAGGCCGTGATCAGATTCGGGACCACTGCGGTCAGGGTGAGTCCGGCGGCGAAGGCGGCGGCCGCGGCTACCAGGTAGAGGCGGCGCGGGTGGCGGATCAGGCCGACCGCGAAGGATCCGGCCACGGATCCGATGCTGAGCATCGCGGACAGTAGGCCGTAGGTGCCGCCGGTGCCGTGGAAGGTGTGTTCGGCGAAGACCGGCAGGATGACGGGGAAGTTGAAGGCCAGCACGCCGACCAGGGCCATCATGGTCAGGGGGAGCCAGAGTTGTTGCCGGGTGCGGGCGTAGCGCAGGGCCGCCGCGACGCCGCCGGGATGCGCGGTCACCGGGGCGGTTGTGGGCAGGGGGCGGATCAGGACCAATGCGGCGATCACGGCCAGGTAGGAGATCGCGTTCACCGCGAAGCAGGGGGTGGTGCCGATCGTCGCGATCAGGACGCCGGCCAGGGCGGGGCCGACCACGCGGGCGCTGTTCTGGACTATGCCGTTCACGGCGGCGGCGCTCGCCAGGTCCGCGGGTGGGACCAGTTGGGCGACGAAGGATTGGCGGGCGGGTGCGTCGACGATCTGCACGATGCCGCTCACGACCGTGATCGCCACGACCAGTGCGACGCCGGCGTGGCCCGTTGCCGCGGCCAGCCACAGCAGGGCGGCCAGCAGGCCGAAGGCGATCTGGGTGCCGATCAGCAGGCGACGCAGGTCGACTCGGTCGGCGATCACTCCGCCCCACGGGCCGAGCAGCAGCGGCGGTACGCCACCCGCGGCCAGGACCACACCCAGGGAGGCCGGGGAGCCGGTCAGTTGCAGGACCAGCCAGCCGATCGCGGTCGATTGCACGAAAGAACCACTGGCAGAGGCTATCTGGCCTGCGAAATACCAGCGGAACGGGCGGGATCGCAGGGCTCGGACGGCATTCGCGCGGCCGGATGTGGCGACAGGTTCGGGGCGCATCGCCGATATGTGCGGATCCATCGGCGGCACTTCCTTCGTTCGGGCTCGGGGTCGATTCTGCCGCGCGGGCTCGCCTCGGTGTGTGTGCAGCGGCGCGTTCGTACCCACCGTTACCCGGCTGTCGACGTGCACACCGATGTCATCTTCGTGCGGGACGGCACCCCGTACAGCTCGGTGAGGGTGGCCGCGGGCATCGATCCGGCGTCGGCGCCTGTCAGCGATTTCCCGGGTCGCATACCGAAACGTGATCGAGTACCGGTCCGGAATGGGTATTTACCCGGTATGAAGAACACGCTGTCCTCTCCCTCGCCAGGGACGGCGACCACCCGCCGTCCCTGGTTCGTCGATCTCGAGGATGCCGAGCGCCGCGGCGCGCGCGGCAGCGCCGGGATCGGGTACTTCGATTGCGACTGCGACCTGTGTCGCCGTCCCGGGCTGCGGTACTGATCGAGTACCGGCCGAAAAGCCCTCAGGGAGTGCCGGAATCGGCCGGCTTCTCCGAATCCGGATGCGCCGCACCGTGTTCGGTGCCCTCGTCCGCCTCCTGATCCGGTTCCGGGTGCTCCGGGGAGAATTCGGCGGGCAGGCCCTTGATGTGCTTGTTCATCGAGCGGATCAGCAGTGCCGTACCGGCCAGCAGGATGAGCACGATGACCAGGCCCAGCGGTGAGGCCTTGCCGAATTCGGGACCGGTCGGATTGGTCGACTGCGCGAGCAGGGTGAACATCAGGACTCGTCCTCCACCGCGATATCCGCGGTCTCGTCGGCCTCCCGGATCCCGGCGAACAGGTCGTGCTCGGGAATCTCCGTGCGCACCCGGGTCCGGGCGAGCTCGAATTCCTCGGTGGGCCACAGGCGTTGCTGCATCTCCAGCGGGACCGCGAAGAACGCGCCGTTGGGATCGATCTGGGTCGCGTGCGCGCGCAGCGCGTCGTCACGCTGCGGGAAATACTTCGCGCATTCGATCTGGGTGGTCACCCGGGTCATGATGTCGCCGCGCTCGGCGGCCGCTTTCCGGATCCGATCCAGGAACTCCTGCATCGGGAACGGATCGCCGATCCGCTCGTACTCGTCGGCGAAGATCAGCAGGCGTTGCAGGCTGAAGCCGTGGTCGTAGTACAGCTTCAGCGGGGTCCAGGGCGCGCCCGCGTCGGGGAAGCGCTCCGGATCGCCCGCGGCCTCGAAGGCGGCGACCGACACCTTGTGGCACATGATGTGGTCCGGGTGCGGATAGCCGCCGTTCTCGTCGTACGTGGTCATCACGTGCGGCTTGAATTCGCGCACCTGCCGGACCAGCGCCTCGGTGGCCTCCTCGAGGGGCACCAGCGCGAAACTGCCCGCCGCCAGCGGGGGCGGCGGATCGCCCTCGGGCAGGCCGGAGTCCCGGAAGCCGAGCCAGTGCTGCCGCACGCCGAGCGCCTTGGCGGCCTCGGCCATCTCCTCCCGGCGCACCTCCTCGATGCGGTCGAGGACACCCGGGATGTCCATCGCCGGATTCAGGATCGAGCCGCGTTCGCCGCCGGTGAGCGTCACCACCAGCACGTCGTCGCCCTCCGCGGCGTATTTCGCGGTGGTCGCGGCGCCCTTGCTGGACTCGTCGTCGGGATGGGCGTGCACCGCCATGAGACGAAGGCCGCTCACCTCTTGTTCACCTCGTCGCTCACCGTCGTCATCTCGTCGCTTTCGCCGTGTCGTCTCTGGGGTAGCCGCTGCGTCGTCCCGGCGCTGGGATACCGGCGGCAGACCCGCCGGGCGGAAGGGGCGCAGCTCCCTGTTCCCTATAGTTCCATCCGACCCACGCGCAATCCGATCTACCCCCCGGGAGGGTCCACCACGATGAACGACGCCACACCGGAAATTGATCCCGCCGCCGACGCCGGCCGGCGGGTGGCCGATCGCTACGGGAATGCCGGGCCGCGGGCCGGACTGGACACCGGACCCCGGCGGCGGCGGCGAATTCCGTTCGTGCTCGGCGCGGTGGTGGTGCTGCTCGGACTGCTCGTGGCGTATGTGGGATATCGCCAATTCGGACCCAAGGACATCCAACCGGACGAACTCGGCTATTCGGTGGTGAACGACTCCACCGTCGACGTCCACTTCAAGGTCACCCGGACCCACCCGGACCGGCCGGCCGTCTGTTTCGTGCGGGCGATGGATGCCGACGGCAACGAACTCGGACGTCGCGAGGTTCTGATCCCGCCGTCCAGCAGCGGTACCGTCGAGGTGAACGTGCCGGTGCGCGGGACCGCCCGGCCGGCCAACGGCAACGTGTACGGATGTGGTGGCAACGTTCCGGCATATCTGAAAGCGAGCTGATCGGGTACTCGTCGCTCGCGGGGGGCCACCCCCGTGACCGCCCGGTTCACACCACGTTTCAGCCGCGAAACGCCCACGAACACCCACTCCGACCTGCGAATTTATGAATCGTGGTAGAATGGGCCGATACACGGTTCCGAACATCGGAGCCGTGTTTGCTGCATTGGCGGCCAGCGTTGTCGGTTCCGGGGCACACGACGCCCTCGGGACAGAACCTGCCGGGGCTCGAGGGACATCCCCCAGGATCGCTCCAGCCGTCCACTGCTGCCGTGTGCGCTCGACCCAGAGCGGGTACGGGCAGCGGGTATCAGGGAATCCCGGGCCCGCCGGGAACAACTACTAGGGAGTTGATCGAGATGACTGAGACGAACGTGACCTGGCTCACACCGGAGTCGCATGACAGGCTCAAGGGCGAGCTCGACGCGCTCATTGCCAACCGTCCGGTCATCGCGGCCGAGATCAACGAACGCCGCGAAGAAGGCGATCTCAAGGAGAACGGCGGCTATCACGCGGCCCGCGAGGAGCAGGGCCAGCAGGAGGCCCGCATCCGCCAACTGCAGGAGCTGCTGAACAATGCCAAGGTCGGCGTGCCGCCGTCGCAGTCGGGTGTCGCGCTGCCCGGTTCGGTCGTCAAGGTCTACTACGACGGCGACGAGAGCGATACCGAGACCTTCCTGATCGGCACCCGCGAGGAGGGCCTGGGTCAGTCCGATCTGGAGACCTACTCGCCGAGTTCGCCGCTGGGCGCCGCACTGCTGAAGGCCAAGGTCGGCGAGACCCGCGAATACACGCTCCCCAACGGCAACACCATGAAGGTGACGCTGCTCAGCGCGGAGCCGTACCACAGCTGAGACATCCGGCCGATCCCGTCCCCGATCGGCGCGCGGGAACCGAACGGCCGCACCGGATCCGGTGCGGCCGTTGGTATCCCGAAATCAGCTCAGGGCCTGCTGCACATCCGCCAGCAGATCGGCGGCGTCCTCGATGCCGACCGACAACCGCACCAGATCCTCCGGCACCTCCAGCGCGGAACCGGCCGTCGACGCATGCGTCATCGCGCCCGGATGTTCGATCAACGATTCCACCCCGCCCAGCGATTCGGCGAGGGTGAAGATCCGCGTGCGCGCGCAGAAGTCCAGCGCCGCCTGCCGGCCGCCGCGCAGCCGTACCGAGATCATGCCGCCGAACCGACGCATCTGCTTCTGCGCGACCGCGAAGCCGGGATGCTGCGGCAGGCCGGGGTAGATCACCTGCTCGACCGCCGGGTGATCGACCAGGAATTCGGCCAGCGTCTCGGCGTTGTCGCAATGCCGGTCCATCCGGACCGCCAGGGTCTTGATGCCGCGCAGGGTCAGGAAGGCGTCGGTGGGGCCGGGCACCGCGCCCGCGCCGTTCTGCAGGAATCCGAAGGCCGCGTCGAGTTCGGCGTCGTCGGTGATCAGCGCGCCGCCGATCACGTCGGAATGTCCGCCGAGGTATTTGGTGGTGGAGTGCAGCACGATATCCGCGCCGAGATTCAGCGGCTGCTGCAGATACGGCGAGGCGAAGGTGTTGTCGACCACCAGCCGGGCCCGACCGGCGTGCGCGATATCGGCCAGCGCGGCGATGTCACCGATGTTGAGCAGCGGATTGGTCGGCGTCTCGACCCACACCAGCTTGGTGTTCGGCCGCATGGCCGCGCGCACCGCGTCCGGATCCGAGACCGCGGCCACCGAGTACTCGATACCCCAGTTGGTGAAGACCTTGTCGATCAGGCGGAAGGTGCCGCCGTAGGCGTCGTTCGGGATGACCAGATGATCGCCGGGCCGCAGCGCGGCTCGTAACGTACAGTCCGTGGCCGCCATCCCGGAGGCGAAGGCCCGGCCGTATCGGCCCGACTCCAGCGCGGCCAGATTGGCCTCGAGCGCGGAACGGGTGGGGTTGCCGGTGCGCGCGTACTCGAAGCCGCCGCGCAGGCTGCCCACCCCGTCCTGAGCGAAGGTCGAGCTGGCGTAGATCGGCACGTTCACCGCGCCGGTGCGCGGATCCGGGTCGTAGCCCGCGTGTACGGCGCGGGTGGAGAACCCCAGCAAATCGTCGGTCATACCCCAGAGCCTACGGAACGGTCGGCCCGGACCGGCGGCCACGGTACCGGCCGGAACCCGGGACCGAGAAATAACCGGCAAATAACCCTGTCCGGATGGGCTAGATATTCATCACAGTGCGATAAATATCGGATAACCGATAGAGTGGCAACGTGTTCTCGATCGGACCTGTGATGGCTGAAGTGGCGGCGCGAAGGACGCTGAGCCGCCTGCAACTGTCGCACGGCGTTCCGGCGGCCGATGCCGCGAAGGTGGTTCCCGCGGTGTCGGCGACTCTCGATCAGCATGCGGCCGCAATTCGTGACATTCTCGACTTCGGAATCGAGAATTCCACGGCGGTACCGGTTTCCGTGCTGCTGGCCGGATATGCCCGGGGTCTGGTGGAACACTCCGGCCCCGAGGCCGTCCGCGCGCCGCTCGACGTGGCGGGCTGGGCCGAGGCCGGCTGGCTGCCGATGCGGCTGGCCGCCGTCTGCCTGCTCGCTCCCGCGTCCCGCGCGCACACGAAGAGAGAGGCCTGAGCACCCGCCGGCAGCGGATGCTCGGGCCTCTCCCGTGAACGGAGCCTTCGCCCCCGGCTACGACCGGCCGTAACCGGTCTGGTCGCCGTACTGGTACCCGGAGGTCGTCGCGGTGGCCTGCGGATATCCGCTGCCCTGCGGCGCCGCGGACCACTGCCGCTGCCGGGCCGCGTCCTCCCGCCCGCGCTGGAAGGCCTCGGCGTGGCCACGCAGCTCCGGCATCTCGCCCTCGACGGTGTCCAGCCAGTGCTCCCAGCGCTGCTGCATCGGCCGGATCAGGCCGCCACCGAGGCCGACGATCAGCACGCCGCCGATCGTGGCGAGCACGGTGACCAGCACCGGGGTGGTGACCGAGGTCGCGACGCCGATCTGGTTGAGCGCGGCGATGATGCCGATACCCCAGATGAACACCGCGGCGATCCGGCCCAGCATCCGGCCGTAGGACAGGCCGCTCAGCATGTTCGAGACCAGATCCATCACCACCCGCGCGACCGCGGCCGCGACGCAGACGATGATGATCGCCACGGCCGCCTTCGGCAGCCAGGACACGATGCCGTCGAGCATCCGGCTGATCGGGTTCGGGCCGAAGGTGCCGAAGCCGAGCTGCAGGGTGATCAACATGATCGCGTAGTAGATCAGCTTGCTGAACATCGAGGTGGCGTCGTACCGGCTGTTGGCGAGCATCCGGTTGACCCCGCCGTGTTCGGCCAGGCGATCGAATCCGACCCGGCGCAGCACCCGGTCGCATATTCGCGAGATGACCTTCGCGATGATCCAGCCGATCACCAGGATGACAATGAATCCGATCAGTTTCGGCACGAACGTCGCGACCGAACTCCACGCGTCCGTGAATCCCCTCTGGAAATCGATAGCCACAGTGGAGGTGTACACGACCATTCCCTTCGAAATCAGGCGCGCCCGGCCGTCTGCCGCGGCTGCTGGAGAGGATGGAACTGGTCTCAGTAGATCACCCGGTCATCCCATTTGCACGAGTATTGCCGAGATCGTGAACTTGTCCGAAATGCCGCCGGCCGTGGCCTCTCGAGGAGGCCACGGCCGGAAACGGTGTGAGGAACGGAACGCGGATCAGTACGCCGAGTTGACGTTGTCCATCGAGCCGTAGCGCGCGGCGGCGTAGTTGCAGGCCGCGGCGATGTTGGCCACCGGGTCGTAGATGTCCCAGGAGGTGCCGTCGACGTGGTAGGTCTGGAACGTCGGATCGATCACCTGCAGCAGGCCCTTCGACGGAATTCCGTTGATGGCGTTGATATCCCACAGGTTGATCGCACGCGGATCGCCCGAGGACTCGCGCTGCACGTTGCGGTAGATGCCGTCGTAGGTGGCGGGGATGCCGTGCGAGTTCATGATGTCCATGGCCTGGTGGATCCAGCCGTCCAGGTCGTTGGAGTAGACGGCCGGGGCGGGCGCGGGGGCCGGCGGCGCCGGCTCCTGCATCGCGGCCGGGGCCGGGTCATCGATCTGCGCCGGATCGAATGCGGGGGTGGCATCCTCCACCGGATCGTCGATCGGCTTGGCCTTGGCAGTCACCGCATCGGCGGCGGCGGCGAGGGTCGACTGCAGGGCTACCGGCTGCACCTCGGTGCTGCGGTGGCCTCCGGCGGAGGTGATGGCCGCGAAGGCGGCCAGGGCCAGGGCGCCGGCACCGGCGGTACGAGCGGCGGACTTGACGCGACTGGACTTGATGGTGCTTGCAGACATGTGTTCGTGGTTCCTATCTGGGGACGTCGGCCGTCACCGGCCTGCCACAGGCAGCACTGAACCAGGGCGGTACCCTCGGAGAGGTTCGCCCGCAAATGGCTGATCGTGGCTTTTGCTGTTGAAAGGGGACCGGGGAGCTGTGCTCCCCTCAGCGAAGAGGACTCTGGCTCTCCACCGACACTGACGCGACTTCAGCAGCTGACGGGCTGGCGACCCGGCGGCGAAGCGAGATGCGCGCGCGATTGCGGCAGACGCTGCGGCTGCGGTGCCGGACGGGCACTGCGGTCGCCGTCGTGTTCCACATAAGCGTTGACAACTCCTTGAGCTTTCCAGACTTGCGGTCTGTTAACCGACAGATCACAGCCTGATCTCGCAAAGTTAATTCGATAGAAACTGAAGTTGAACTAAAGGTGAACTGGTTCGAGTTGAAGGTCCGTTCGGACCGTCTATATCGCTCCCATCAGGCGTTTTATCCAAAACCTTAAAGTGACGTGCGTCACAGAAAAAGTTACCCCGCCGATATCGACCTGCGTGATTTGTCCGAATTAGAAGTTCGCTGGACCCTCGAAGGTCACGCTCGAGACTCGACGGAACGGGTCCGTACGGACCTGAAATCGGTCGTAGGTATCGACCCCGCAACATTCGGGAAGCCGACATTACGGTCATATCGGCCGAAATGCGGTGGCCGGATCGGGCCGCGGCGATCACCCGGCCCCGGATTACACCCCCGCACGACCGCCGAACGCCCCCGAAGACGGGAAAACCCCGGCGGCCGTGGCCACCGGGGTTTCGCGCGGGGAGTGTGCCGACTAGTTGCCGGACAGGAAACCGAGCAGATCGTGCCGCGTGATGACGCCGATCGGCTTACCGTCCTCCACGACCATCAGCGCGTCTGTCATCTCCAGTTCCTTGGTCGCCGACGAGACCGGCTCACCCGAGCCGATCAGCGGGAACGACGGGCTCATGTGCTTGGACACCGGATCGGTGAGGTGGGCGCGGCCCTCGAACACCGCCGACAGCAGATCGCGCTCGGTGACGCTGCCCGCGACCTCGCCCGCCATCACCGGCGGTTCCGCGCCGACCACCGGCATCTGCGAGACGCCGTATTCGCGCAGGATCTCGATCGCGTCGCGCAGCGTCTCCTGCGGATGCGTGTGCACCAGATCGGGCAGCGCGCCCGACTTGCCGCGCAGTACGTCGCCGACCAACGGCTCCGGCAGCGTCGGATCCAGGCGGGTGCGCAGGAAGCCGTAGGAGCTCATCCACTGGTCGTTGAAGATCTTCGACAGGTAGCCGCGGCCGCCGTCGGGCAGCAACACCACCACCACGGCGTCGGGATCGCGCTCGGCGACCCGCAGCGCGGCCACCACCGCCATACCGCACGAACCGCCGACCAGCAGCCCCTCCTCGCGGGCCAGGCGCCGGGTCATCTCGAAGGAGTCGGCGTCGGAGACGGCGATGATCTCGTCCGGGATCTCGGGGTCGTAGGCCGAGGGCCAGAAGTCCTCACCGACGCCCTCCACCAGATACGGCCGGCCGGTACCGCCGGAGTACACCGAACCCTCCGGGTCGGCGCCGATGATCTGCACCTTCCCGCCGGACACCTCCTTGAGATAACGGCCGGTGCCGGTGATGGTGCCGCCGGTGCCGACGCCGGCCACGAAGTGGGTGACCCGGCCCTCGGTGTCGCGCCAGATCTCCGGACCGGTGGTCTCGTAGTGGCTGGCCGGGCCGCCGGGGTTGGAGTACTGATCCGGCTTCCAGGCGCCGGGGATCTCGCGGACCAGGCGGTCGGAGACGTTGTAGTAGCTGTCCGGATGTTCCGGCGCCACGGCGGTCGGGCAGACCACCACCTCGGCGCCGTAGGCCCGCAGCACGTTCCGCTTGTCCTCACTGACCTTGTCCGGGCAGACGAAGACGCATTTGTAGCCGCGTTGCTGCGCGACCAGGGCCAGGCCCACCCCGGTGTTCCCGGACGTGGGCTCGACGATGGTGCCGCCCGGCCGCAGCAGACCGTCCTGCTCGGCGGCATCGATCATCTTGACCGCGATGCGGTCCTTGGAGCTGCCGCCCGGATTCAGGTATTCGATCTTCGCCGCCACCAAGCCGGAATTCGGCCCCACCACGGAGTTCAGTCGAACGAGTGGGGTGTTGCCGATGAGATCGACGACATGGTTCGCGATGCGCATGGCACCCATCGTTGCAGAAGCGACCGACCGCCCTGTCGTGGCACCTGCCACTGACGCGGCACGCTGTCGTCCACATCACAGCGCGGACGCACCGGCCATACTGCCGCGCTGGATTCGGATTGCATTTATCATCGCCGCCGTGAGGATTCCGAAGACCGCTTCCGCCACCGCGCTCGGGGCCCTCGGGGCCGTCGCCACGCTCGCGCTGCCCGGCTCCGCCAGTGCCCAGACCGTCGAATTCCCGCAGATTCAGACGCTGTTCTACGGCGGCGCCTGCTGGGGCAACATCCGGACCTGGGCCGACACCGGCCCCGACTATCCGGGCCGGGCGGTGCTCAACATCCAGTCCCTGCCCATCCAGGGCGTCGGGCCCGGCGATTACCCGCTCGCGCCGCTGTGCGAGGTCGACACCACGGTCGCCTGGCGCAACGTCGGTACCGGCGCCACCGGCGACTATCACGTCACCGTCGTGTCGGGTATCTACGGCAGCATCCTGTACTCGCTGTTCCAGGACACCGGGCCGGGCCACATCGAGGTCACGGTGACGACCAACAATGCCGCGACCCCCGTGCACGGCTCCTTCGACGTGCTCGGACCGCCGCCGGAGGCCCCGAAGCCCGCGCCGGTCGACGAGAAGACCGCCGACAGGTCGGCGCGGGTCGGGTCCACCGATCCGTCCACCCCACTGGACGAGAAGACCGGCACGGTCCGGCCCGCCGACACGGACACGTCCGTCGAGGACTCCCCCGCCTGATTCCGGGCCGCGGACCATGCCGGCCCGCGGTCGCGCGGTCTCGCGGCGACCGGCGGCAGACCTGCCGCCGTCCGGCGCCGGGGCCTCGTCGGGTGCCGACGGCGACCGAGGCCGAGACCGCCTCAGGCGGTGGCGATCTCGACGACGAGCCGGGCCGGGTCGCCGGAGACCGTATAGGCCGGTCGATCGGCCTGCACACCGATGAACGACTGGGTGACGCCCTCGTAGACCTGGGTGCCGTAGACCCCGGCGATCCCGGGCACGCCCGCATCGGTCACCGGATCCGGCCCGTCGTACTCGTCCACCCCGCTGTCCCACGGATACGCCGAACCGAGGATCCGCACCTCGAGGACCGACCGGCCGGCCACCGGCAGCGGCGTACCGCTACCGTCCTGCAACGCCTGCCCGGTGTACTGCACCTGCCAGCCGGGCACCCCGGCGCCGCCGAGTTCGTAGATCACCCGGTCGACACCGGGCAGATGTTCCAGATGGACGCCGGTCACCGTCAGCCGCGCATCCCGAGAGGCGAGGGCATCGTCGGCCGATTTCGGCACCGCGGGGGCCGGCACCGCCGCCGAGGTGACAACCGGCGGCACCGGGCCGGGTGCCGGGACCGGGGGCTGCTCCGAGCAACCCGTCAGCAGCGCGAATCCCGCGAGGACCGTCAACGCCAGGCTGTTACGCATGGGGCAGATGGTAAATGTGCGACCCCTGGGGTCGCGGTGACGACACGGCAACGGTCTAGCACACTGTAGGTGTGCTGGAAGTCGACGACGTGCTGAGCCGCCTGCGGCGCTATCCCGATGTGGAGGCAGTGAATCTTTACGCGGTCGATGCGGCGGACCGGCTGCTGCTGGACGTCGCCGCGGACTCCCTGGCCGCCGCGGGCACCGGCCGCGTCGTGATCGTCGACGACGGGTACGGCGCCCTCACCCTCGGCGCCATCGCCGCCCACGATCTGCGCGACGTCCGCGTCCATCAGGACCTGCTGACCGGCGAGCTGGCGCTGGCGAACAACGCCCGCGCGGTCGGGCTGGCCGACCGGTACTCCGCTCTGCCCCTGGGGCAGGAACTGCTCGCCGACGCCGAGGTGGTGCTGCTGCGGCTGCCGCGCATGCTGGCCGGCCTGGCCGAGATCGCCGATGCCGTGGCCCGGTACGCCACGCCGGGCGTCCAGGTCTTCGCGGGGGCCCGCGACAAATATCTGACCCCGGCGATGAACGAGGTACTCGCCGAGTCGTTCGCGTCCGTGCAGGCCAGCCGCGGGCGGCAGAAATCCCGGATCCTGCTGGCCGGCGCGCCCCGGCCACTCGGCGAGCCGCCGTATCCGGTGCGCCGGCGACTCGACGAGATCGATCTCGAGGTCGTCGCGCACGGCGCGGCGTTCTCCGGGCCGAAGCTCGACATCGGCACGCGCTTCCTGCTCGAGCATCTGCGGCGGATGAAGCCCGATGCGAGCGAGGCCGTCGATCTCGGCTGCGGGACCGGCATTCTCGCGGTCGCGCTGGCGAAGGCCCGCCCGCACGTGACCGTGGTCGGCACCGACCAGTCCGCGGCGGCGGTCGCCTCGGCCCGGGCCACCGCCGCCGCCAACGACGTGGCGGACCGCGTCTGCGTGCTGCGCGACGACGCCATGACCGGACTCGCCGATCGCAGCGCGGATCTGGTGCTGTGCAATCCCCCTTTCCACGTCGGCGCGGCCGTGCACACCGGCGCGGCGATCAAGATGTTCGGCCAGGCCGGGCGGGTGCTGCGTCCCGGCGGCGAACTGTGGACCGTGTACAACACACACCTCAACTACCGCGGCGTCATGCAGCGGATGGTCGGCCGGACCGAGGTGGTCGGCCGCAACGCCAAGTTCACCGTGACCCGATCGGTGCGCGGCCTGCACGAACTGCCGCCGGACCCCGGCAACTTCGACGCTTAGCCCGATTTGTCGGATTTTTGCCGGTTTCCGGAACTTGCCCCGGGCGCCGGACGTTGGATACTCAGAACGACCACGACAACCGTGGCTCGCGACTTCCGGAAGGGCACGAGACGGTGCGCACGACTAGCAACCCGATCTTCAGAAACCTGCCGCAGCGGCAGGGTGGTGGATCCGCCGGGTTCGGTCCGGCCGATGCCGGCCAATTCGGCGGACAACAGGCGCCGTACGGCACGCAACAGCCGTACCGGACGGCGCCGGCGACGCGGCCGATGACCATCGACGACGTCGTCACCAAAACCGGTATCAGCCTCGGTGTGGTCACCGTGGGCGCGATCGTCTCCTACGCGCTGACCTCCGCGAACCACGGGCTCGCGGGCCTGTTCGCGCTGGCCGGGCTGATCGCGTTCGGCATGACCTTCGTCACCATGTTCTCGCCGCGGCTGCAGACCAGCCCCGCGTTCGTGCTGACGTTCGCGGCGTTCGAGGGCCTGTTCCTGGGCGCGGTGTCGTTCCTGCTGGCCAACGTCCGCTTCGGCGGGCACGGCGGGGTCGGCGGCTCCGGCATGATCGCCCAGGCCGTACTCGGCACCTTCGGCGTGTTCTTCGGCATGCTCGTCGTCTACAAGACGGGTGCGATCCGGGTCACGCCGCGGTTCACCCGCATCATGGTCGGCGCGCTGATCGGCGTGCTGGTGCTGGCGCTGGGCAACGCGGTCGCCGCGATCTTCACCCCCGGCGGCTTCGGCCTGCGCGACGGTGGCCCGATCGCGATCGTGTTCAGCCTCGTGGTGATCGCCATCGCCGCCTTCAGCTTCCTGCTGGACTTCGACGCCGCCGACGGGCTCATCCGCGCCGGCGCCCCGGAGAAGGCGGCCTGGCAGGTGGCCTTCGGCCTGACCGTCACCCTGGTCTGGCTGTACCTGGAGATCCTGCGCCTGCTGAGCTATCTCCAGAACGACTAGCGTCCGGGGCCATGGCCCCGACCGCGTGAGAGAGGAACGGCCGGTCCCTTCGGGGACCGGCCGTTCCGGTGTATCAGCTGAGCCGTTCGATGATCATCGCCATGCCCTGGCCGCCGCCGACGCACATGGTCTCGAGACCGAACTGCTGGTCGTGGGTCTGCAGGTTGTTGATCAGGGTGGCGCTGATGCGGGCGCCGGTCATGCCGAACGGGTGGCCCAGCGCGATCGCGCCGCCGGACACGTTCAGCTTGTCCAGGTCCATGTCCAGCTCGCGGGCCGAGCCGAGGACCTGCACCGCGAACGCCTCGTTGATCTCGTACAGGTCGATATCACCGATGGTCTTGCCGGCGATCGCGAGCGCGTTGCGCACGGCCTGGATCGGGCCGAGGCCCATGATCTCCGGCGACAGGCCCGACACGCCGGTGGACACGATCCGTGCCAGCGGGGTCAGGCCCAGTTCCTTCGCCTTGGTGTCGCTCATGATCACCAGGGCGGCGGCGCCGTCGTTGAGCGGGCAGGCGTTACCGGCGGTGACCGTGCCATCGGGCCGGAACACGGGCTTGAGCTGCGAGATCTTCTCGTAGGTGGTGCCCGGCCGCGGGCCGTCGTCGGTCGAGACGACGCTGCCGTCGGGCAGGGTCACGGGGGTGATCTCGCGCTCGAAGAAGCCGGACTTGATGGCCTCCTCGGCCCGCTGCTGCGAGCGCACGCCCCACTCGTCCTGCTCCTGGCGGGAGATCCCGGTCAGCTGCGCGACGTTCTCGGCGGTCTGGCCCATCGCGATGTAGATGTCGGGGATCTCGTCGTTCTCGCGCGGATCGGTCCAGTCGGCGGAACCGGCCTGCGACCGCTTCACGGTGCGCGCCTCGGCCTCGGCGAAGTCGATGTTGTGGGTGTCGGGCCAGCCGTCGGAGGTGCCCTTCGGGAACTGCGACACCGTCTCCACACCCGCGGAGACGAACACGTTGCCCTCGCCGGCCTTGATCGCGTGGAAGGCCATCCGGGTGGTCTGCAGCGAGGAGGCGCAGTAACGGTTGACGGTCGTGCCCGGCAGGTAGTCGTAGCCGAGCTTGGTGGCGACCACCTTCGCCATGTTGAATCCGGCGGTGCCGGCCGGCTGGCCGGAGCCCAGATGCAGATCGTCGATGTCGGCGGCGGCCAGGCTCGGCACCTTGTCCAGCGCCGCGCGCACCATCTGGGTGACCAGATCGTCGGGGCGGATGCTCACCAGGGAGCCCTTGGCGGCCCGGCCGATCGGTGAACGGGCATAGGAAACGATGACGGCCTCGGGCATGAGGTCTCCTTTGTCAGTGACGACTAACCGAACGTTGTTCGGTAAAACGGTTCCCTACCGAATGTACGTCGCCCGGATTCCGCCCGCACCACCGGATCGCCCGGATCTCGCTCAGTGGACAACCGGCGCCGCGGCGAGCGGCTCCCCCGCCGCCAACTCGACCAATACCGCAGGTAGGAGATGTGCCGCGGCCAATTCGTAGCCCGCGGCGGAGGGGTGGAAACCGTCGGCCGAGAACAGTACGGCGGGCTGACTGCGGAAATCCCGGCCGAGCAGTCCGCCCAGCGCGACCGCGCGGCCGCCGCCGGCCTGGGTGGCCGCGGCCTGGGCGCGGGCCAGCCGCACACTCCAGCCGTGCACCACGGTCCGCAGCGGCTGCGGGAACGCCCCGACCGAGCCGAGATCCGGACAGGTGCCGACCACCACCACGCTGCCCGCCGCCCGCAACCGGGCCACCGCGAGCCGCAACCGCCGCGCCGACTGCAGCACCGAATGCTTCTTCGTGATGTCGTTGGCGCCGACCAGGATCACCGCGACGTGCGGCGGCCGCCCGGCCACGAACATCGCGTCCACCTGACCGGCGAGCCCCTTCGAGGTGGCCCCCGAGATCGCCTTGGTACTCAACCGGATCCGCTGCCCGGTCACCTCGGCCAGCCCGCGGGCCAGGCGCACCCCGGGCACCTCCTCGGCCGTCACACAGCCGACCCCGGCCGCGGTGGAATCGCCGAAGACCATCAGATGGAGGTCGAAACCGGTACTCGCGCGCCACGGTTCGGGCACGAGGCAGCCACCGGTGTACACGCCGTCGGCCTCGGGCGGGCGGATGATCCCGTGCCCGATCAGGTCGCGGGCCACCGCGGCCTGCGACGCCAACAACCGCGTGGTGGCCCACCACGCGGTGCCCGCACCGGACCCCGCGGCCAGTGTCGCGGCACTCGCCATCGTGACGGTGCGCCAGGTTCGCGTCATGGACAACCTCCCGGACCCGGGGACCGGACCGTCCCCCGCTACCTCGCATTCTTCTGGATACATGGTGCCGGAACTTCGGGCCGAGAGCACTACCCGATTCGGCGCCGGCGAAACGCGAGGCGGCGGAAGCCCGGCTCAGCTGCCGATGACGGCGTTCATGATGGTGCCCGCGCTGGTGGCGACGCCGCCGCCGATCATGGCGCCCGCCACCATCTTCGGTGATTCGAGGCCGCCGCCGCTCCACTTCTCCCACGCGAACTTGCCGCCGCCGTAGGTGATGGCGCTGACGCCGGACAGCAGGACGAACCAGGTGAAGTAGCGGACGAGCTTCATTAGCTTCTCGGCCGCCGGCGGGGTCTCCGGGGTCGGGTTGCCGACCTGGGCCAGCACGGTGGTGTACATGTCGTGTGCTGCGGCGAGAACCATACTCACAGTCGTGTCCTCTCGGATGCCGATGTGCTGCTGCGATGAAGCGAACCGCCCACGCGCGTCGCGGGGCGGTGAGAGCATGCTGGTAGATCGCTACGTTCGAGCATCATTGAACCGTAAGCGGGGCGGTTGCCGCAGCCGGACACACCAAATCGAGCCCTCCCCGCGTCGCAATCGGGTAGCCAACCGTTCGATCGAAGACTCATGGTTTGTTTACGCGGGGTTCTGGCAGTATCTCCGGTACGGGTGGGGTCGGTTCCCATACCGGAATCCGTCGGTCCGGAAGAGTCCGTCGGTGGGGACAGGGAATGACACGTTGTGAGCAGCCGGGGTGCACCGGCATCGTCGAGGATGGTTACTGCAACGTCTGCGGGCTGGCGCCCGATCCCGCGGCGAGCGCGGGGCCCGGCGCCACGGGACTGCCGGGCGCGGTGGGGAGTTCGGCGCCGGGTTCCGGCGCGGTCCGCAGTGACCCCTCCGGCACCGTGCGAAGTGGCGCCTCCGGCACCGTACGCAGTGGCGCCTCCGGCACCGTGACCGGCCGGGTGCGCCGCGGCTCCAGCCGATCCCGGTCCAATCGCAGCGAGCGGTCCGGACGTGGCCGGCTCGGGGCGGGGCTGGTGACCATCGCCCCGGTGCCCTATCGCGATCCGTCGACGGCGATCATGACCGATCCGCAAGTGCCCGAGCAGGATCGGTTCTGCAGTCAGTGCGGCAAGCCGGTGGGCCGCAGCCGCGAGGACCGGCCAGGCCGGCCCGAGGGCTTCTGCCCGCACTGCGGGACCGGATTCTCCTTCACCCCGAAACTCGATCCGGGCGAACTGGTCGCGGGCCAGTACGAGGTGCTGGGCTGCCTCGCGCACGGCGGCCTGGGCTGGATCTACCTCGCGCGGGACCGGAACGTCAACGACCGCTGGGTGGTCCTCAAGGGCCTGCTCGATTCCGGCGACGCCGACGCCATGGCGGCGGCGGTGGCCGAGCGGCAGTTCCTGGCCACCGTCGAACATCCCAACATCGTCAAGATCTACAACTTCGTCCAGCATCCCGACCCGCGCAGCGGCGAACAGGTCGGGTACATCGTGATGGAGTACATCGGCGGCGCGTCGCTGAAGGAGTTGCGCTCCGCGCGCAATGCCGAGGGCCGGCTCGAGCCGCTGCCCGCGGCGCAGGGCCTGGCGTACACGCTGGAGATCCTGCCCGCCCTGGGCTATCTGCACTCGCGGGACCTGCTCTACTGTGACTTCAAGCCGGACAACGTGATCCAGTCCGAGGAGCAGCTCAAGCTGATCGACCTCGGCGCGGTGCGGCACCGGGCGGATCTCGACAGCGTCGGCTTCAAGACCGACGGTTACTGCGCGCCGGAGCTGGAGCTCGAGGGCGCCTCGGTCGAATCGGATCTGTTCACCGTCGGCCGCACGCTCGCGGTGCTGACCTTCGCCTTCGACTACCGCAAGACCCATCGGTACGATCTGCCGCCGGCCGCGGATGTCCCGGTGCTGCAACAACATCCGTCGCTGGACCGGCTGCTGCGCCGGGCCACGGCGGCCGATCCGGACGAGCGGTTCGGCACCGCGGCGGAGATGGCCGAACAGCTCACCGGCGTGCTGCGGGAGGTGGTGGCGGCCGAGGAGGGCACACCGCGGCCGGCGCTGTCGGCGATGTTCGGCCCCGAACGCGCGGTCTTCGGCGCGGATCCGGCGGACTGGCCCGCAGCGCTGGATCCGGCCGCGGTCGCGCAGGCCCTGCCGATCCCGCTCGTCGATCCGGCGGATCCGGCCGCCCGCTGGCTGTCCAGCCTCGGCGGCGATCCGGATCGGCTGGTGACCCTGCTGGAGGCGGCCCCGATCCCGTCCTACGAGGTCGAACTGGCGCTGGCCCGGGCCCGCGTCGCCGCCGGTGACTTCGCGGCCGCCGCCGTCGGTCTCGACGATCTGGAGGACCACGAGCAAGCGGACTGGCGGATCGGCTGGTATCGCGGCCTGTCGGCGCTGGCCGGCGGCGATATCGATTCGGCCCGAACGGCTTTCGACGCGGTCTACGATCTGCTGCCCGGCGAGGCCGCGCCGAAGCTGGCGCTGGCCGCCGCCACCGAATGCGCCGGTGACGCGGATGCCGCGGGCGCCCTGTACGAGCTGGTGTGGCGCACCGACCACGGCTATCCGAGCGCCGCGTTCGGTCTGGCCCGGACCCGGCTCGCGGGCGACGACTTCGACGGCGCGATCGCCGCGGTCGAATCGGTGCCGGAGAGTTCCAGCCAGTACCTCGCCGCCCGGCTGACCGCCGTGCGCATCCGGGTGCGGGCCGCCACCGAACCACATCTCGTGGCCGCCGGGCAGTTGCTCACCGAACTCGACCTCGATCCGGAACGCAAGGCGCACTTGGATATCCAGGTTCTCCACGCGGCCCGGGAGCTGGCGACCGGCGGCGCGGCCGGGGGCCCGGTACTGGGCTGCCCGCTCGACGATCGCGCCCTGCGCGCGGCGCTCGAACAGCGTTATCGGACCCTGGCCCGGCTGGCGTCCGATCGGCTCGCCCGGCGCGCACTGGTCAACCGCGCCAACGATGTTCGCCCGCTGAGCTGGGTGTGATGGCCCCGGAAAGAGGAAATATGCCGACTGCCGGGACAACTCGGCCCGGCCCGGTGCGCACGGCGGCCGAGGCCGCGTGGTCGCGGATACCGCAGCGTTCGGACCGTCCGGCCTGGATCCGCCTGCTGGCCACCGTGATCGTGCTCGCGGCCCTGGCCACCGCCGTCGTGGAGGCGATGGACGCCTCCGGGATCCGGAACAGCATCGATCTGCTCGGGAACCGGACCGCGCCGAATGTGGCGGCGACGGAGGATCTTTCGGTGGCCTTCGCCGACATGGACGCGGAGCTGGCCAATATGCTGCTGGCCGGCAGCGACAATCGGGCCGCGGTGGCCGACGCCCACAAGACCTACGAGCAGCGCCGCGCCCAGGCCGGCGACGATCTGCAGCGCGCGATCGCGGCGACGGGTTCGGACATCTCCGGCACCCTGCTGAACGAACTCGGCCAGTACGAGGCGCTGGCCGCCCAGATCATGCTGCTCAACGACACCGAGCAGAATCCGGCGGGCCGGCCCTCGGATCGGATCCTGCGGCTGCAACGGCAGGCCACCGATCTGATGTCCCGGATCGAACTGGACACCCAGCGGCTCGCCAACGACAACAAGACCGCCCTGGACAGCGCGTACACCGCGACCCGCCGGGACACCACGGACGCTCGGGTCCAGCTGACCGTCCTGGGCGTGATTCTGATCGGCGCGCTGATCGGGCTGCAGGTGCTGCTGCGGGTGGCCACCCGGCGGCGGTTCAACCCGGCGTTGCTGATCGCGACACTGATCGCCGCCGTACTGGTCGGCGGCAGCCTGACCGCCGGCGCGGACGCCGCGCACCAGCTGAAGGTGGCCAAGGAGGACGCCTTCGAATCGCTGCTGACGCTGCAACGGGCCCGCGCCTACGGCTACGACATGAACGCGGACGAGAGCCGCTGGCTGCTGGACCCGCAGCGGGCCGCCACCTACGAACAGGGCTTCCTGGACCAGAGCCAGTGGCTGCTGAACGTGCATGTGAAATCGGTGGGCGACTACGACGCCGCGGCCCGCACCGCGCTGACGGCCTACCGCCGCGACCCGTCCGACATCCGCTTCACCGGCTTCTTCGCCGACGAACTGACCCATCCGAACTTCCCGGGTGAACGCGCCGCGCTGGAGACCATGCTGCTGGCCTTCCAGTCCTATCAGCGCGACGACCGGACCATGCGCGCGACGGCCGCCGCCGATCTGACCGAGGCGATCTCGTTCGACACCAGCGACGACCCCGGCCAGTCCGACGGCGACTTCCGCGATTACGACAACAAGCTCCAAGCCGTCATCGGGATCGACCAGCGGGCCTTCGACACCGCCGTGACCCGCGGCATCAATACGCTGGCGGGCTGGAACACCTGGGTGCCGTACACCGCCTTCGCGCTGATCGCACTGCTGGTGTTCCTGGGGGTGCGGCCGCGCCTGGCCGAATACCGTTGAGCGTCAATCGGTCCAGGGAATCAGCACGATCTTGCCGCGGACCCGCCCGGACTCGCTGAGCGTGTGCGCCTCGGCCACGTCGGCCAGCGACATCACCCGTTCGATCCGTACCCGCAACCGGCCCGCGGCCGCCAGCGCTCCGATCTCGGCCAGGTCCGCGCCGGAGGGGGTGACGTAGAAGCGCCGGTACCGCGGGTCGTCCTCGGCGTCGGAGCCCTGCGCGTCGATGTACCGGCCGTCCGGGCGCAGTACCGCGAGCGATCGCGTGCCGTAGTCGCCGCCGATCAGATCCAGCACCACATCGACATCGCGCACCGCGGTGGTGAAATCGACCGCGCGGTAGTCGATCAGCTCGTCGGCGCCGAGTTCGCGCAGGAAATCGTGATTGCCGGCCCGCGCGGTGCCGATCACGTACGCGCCTCGCAGTTTCGCGATCTGTACCGCGAGATGCCCGACCCCGCCGGCCGCGGCGTGGATCAGGACCCGTTGTCCCGCACGCAGTTCCGTCGGGGCCTGCCAGGCGGTCAGCGCGGCGGCCGGCAGCGCCGCGGCCTGTCGGAGGTCCAGGCCCGCCGGGACGACGGCGAGGTTCGCGGCGGGTACCGTCACGTATTCGGCATAGGCGCCGCGGCGGCTCAGCATCAGCGCGAAGACCTCGTCGCCCGCCGCGAATCCGGTGACCGCCGAACCGATCTCGACGACGGTGCCCGCCACGTCCAGGCCGAGGGTGAACGGCGGCGCGCCGAGCCGGCGCACGCTCCCGGCGCGCACCTTCCAGTCGGCCGGATTCACCGCGGTCGCGGCGACCCGCAGCAGGACCTCGTCGGCCGCCGGCACGGGCATCGGCAGGTCGGCGGTGCGCAGTACGTCCGGGCCGCCGTAGGTGTTCTGGGTGATCGCTCGCATGTATCGATTCTGGTTTTCGTGGTACCTCTTGGGAAGTAGGCACTATTTCCATACCGAGGTACCCGATGGATACTGTCAGTTTCCGGCCCGACACCGACGACGCGGTGGTGCACGCCGCCCTGGACGGCTGGGCAGACTCCGCCGACCTGGTCGACAGCTACCTGCGCCGCTGTCCCGCCCGCGACATCCTGGCCGTACTGGCCGACAAATGGGTGCTGCTCGTGCTGGGGGTGCTGCGGGTCGAGGGCGGGCCGGTGCGGTTCAACGAATTGCGCCGCCGGCTCGACGGCATCACCCAGAAGATGCTCACCCAGACCCTGCGCACGCTGGAACGCGACGGCCTGATCCGGCGGTCGGTCTATCCGACCGTGCCGCCGCGGGTGGAGTACACGCTCACCGCACTCGGCGCCGATCTCGGCCGGCTCACCCACGCCCTCGGCGCCTGGTCGCTGCGGCACATGGACGAGATCCACAGTGCCCGAGCGGAGTTCGACGAGCGCCGGGCGGCCGCACCGCAACCTCTCTGAGCCGCAACGAGTTCCGGACGACCGTCGCGCAAACGGGTGCGAGCCGGTCACATTCGGGCTCACCTATTGCTTTGGCACCGGTGCGAAAGCTACAGTTCGATAACAATAGGAACGCCAGAGTTCCCAGAAGCAGTGATAGCGGGGCCCTGCATGACCGGACGCACACGCCACGATATCCACGCCCTGTCCAGGCAACTCGTCGGCCATTTCGCCACCCACCTGGCGCCGTGCGCCACCCTGCCCGGCGACGCGACCCACGGTGACATCACCGCGGTCACCCGGATCTGCCTGGAACTGACCGTCGACATGATGTCCGGCGCGGAGCCCGACGGCAAGGTGGAGCGACTGCAGCGCGCCGCCGCCGAATGGGCCCGCGAGGGCATCCCGATCGACACCGTGCACCACGCCGTGCACGAGGGCTTCACGCTGGCCTTCGATCTGCTGCTGGCACAGACGGATCCGCACGAACGCCCGCGCGACACGGCCCGGCTGATGCTCCGGATCATCGACACCATCACGCCCGCCGTCGCACTGGCCTACGTGCGCGAACACCAGGCCGCGGCGGCCGAGCACCACACCGCCGTGCACACCCTGGTATCGGCACTGCTGGCCGGCCATCCCACCTCGACCATGGCCCGGGTCGCCGGCATCGAGATCGCCCCGGCCTATCTCGTGGTGGCGATGAGCATTCCGGCGCATCGCGACGAATCGCATCCGCGGGTCGACGGCAAGGTCGTGGCCCGGCGCAAGCTCCGGCGCTTGCAGTCGGAACTGGCGGACCGGTGCGGCGGACGCGCGCTGTCGCTGTTGTCCGTCGACGGTGGCACCGTGCTGATTCCGCGCGAGCCGGGCGAGACCACCACCGACGAACCGGAGGTCGCCCCGGGCGAACTCGACCCGCTGATCGACCGGTTGTCACACGCCTCAGGCGTTTCCGTCACCGCCACCGTGATACCCGCTGCCGCCGAACGGATTCCGGAGGCGGCCGACCAGGCGCACGAACTGCTCGACACCGTGTTGCGGCTGGGCCGGTCGCCGGGCATCTACCGGCTCGCCGATCTGGTGCTGGAATATCAGGTGACCCGGCCCGGTCCCGGCCTGGACCGGCTGGGCACACTCCTGGATCCGCTCGACGACTATCCGGATCTGATGGAGACGCTGCGCTGCCATCTCGACAACGGCCTGTCCCGGCAGCGGACCGCCCGGCAGTTGCACGTACACGCCAACACCGTCGACTACCGGCTCAAGCGCATCAACGAGCTGACGGGCCTGGATCCCAGCCGCGACACCGGTCTCTGGTATCTGCGCGCGGCCCTGATCGCCCGCACCTACCGCGACTGCGCGGGTGGTCTGCCCGCCCTGCGCTCCGGCGGATTCACCGCCTCCTGAGGGATCTCAGCCGTGCGCGCCGGCGCACAGCGCCAGCGCGGTCCTGGTGAACAGCGAACTCAGCTCGGGCAGTTGTTCGGCGCCCTGCTCGTGCAGGCAGGCGCGGACCCGATCGTCGATGCCGCCGAGCAGCATATCGATCAGCTGCGGATCCGGTTCGGAGGTCAGATCGCCGCTGTCCACCCCGCAGCGGGCGATATCGATCATGTAGGTGGCGAACATCCGGTGCACCCGCGCGCGGTGCTCCACCAGCGGACCGCCGGCAACCAGGGTCTCCACGTACAGCGCGCGGGCGGCGGCCGGTTGTGCGGCCAGCGCCGCCAGCCAGACCTCGAACGACAACCGCACGCGGGCCGGGAAACTCATCTCACCCGCGGCCGCGATGGTCGCCTGCAAGGTCCGCAACCCGGTCTCCACGCCGAAATCGTATGCCGCGGCGAAGCATTCGTCCTTACCGCTGAACAGGGCGTAGAAGGTGCGCCGGGCCACCTGGGCGCGGCTGACGATATCGGCCACGGTGGTGGCGGCGTATCCGAGTTCCCCCACGGCGATCAGCGCCGCGGTGCACAACCGGTGATATTGCGAGGACCGGACCTCGTCCCGGCTGAGTCGATGCCGGCCCCGCGGTAGCGGACCGGTCGGCTCGTCGGTCGTAGAACTCATGCCGCACAGAATATGAGCCCGGCTCGGGTTCGGCCTCCCAGCCGATACCCAGCTGGCCGAAAGACGATATGTCGCACAGACTCGACGCATGGATCGTAGCCGCACCGAAGCGTTCAGCGACGGCGTGTTCGCCGTCGCCATCACGCTGCTCGTGTTGAATCTGCATGCGCCCGAAGGCGATCTGCGCGAGGGGCTGCTGCACATGTGGCCGTCCTACCTGGCCTACGTGGTGAGCTTCCTCAACATCGGCATCATGTGGATGAATCACCACGCCGTGTTCCGCCACGTCGTCCGGGTCGATCGGGCACTGCAACTGGCCAATCTGGTGCTGCTCCTGGTCATCGTCGCGGTGCCGTTCCCCACCGATTTGCTCGGTCGGCAGCTGGCCCACGAGTTGCACGGCGGCGACACCGCGACGGTGACCTTCGTCTACAGCCTGGTCATGATCGCGATGGCGGCGGGTTTCAGCCTGGTCTGGTGGTACGCGGTGTTGCGGCCGGGCGTGATCGATGCCACGTTGAGCCGGAAGTGGTTGCGGCGGGCCAACTTCCGTTTCAGCGTCGGCGCCGTGGGCTATCTGATCGGCGCCGCGCTCTCGCTGCGGGAACCACTGCTGTCGCTGATCCTGTTCGGCCTGCTGTCGCTCTACTACGCCTTCGAACATCTGCCGGAACCCCGCGCCGACGAGCGGTCCGCAGGCGACACACCCTCGAATTTCCCGGCCGGATCCTGACCAAAACCGTTTGCCACAAGGTAGCCTTGCGGACCGAAGGGGGCGGTCGGCTGCCCTCGTCCGTCCCGTTTCCTGCGGGGCGTCCGGACGGCACCGAAGCGAGCACCGATGGCCACTATTGGGCAGTTGAGAGCGGCGCTGGCGGTCCTGCGCGCCGAGATCGACGATGTCGCACAGCAGGTCCGGGATCGGGAGGCGCCCGGATCCGACCACGCGGGCGTACAGCACGCCATGCTGGCCGGGCTGCTGTACCGGTTGATCGGCGCGGATCTCCGGCGCACCCTGACCGCCGCTCCCGACCTCGCCAGCTTCGAGCATCGCGCGCGTGCCGCCACCCCGAGCGCGGTCGTCCTCGGCGACGAAGACCTCTACGATCAGGCACATTTCGAGGCGTACTGGCTCACCGACCGGATCGCCGAACTGTATTCCGATGCCGACCGGACGCCGCCGCTGGCCGCCGCCGCCTGCACCGCCGAGGCCACCCGGGCCCTGCTCCGCATCCAGCGCGATCTCGCCCTGGGTAGTGGTCCGGCCATCGGGCATCCGGGCTGGGAGGCCGTCCTGACCCAGCTCGACCGCGCCCGCGCCCTGGCCCGCGCCGCGCACGCCGCCGCCGAGACCACCCCGCAGGTGCGCATCGTCACGGCTGTGGCGAGCGCGGATCTCTGACCTCGGCGTCGCCGGCCGCCCCGAGCCTGGCATGCCGGATGCCGTAGCCGAAATACAGCACCAGGCCCACCGCCATCCAGACCACGAACCGCAGCCAGGTCTCCACCGACAGGTTCAGCATCAGCCACAGGCAGGCCAGCACCGCGAGGGCCGGGACCACCGGCACCCACGGCACCCGGAATCCGCGCGGCAGATCGGGCCGGGTCCGCCGCAGCACCACCACACCGATCGACACCAGGGCGAAGGCGAACAGCGTGCCGATGTTCACCATCTCCGCGAGCGTGCCGAAGTCGACGAATCCGGCCAGTACCGCGCACACCACCCCGACGAGCACCGTGATCCGCACCGGGGTGCCGCGAGTTCCGGTGTGCGCCAACGTACGTGGGATCAATCCGTCGCGGGCCATCGCGAACATCACCCGGGTCTGCCCCAGGAACAGCACCATCACCACCGTGGTCAGCCCGGCGAGCGCGCCGACGGAGATGACGTTCTTCGCCCAGTCGGCCCCGTGCAACGCGAATGCGGTGGCGAGGGTGGCGTTCTCACCCGACAGCGCGGTGTAGGGGACCATACCGGTCAGCACCAGCGAGACCGCCACGTACAGCACCGTCACGATCGCCAGCGAGCCGAGGATGCCGCGCGGCACGTCGCGTTGCGGGTTGCGGGTCTCCTCCGCGGTGGTGGCGACCACGTCGAATCCGATGAACGCGAAGAACACCATGCTCGCCGCCGCGAGCAGTCCGTACCAGCCGAAACTGCTGTTGCCCGCGCCGGTCAGCCAGGAGAACAGCGACTGCCGCAGGCCGCCACCGGCATTGCCCGGCTGCGACGGCGGAACGTACGGCGACAGATTCGATCCCGAGAAGTACCGCAGCCCGACGACCACCACCATCGCGATGATCGCCAGTTTGATCGCGACCGCCACCGCCGAAACCCGCGACGACAGTTTGGTCCCCAGCGCCAGCAACACCCCCAGCACCGAAACCAGCAGCACCGCACCCCAATCGAAGCTGACCGAACCCAGATGCACGATCGGACTGCGACTTCCGCTCAGCTCACCCAGGTACTGCGACCAGCCCTTGGCGACAACCGAAGTGCCCAGGGCGAATTCGAGCAACAGATCCCAGCCGATGATCCACGCGACGATCTCGCCGAAGGTGGCGTAGGAGAAGGTGTAGGCGCTGCCGGCCACCGGTAGCGTCGAGGCGAATTCGGCGTAGCACAGGGCAGCCAGCGCACAGGCGATCGCCGCGAGCACGAACGCCAGCGAGACCGACGGCCCGGCCACGGTCCCGGCGGTGCGCGCGGTGAGGGTGAAGATGCCGGCGCCGACCACCACGGCCACACCGAAGATGGTCAGATCCCAGGCGGACAGCTCCCGGCGCAGTTTCGCCTCGGGATCGTCGGTGTCCCGGATGGACTGTTCGACGGATTTGACACGGAACATCCCCCGCCGCGTCGTACCGGCCTGCCGCCGCGCCTGCCCCGGATCGGTCACCTCGGTCTCCTCCCTGAACGGAAAGCACCGCGTGCGAACCCGCACGGTCAGGCGAATGTAACAGCCATCACACCGCGAACGGGCCCGCCGCGGATCCCGAGTCGGCAGTACCCCGGCCCCGGGCCGATCATGTGCGGGAATTCGGGCCGGCTGATCCGATCAGGCGGCGGCCGGCCGGGCCCGGCGGCGTTCGACCAGCACGATGATCGCGGTGACCAGCGCCGCGGTCAGGAACGACAGCAGCGAGGCCGAGGACCACCAGCCGGGATGCATGCCGAGCGCGTCCTGCGCGTGCCCCCACCAGCGGGCCCAGCCGTCCACCGAACCGGGATTGCAGAGTTGGTAGACCACGAATCCCAGCACCCACGGCACCAGCATCATCGGCCGCGCCGGAGCGCGTTCGGACAGATCCCAGCCGTGCCCGCCGCCCGCGGCCCGTCCCCGGCCCAGGAAGAAGTCGACCACCAGCACGGCGGCCAGCGGCACGAACACCGAGCCGATCAGCAGCAGGAAGTTGGCGAAGCCGGTGAAATCGTGCACTCCCAGCGCGAGCACCGTGGCCAGCACGCCGACCGCGGCGGCGAGGATGCGGCGATCCACCCGCGGCAACAGGTTCTGGATCGACATCGCCGTGGAGTACACGTTCGCGAACGACTGATCGGATTCGCGCAGCACCAGCACCGCGAAGAACAACCAGCCCGCGCTCACCCCGAGGAAGGTGTCGAAGATGCGGTCCCCGTCGCCACCGACCTGGATCAGCGCGATGATGCCCAGCAGATAACACCAGGTCTGTGCGACCGAGAAGCCGAGCAGCGTGGCCCCCGAGGCGGCGCCCACGGACCGCGCGTGCCGGGTGTAGTCGGCCGCCAGCGGGACGAACGACACCGCCACCGCCAGCGCGGTGTCCACCGCGGGGAAGAATCCGCTCCACGAGGTGTCCGGCACCACGGGCAACGGCCGGTGCAGCAACTGCACGGTGAAATACAGCATCGCCACGGCCACCGCGACCGTCACGTACTTGCGCAGCAGGCGCAGCACCCGCAGCGGCCAGATCGCCATCACCGTGCACAATCCGCCGGCGGCGATGATCACGGGCACGTGCGGCAGCCGGTGATGGGTCAGCGCCTGCACGCCACCGGCGATCACCGTCAGTTCGTACACACCCCAGCCGACGCACTGCACGATGTTGGCGATCGTCGGCAGATAGGACAGCCGGGTACCGAACAGGCCACGGAAGTTCGCCATCGCGGGCGCTCCGGTGCGCTCGCCCACCGCGCCGGCCGCGGCCACCATCGCGGCACCGATCACGGTGCCGACCGCGGTGGCCAGCAGCGCGCCGGCCAGCGGCAACTGCGGATGCCCGGTGGGGTGCAGGACATAGAGCGCCGCGGTGAAACCGATCAGGGTCACCCCGAGGTTGGCCCAGAACGCGGTCTGGTCGCCGAACGTCAGGCTGCGGGGCGGTTCGGTGGTCAAGGTGAGCGGCGCTTCGGCGGCCGAGCGCTCGCCGCTGGTCATCGTCATAGCGGGTGTCATGGTGTCACACCCGTCCGGTTGTCCGAATGTCGCTGCCGGTAACCTCGTCCTGGATGGTTAGCGTCACTACCTCCAGTCGACCGACGGCCGCGACCCGCCGCTTCCCGCGGATTGTGTGGGCGCTACCGGCGTTGCTGGTCGCGTTCTGCGTCTGGTGGCTGCTGCACCCCAGCGGGCCGTTGACGCCGATCAAGCGCGAATACATCGACCTTCAGGTCTATCGCCTCGGTGTTCAGGCCATGTGGCACGGCGCCGACATGTACGGCAGCCTGCCGAAGACGACGATGGGCATCAGCCTGCCGTTCATCTACCCGCCGTTCGCCGCGCTGGCGCTGAGTCCGTTCGCGATGCTGCCCTGGCATGCCGCGGCGACCGCGTTCTTCGTGGTGACCGTGCTGGCGCTGGCCGTGACCCTCTACCTGTGCGCCCGCCGGATCTGGTCCGGCGGAGTCGAACTCGCCCTCCTGGTCACCGCGTGCGCGCTGCCCCTGGGCCTGCTGCTCGAGCCGATTCATTCGACGCTGGACTTCGGTCAGGTGAATCTGCTGCTCATGGTGCTGGTCGCGATCGACTGCCTGGCCGGGCGGACCACCGGCGAGGATCCGGCCGCGCGCTCGAAGTGGCCGCGCGGCGTACTGGTCGGACTGGCCGCCGCGATCAAGCTGACCCCGGCCGCGTTCGTGCTGTATTTCCTGGTGCGCCGCGACTATCGGGCCGCGGCCACGGCCGCGATCACCGGCGCGGTCGCCACCGCACTGGCCTACGCCGTGCTGCCACGCGAATCCACCCGATACTGGTTCGGCGGCATGGGCAACGTGTCCGGCCTGAGCGGGTCCGCCTTCCGCACCAATCAATCCATCCAGGGCGTGCTGTCGCGGCTGCAGGTGCCGCGCCCGGAATTCACCGCACTCTGGCTGCTGCTCAGCGTGGTCCTGCTGGCGCTGGTGGTGCCGGCGATGCGGCGGGCCGCGGACAATCCGCCGCTGGCGCTGGCCTTCAACGCGGTGTTCACCCTGCTGGCCTCCCCGATCTCGTGGTCGCACCACTGGGTGTGGGTCGCGCCCGCGCTGCTGGCCGGGGTGGGCGCCGCGAGCCGGGTGCCACTGCGGCAGGCCCTGGCCTGGTACGCGATCCTGCTGGCCACCGCCGTGGTGTTCGTGATCGGCCCGCAGAACTGGGAGCCCGGCGAGGAGAACCGCGAGTTGTCCTGGACGCCGTGGCAACACGTCGTCGGCGACACCTACGTCTGGCTGAGCGTGGTGCTGGTGGTGCTGTATCTGGTCACCACCGGCACCCGCAAGCCGGCCGCGGTTCCCGCCTGATTCTCGGTCAGGTCCGCACGGTGATGGTGCCGTGCTGGAAGTTCTGCGCCTTCCCGCCCGGCACGTCGTACTCGTCACTGGTCGGGAATCCGTAACGGCCGGAATCGCCACCGGCCACGGTCCACTGATCCAGGATCGGGCCGTTGCCGAGAATGTGCGCGGTGGTCGCCTTGGTCCAGTAGATCGCGCCACCGGAGAACAGATTGGCCCGTCCGCCACCCTTGGTCGCGAATTCGTCACTGGTCGGGAAGCCCAGCGGCCCACGCTCGTAATCGTGCGCCGCCCACTTCACGTAGATGGCCCCGCCGATCTGATGCGCACCCGTGTCCTGCGACCAGTAGATCGACCCGTTCTGGAAGTTGTTGTACTTCCCGTCGGTGGCATCGGACTCCCGCGTGGTCGGATACCCGAGCACGCCCTTCTCCCAGCCCAGCGCACCCCACCGATCCCGGATCAGCCCGCCGATCTCGTGCGCGCCCGTATCCTGCGACCAGTAGATCGACCCGTGCTCGAACACCTGGAAGTGACCGCCGTTGGCCCCCAGGCTGTCCGCCCCGGTCGGATTCCCCAATAGATCGAATCCGCCGGACTGGTCGTATTCGGTCTCGATCGCGCCACCGACGTCGAATCCGCCGATCTGCCGAGCCGAGGCGGTGGCGGCGGTGCCGGCAATCAGGACGGTGCTGACGAGGCCTGCGACGACGGCCAGACGGTGACGATGCATAGGGCACTTCCTATCGACTACTGCAATATGAGGTCTACTGAACTGCGGTGCGACAAGGCGAACCTGCGCGCCAGACTACCCATCTGGTCAACCGCCCGGAATTGTCCGTAAGTTTGCTCACAGTCCGCAACCACCGCCCCACCCCGATCACCGGCGACTCCGGTCCCCTGACCCACCGCGCCACACCCTATCCGGTGCCGCCGCGGGACCGGAACCCGATCGCCCTGCCCGCTCTCAGAAGACGAACTGGTCCCCATAGGCCGTGGTCTGCACGGTCCCCTGGGCATTACCCACCGTGGTGGTGACGAACGGCACGGCCGAAACCGGCGAAAGACACTGGGAGACGTTCACCGCGGCGTTGTTGAACGTGATGTGGTACGGAAACCTGGTCTGGTCGTCCAGATTCGCCGTCGCCGTCGTCGCCACGGTGACCTGGCCCGGAGCCAGGGTCGCGGCGAGGATCTCCGTCACGCCCAGCAACCCGGCGACAGCGGGCCCGAGGCTGGCACTCGGCGGGTTCGTCCCGCTCGGCGGGGTGAACGACGGCGCGATACCGACGCTCAAACCCTCGTTGGGCTGGATGCCGACGGGAAAGCCGTTGACCAGATTGATCCCGCACCCGAGGATGTACCCCGCAACGGCCTGCCCCGACGTGATCGGCTCGCCCTCCACGTTGACCGAGTAATCCCCGGACATCTGCACGGCATGCGAGAACGCCATCATGTTCGGAGTCCGGTCACCGGGCGGATTCACTCCGATGTTGCCGATCGACGCCGTCAGATGAATCCCCCATGCGGAGATATCCGCACTGAGCGGCTGGGCACGACCGGTTTCGGTACCGGCCCACAACCCCAGGACAACCGAACACACCGCGGCCATACCCGCCGCGACGGACACGAGTGGACGTCGCATACTGAATCCCGTTCACGAAGCAGAGGTTCATCACTCGACCCGGCACGCACAGACCCATACAACTGTCGACTGGCAACGATAGCCGGGGACCCACCCGGCCGGTGCCACGCCGACAAGGCGTGTCGACCGATCACCATTTCGTGGTGCCCCCGCTGGGACTCGAACCCAGACTTGACGGATTTTAAGTCCGCTGCCTCTGCCAATTGGGCTACGGGGGCGTGCCGGTCAGCCTACCTAAGTCGTACGTCCGTCTCGGAATTGTCCGATTGTTTGCTCAATGAACCCCCTTCATCAGGCTGGTCACTCGCGGGGCGAGGAAGTAGACGACGATACCTACTGCGATCGTGAGCGTTCCGGTCAGGCCGAAGTAGGCGATCTCGTGCTCGCGGGAGTAGTAGTTTGCCAGGACCCCTGACATCGAGGTGCCGATGCCCACCGAGAAGAAGTAGAGGGCCATCATCTGGGCGCGGAAGGCTTCGGGGGCGAGGTGGGTGGTCACCGCCAGGCCGATCGGGGACAGCAGGAGTTCCGAGATCGCGAAGCCGCCGAGGATCGGGAAGACCAGCCAGGCCGGGACGGTCCTGCCCGTGAAGGCGGCGAGCGGGACGAAAAGCAGGAAGGCCGTGCCCATACCGATGACGCCGTAGGCGAATTTGCGGGGAGTGCTCGGGGCTCGGTCGGCCAGCCTGGTCCACAGGACGGCGAACAGTGGGGACAGGGCGATGACCCAGATCGGCTCGGCGGAGCCGATCCAGTTCGCGGGGGCGGTCCAGCCGAACAGATTCCAGTTCATCCGCTGATCGGAGTACACGGTCAGGACGGTGAAGATCTGCTGGAACAACGACCAGAACAGAGCGTTGGCGACGAACAGCGGGATGAAGGCGCGGACCCGGGTGCGTTCGATCGGGGTCACCCGGGGGCTGGTCAGCAGGATCGTGAAATAGGCGATCGAGACGACGGTGATGACGGCGGTGGTGACCGGGGAGAGGTTCTCCAGGCGTACCGCGCCCGCCTTCGCGGCGAGGGCGACCAGGAGGATCGCGGCGACGGTGACGGCCAGTACCCGGCCGATCGCGCGGTGTGGCAGTGGGTTCGGTATCTCGCGACCGTGCCCGGCGAGATTCGAGCGCAGCAGCGCGTATTGCACCAGGCCGCAGGCCATGCCGACTGCCGCCGCGCCGAAACCGTAGTGGAAGCCGGCCTTCGATTGCAGCAGGCCGGTGACCAGCGGGCCCACGAAGGCGCCCAGGTTGATACCGAGGTAGAAGAGTGTGAAACCGCCGTCGGCACGGGTGTCGCCCGGCGGGTAGAGCGTGCCCAGCAGGGTGGAGGCGTTGGCCTTCACGCCGCCGCTACCGAGTGCGATCAAGGTCAGGCCGATGCCGACGCCGGTCAGGCCGGCGATCAGGGCCAGTGCGAGGTGGCCGAGCATCACGACGACGCCACCGTAGAACAGCGTCTGTTCGGTGCCGAGCAGCCGGTCGGAGACCCAGCCGCCCAGCACGGTCGACAGGTACACCAGGCCGCCGTAGGCCCCGACCACACCGGTCGCGGTCGACCGGGACAGGCCCAGGCCGCCGTCGGCGACCGAGTAGTACAGGTAGTAGCCCAGAATCGTGAGCATGCCGTAGAACGAGAACCGTTCCCACAGCTCCACACCGAACAGGTTCACCAGCCCGATCGGATGCCCGAAGAACGTCCGAGCGGGCCGGAAGCCCTGTGTCACTGCTCCTGTCATGACCGAGACCCCTCCCGTCAGGCATTTCAGGCAATTCGGCAGTTACCCCTAGTAGATGCCGATATCGCAGACTATCCGGGATCAGGCAATGGACAGCGCAATTCCGTCGAGGATGTCGTGCTCGCTGACGATCAACTCGGAAACCCCTGCGCGGCGGGCCAATTCGTCGGCGAGGACCTGCGTGATCACCGCGCCACCGCCGATCACGTCGACCCGGCCGGGATGCATCGGGCCCAGCGCCGCGCGCTCGTCGTGGGTCATGCCGACCAATCGCCGGCAGACATCGCGCACCTGGTCCAGGCCCAGCCTGGTGAGATGGACGCGCTCCGAATCGTATTCGGGCAAATCGAGAGCGACCGCCGCCAGGGTGGTCATCGTGCCGGCCACCCCGACCCAGGTGTGCGCGCGTTCGACCGGCACCACGCCGAAGGCCTGCGCCAGGCGCTCGGCCGCGAAGAACCGCGCCGAGGCCACCTCCTCACCGGTGGGCGGATCCGCGTGCAGATACCGCTCGGTGATGCGTACGCAGCCGATGTCGGCGGAATACGCGGCCTGTACGCCGCCGCTCTCGTCGCCGAGGACCACCTCGGTGGAACCGCCGCCGAGGTCGACCACCACGAACGGGCCCTCGTCGGGATTCAGCTCGCCGACCGCGCCGGCGAAGGACAGCCGCGCCTCTTCGTCGCCGGTGATCACCTCCGCCTGCGCACCCGGTACCACCCGGCCCAATTCGGCCGCGGCCATGGTGAAGAAGTCCTCGCGGTTGCGCGCGTCGCGGGTGGCCGAGGTGGCGGCCATGCGGACCCGGGCGACGCCGGCGTCGCGCATCAACTCGACGTAGTCGTGCAGGGCGACCCGGGTGCGTTCGATCGCCTCCGGATTCAGTTCGCCGGTGGCGTCGACCCCCTTGCCGAGCCGGACGATACGCATCTCGCGATGCAGATCGGTGAGCCGTCCGTCGCGGCCGATATCCGCGACGAGCAGCCTGATCGAATTCGTGCCGCAGTCGACCGCGGCCACCCGGTCACTCATCAGTGGAACCTCTCTCCCCCGAATCCGGGTGGTACTGCGCGTAGGACGGCCAGTCGGCGGGCACCGCGGTGCCGCGCAGGCCGCTGTCGGCGGCCAGGGCGACCGCCTCGTCGCCGAGCGGATTGACCCCCGGCCCCTTGGCCAGTGCGTGCGCGATGAGCACGTGCAGGCATTTCACCCGCTCGGGCATACCGCCGCCGCTGAAGTCGGTGCCCAGCACCTCGACCGCATCGCGCTCGGCCAGATAACTCTCGTGCGCCGCACGATACGCGGCGGCCAGCGCCGGATCGCGCTGTAGTCGTTCGGTCATACCGCGCATCAGGCCGGCGGCCTCCTGCCGGCTCGCCTCGGCGGTCAGCCGTGGGTCGGTCAGGTAGTAGAGGGTGGGGAAGGGAGTGCCGTCGGGCAACCGCGGCGCGGTCTTCACCACGGCGGGGTTGCCGTCCGGTGTGCGGTAGGCGATGGCGAGCACTCCCCGCGGCGGGCGGCCCAGTTGCCGCGCGACGACCTCCAGATCGGCTTCGCTGGGCTGAACCGCGCTCGTACCGCCGGTCACCGGGGCGCTCCTTCGGGGGTCGGGGCAGGCGCGGGCGCCGCCGAAACGGGTTGTGGCGTGGACATACTGCGCCACAGCTGGGTGTACCAGGGGTCGGGTGGGCGGGGCGGGGCCGTCGGGGTGGGCACGGCCGGCTGCTCGATACCGGGTACCTGCACCACATAGGCGGTATCGCCCGGCAGGACCAGCCGCAGCCGATCGCGCGCCTCGGAGCGGATGTAGGCCGGATCCTGTTGCTGCGCACGGCGATCCCGCAAGCGGGCGACATCCTGCTCGAGGTCGACGCGCTGCTGTTTCAGCTGGGTGGCCTCGGCGCGCTGGCTGAAATAGGTGCGCATCGGCACCGCCAGCGTGAGCGCCAGCGCGCAGAACACCGCGGCCAGGATCACCGCGCGGCCCGTGGACAGGCCGAGAATGGTTCGGTCGCCGCGTTGTCTCGCCGTTCTGCCGCGGCCGCCCGCCCGGGCCGCGCCGGCGGCCTTACCCGCGGCCGTGCGGCGCTGTGCCGCACGATTACCCGCCGCGGTCCGCGCCGCCGCCGCACCCGTGCGCTCCTGCCGTGGCCGGGCCGACCGCGACGAGCCGCGGTCACCGCGTCCGGCCGGACTGGTACCGCGTGCCCGTCGCTCTGTCATCTCACCCACCGCTCCATCGTTCGTGACACGCCGAAGTCAGCCCGACACAACAGGTTCCGACGGTACTACTCCCCGAAGCTGAACCGGGGGAACGCGACGTCCCCGGCGTACCGGGCGGAATCACCCAGTGCGTCCTCGATGCGGAGCAGCTGGTTGTACTTGGCGACCCGCTCGCTGCGCGCCGGGGCGCCGGTCTTGATCTGGCCGCTGCCCACCGCCACCGCGAGATCGGCGATGGTGGTGTCCTCGGTCTCGCCGGAACGGTGGCTCATCATGGTTTTGTAACCGTTGCGATGGGCCAGCTCGACCGCGTCGAGTGTCTCGGTGAGCGTGCCGATCTGGTTCACCTTCACCAGCAGCGCGTTGGCGGCGCCCTTGGCGATACCGTCCTCGAGCCGCTCCGGGTTGGTGACGAACAGATCGTCGCCGACCAGCTGGACCTTCTCGCCGATCTGGTCGGTGAGCGAGACCCAGCCGTCCCAATCGTCTTCCGCCAGTGGATCCTCGATGGAGACCAGCGGGTAGCCGGTCAGCAGTTCGGCATAGAACTTGGCCATCTCGTCGGCGCTGCGGACCGAGCCCTCGAACTTGTAACCCTGGCCCGCGGTGTAGAACTCGGTGGCCGCCACATCGAGCGCCAGCGCCACATCGGTGCCGAGCCGGTAGCCCGTCTTGGCGACGGCGGCGGCGATCAGATCCAGCGCCTCGCGGGTGCCGCCGGCCAGATCGGGGGCGAAACCGCCCTCGTCGCCGAGGCCGGTGGCCAGGCCCTTGCTCTTCAGCTCGCTCTTCAGCGCGTGGTAGACCTCCGCACCCCAGCGCAGCGCCTCCTTGAAGGTCGGCGCGCCGATCGGGGCGATCATGAATTCCTGTACGTCGACACTGGTGTCGGCGTGGGCGCCACCGTTGAGGATGTTCATCATCGGCACCGGCAGCACATGCGCGTTCGGGCCGCCGAGGTAGCGGAACAGCTCCAGGCCCGAGGATTCGGCGGCCGCCCGGGCCACCGCCAGCGATACGCCGAGCAGGGCGTTGGCGCCCAGCCGGGACTTGTCGGGGGTGCCGTCGAGATCCAGCAGCACCTGGTCGACGGTGCGCTGTTCCACCGCGTCGAGCCCGATCACGGCCGGGGCGATCTCGTCGAGCACGCCCTCCACGGCCTTCTGAACTCCCTTGCCGCCGTAGCGGTCACCGCCGTCGCGCAGTTCCACGGCCTCGTGTTCGCCGGTGGAGGCGCCCGACGGCACCGCCGCGCGGGTCAGCGTGCCGTCGTCGAGAGCGATCTCGACCTCGACGGTGGGGTTTCCGCGCGAATCCAGGATCTCGCGCGCTCCGACCTGTTCGATGATGGCCACGAAAACGACACTCCTTCGGCTGCAGACCGGTCCCCGCCCACCGCCGTTCATGAGCAGGTAGCACGGGTCTCCGTGCGCGTCGAGCCTAACGCAGGCCGGACCGCCCGTACGCCTGGCACTTGGTTGTCGCACCCCGTGCCGGAAACCGCACCCCGCTCACCACCCGAACGGGGTGCGAACGGGTCCGCTCGCCGTCATGCCCGGCGGCCGACGCTGTAAGCGGCCGCGCGAGTACGGACCTTGGCCATGTAGGCGCCGGACTGGTTGTAGGTGAGCAGCGCCCGCTGCCAGCCGTCGGCGGTGGTGAGATCGCCACCGCTGGCGCACAGATAGCGCGCGGCGGTCAGCGCGGCGTCGTCGATGTTGTCCGGGTCGGCGATGCCGTCGCCGTTGGCGTCCACACCCCAGTGCTGCCACGTCTCCGGGAGGAACTGGAACGGGCCCATCGCCCGTACGTACACCGGACTGCCCGCCCGGGCCGTGGCGTCCTCGTCCACGATCCGCGCCACGCCGGGTGAACCGTCCAGTGGCACACCACGAATCGGCGGCCGCACGGTGCCGTCGGCATCCAGGTGCGAACCGCCGTGGCTGCCGTGTTTGCTCTCCACCGCGGCGATACCGGCGAGGGTGGTCCAGCCGATCCCGCACTCCGGCCGGGAGCGGGCCAGCACCGCGGCCGCGTAGCCGTAGGACTCCATCGCCACCACCGGGATTCCCAGTGGGCCGGACTGCGTTTCGGCCCAGTGGACCAACTGCACAGCGCTGCGGCCCGGCGCGTCGAGATCGATCGAGGGGACGGCGACGCCGGGCCCGGGTGGGATGCCGTCCGGGATCGGTGGCAGATTCGAAGTGCCGCAACCGAACACCGCAAGACTCAGCGCCACGAGCACGGCGGCGCACCCGGCACTGCGCGGGAAGGACAGCGGAGCCCGGCGCCGGGCCAGGACGGAACGCACCCCTTCATCTTGCGTGGTCGGCGCGTCGGCGGCACGCACGGGTGGCGAGCCACGCGACGCACCGTCCGTCGTCGATACCATGTGGCTATTTGCCGGCCCATGTATTAGGTTAGGCTTGCTTAAGCTATCCGGAGGGGATCTCCTCCCCCACCGAGCTCCACCGCCTGCTTCACCACTCTCGCGAAGAAGGGATCGATGGGTGAAAAACGTTCTCCGCGAACGTGAGAACCACCACCGAGAAGCACCGGCCGAACTGGAACGTCGAATATTATCAACCGCGGACGCCATCGCCGTTCGCGACATCGCCGACGAGATCGCCGTCACAATCGACGATATGGCAGGAACGCGCGAGCGGACCGCCGCGACACTCGCCGACCCGCACCTGCTCGGCCTCATCGACGCGCACGTGTGCGCGGTGCCCGAGCGTGTCCGCGCGGCGTTGCGCCCGCCGGCCACCGCGACCGGCGTGGCGATCATCGACCGATTGCCGCTGCAGGATACGGAACTGGGCCCCACGCCCCGGGACTGGCGGGAGGCCGCCGCCTGGAGCGCCGATCCGGATCGGCGCACGGTGTCGTTCCGGCTGGATGTCACGATGCTGCTGCTGGCCCGTTGCGCCGGTGAGCCGTTCGGGTGGCAGGGACAGCAGAGCGGGCGGCTGGTGAACAACATCGTCCCCTCTCCCGGTCACGAGCACGAACAGTCCGGCGCGAGCAGCGTGACGCTGCTGTCCCCGCACACCGAGGACGCCTTCCATCCCGATCGCGCGCACCTGCTGCTGCTGGGCTGCCTGCGCAATCCGGATGCGGTGGGTACCACGGTGTCCTCGGTGTGCGAGGCGCGACTGAGCTCCGCACACCGCCGCCGGCTGGCCGAGACGGCGCTGCCCATCCTCCCGGACGTGTCCTACGGCGAGGGTTTCGACGATCACCCCGCGACCCCGATCGCGACGCTCGCCGCCGGTCCCACCCTGCGCTACGACCCGGCCTACACCCCGCTGGACCGCGCCGATGCCGAATTCCGCGGCGCCTATGCACAATTGAGCGCGGAACTGGAGCGGGTGGCCCATGCGGCGGTGCTGGAGCCGGGTCAGCTGCTCCTGGTCGACAACGACGTGGTGGTACACGGCCGGGTGCCGTTCGCGCCGCGTTACGACGGCACGGATCGCTGGCTGAAGCGGGTGAACATCCGCCTGCCGCAACGAAGCCGGGCCGAATCCGGCGAAAGCGGTTACGGACAGCGCACAGTCGCACCGTTCCGCACCGAAGCCGCTGTACCGCAAGCCGTCCCGCACCAGTGAACCGAGGAATCCAGTGAGCACTCGACCGACCCCGTTACGCGTGCTGTCCCGCAGCGATCTCGCCGACGTCCCCATCACCCCCGGCGATGTGAACCGGGCCGTCGAGGACGCGTATCTCGCACTGGCGTCCGGAGATTCGGATAATCCGCGCAAACTCAGCGTGGCCCATCCGGACGGCTGGTCGGTCGCGTACGCCATGCTCGGCCGCGACGGACGCCGCCGGGTGGTCGCGATGAAGACCTCGTACAAATTCGATCCGGCGCACGATCGCAGCACCAAGCGCTACTACACCACCATCACGCTCTACGACGACACCACCGGTATGCCGATCGCGATGATGGACTGTGCCCGTGTCGGCGCGCTGCGCACCCCCGCGGTGTCGGCGCTGCTGGTGCGCGAGACGATTCGCTCCGGCGCGCGCAGCGTCCTGCTGATCGGCACGGGCACCCAGGGCCGCAACGCGCTGCCGCATCTGCTGGCCGCCAACCCCCAGCTGAACCGGCTGATGGTGTACGGAACCCATCCCGACGGCCTGAAGGCGGTGTACGAGCACCTCGCCGTCCACCATCCGCACCTCGAGCTCGAGACCGTCACCGACCCGTACGAGGCCGCCCGCTCCGCCGACGTGGTACTGGCCACCGCCGGCCCCGGCACCAAGGTCGCAGTCGAAACCGATGATCTCGCACCGGGTTCCGTGGCCGTACTGGTCGGCTACGGGCTGGCGCCCTCGGCGCTGTCCGGGGCGGACCGGGTCGTCGCCACCAGCGCCGAGCAGATGGCCCTGACCGGCACCGACCTGGTGGACGCGGACGGCCGGTTGCGTCCGGTCGACGCCGAGTTGCCGCAGATCCTGGGCCGCCGGGCCATCGGCCGCAACTCCGACGAGGACCGGATCTTCGTCTACAACAGCGGCCTGGTCCTCACCGATATCGCGGTCGCCCACGCCCTGGCCGAGCGCGCCATCGCCGAGGGACGGGGAACGGAGGTACCCCTGTGGGACTGAGCGCCACCGCCCAGTTCTCCCTGTGGGAAACCGAGGACACGGATCCCGCACCCCTCCCCGAAACCACCCCGTCCCCGAAAGTGCCCGCACCCCACCGCCCCCGGTCCCGCCGCCGGTCCACCTCCGCGCCGGATGCGCGGGTGCCGACGGAAGTCGCTGCCCCGCAGGTCGATTCGACCGCACCCGGCACCAGCGCAGACCCCGCGCCGACGGACGCGAGCGGCGAAGGCGCCGTGGCCGAGACGCGCACCGACGAGTCGGATACTGCCGCGGCTCGGACCGATTCGGCCGCCGACGAGGACGCGGTCACCTCGGACGTCACCGCGGCCGCCGCGGTGGGCACCCAGCAATCCCCGGAAGCGCCGACCGCCGCTCTCGCACCGGAGATCATGGACACGTCATCGGCCGAGCCCGGCGCACCACCGATCGCGGGCGGAACCACCGAAACCGGAAGCGCCGCAGACGTCACGCGCGACGAGCTCGAAAGCCACACTGCCGCAGCGAACTCCGATGCGCCGGCGATCGTCGAACCGGCGACCCCGCCCGGCCGGATCGCCACGCCACTGCCCGCGCATGCCGACGAATGGGAGCGGCGGCTGCTGGCCGATCCGGATCTGCTGAGCGATATCGCCTTCGCGATCGGCGGACCCTTCCACGTGATGTATCCCGCGCGAGTGGGCAGCAATATCGAGGCGTTCCGGGCGGCATTCGCGGCGGCGGGGGTCGAGGGGTCGATCTACTACGGCAAGAAGGCGAACAAGGCCGGCTGTGTGGTGCGGGCCTGCGCGGAGCACGGGGCCGGAGTCGACGTGGCCAGCATCGGGGAGCTGACTTCGGCCCTGGCACAGGGCATTCGGGGCGAGGACCTGATGGTGACCGGACCCGCGAAGTCCGACCGCCTGCTGTGGCTCGCGGCCCGCCACGACGCGCTGATCGCGGTGGACGCCCCGGACGAGCTGAATCGGCTGGCGGCCAACGGGATCGCGGCCCGAGTGCTGCTGCGGGTGCGGCCACCGAATTCGCAGAGCCGGTTCGGCATGACCGATACCGAACTGGACCACGCGGTGACCGGGACCGACCTGGGACCGATCCGGCTGGAGGGGTTCAGTTTTCACCTGTCCGGCTACGAACCGCTACCGCGCTCCGAACTCGCCGCGGCCCTGATCGAACGCTGCCTGCGGGCCCGCGACCACGGGCATCGAGCGTCGACGATCTCCCTCGGTGGCGGCTTCGGCGTCGACTATGTGCCGGCCGAGGAATGGGCCCGGTTCACCGCCGGAACCGGACCGCACTGGTTCCACGGCGGCAAGCGGTTCGATTCCTACTATCCGTACCACTGCGCGACCCCGGGCGCGGCGATGCTCGCCGCCGTACTGGCACACGACGATCTGGCGAAGCGGATGCGCGACAACGATATTCGCCCCGCGATCGAACCCGGCCGCGCGCTGCTGGATCGAGCGGGCAGTACCGTCTTCCGGGTGCAGGGCGCAAAAGCGCGTTCCGTGCAGGATGTCTCGTATCAACTGCTCACCGTCGACGGCACCAGTCTGAGCCTGTCGGAGCAGTGGTTCGACAGTGAATATCTGCCCGATCCGGTGCTGTGGCCGACCCGGCCGGGCACCGTGACCGGGGCCAGTGTCGGCGCGGCGACCTGCCTGGAGTCCGACATGCTCAGTTGGCGGCGTATCCCGCTGCCCCGGCCCGCCACGGCCGGCGATCTGCTGGTGTATCCGAATACCGCGGGCTACCAGATGGATTCGAACGAATCGGCATTCCACGAGTTACCGCTCCCGCCCAAGGTGGTGCTGTCCGACGCACCCGGCGGGCGGCTGCGCTGGACGCTCGACGCCGGGTAACCCACCGGCCCGGGGGTATTTCCCCCGAACCTTCCGACACACGATCCGAAAACCGAGGAGACCCGCAATGCCGCTCGTCACGCGCGTGACGGACCTGATCGGCGAGACCCCCCTGTTCGAACTCGCGACGACCGACACCGGAACCCGGCTGTTGCTCAAGCTCGAACAGTTCAACCCGACCGGGACGGCCAAGATCCGAATGGCCCGAGAAATGGTGCTCGATGCCGAGCGCCGTGGTTTGCTCGGGGTTGGCGGGCATATCATCGAATCCACGTCCGGCAACACCGGGCTGGGACTGGCGGTCGTCGCGGCCGAGCGCGGCTACCGGTTCACCGCCGTAGTCGACCACCACGCCTGCAAGGACAAACTGCGCGCGATGCGAGCCATGGGCACCGAACTCGTCTTTGTCGCCGACGACGGCGACGATACGCTGGCCACCTCGGCCCGCGAGGATCTGGCCGCGGACATGGCCGCCGCCGAGACCGACGGCTACTTCACCGAACAGCACAACAACGATGCCAACGCAGTCGGTTACTACGCGGTCGCCGAAGAGTTGCTGAAGGATCTCGGTCGGGTGGACATCCTGCTGTCGGCCGTCGGCACCGGCGGTTCGCTGTTCGGGACGGCCCGGCGGTTGCGCGAAATGGGCTGTCAGCCGCGCGTGATCGGCGTCGAACCGGTCGGCTCGATCGCCTTCGGCGGCCCGGGTGGCCCGTACTGGCAGTCCGGCACCGGCACGCCGCCGGGCGCGACCGTCGGCACCGCTGTCGACTACACGCTGCTCGACGAGGGGCTGACGGTGACCGATGTGGCGGCCTTCGCGACCACCCGCGCGGTGGCACGGAAACTGGGGTTGCTGATCGGCGGCTCGGCCGGCGGCTCGGTGTATGCCGCGCTCACCCGGCTGGCGGACTTCCCACCCGGGTCCACGGTGGTCACCATCGTCTGCGACGGCGGCGAGAAGTACCTCGACACCGTCTTCGACGACGACTGGATGAACGACCGCGACCTGCTGGACGAGGCCACCGAACGCGAGGTGACCGCACTGCTGGACCGTTACGCACCGGCCACCCGAAACCTGGTGTGCGCACTGTGAATTCGACCCACGACAGGAGGCAACTCCGATGACCGCCGACCGGGACGACCGGCCGGACGGGCGGCGCCTGACCGCGCTGGCCACCCCGATCGCGCTGACCCAGCTGGCCCAGGTGGCGGTGTCCACCACGAATATCGCGCTGATGGGTTCGCTCGGCATCACCCAGGTCGCCGCGGGCGGCCTGGCGCTGACGCTGTTCAACCAGATCCGGACGATGTGCGTCGGACTCGTCACCGCCACCGGCAACCAGGTCGCGACCGCCGCGAGCCGGGCCGAGCAGGAGTCGGGACAGCACACCACGGCCGGCCGGGCACCGCACGCGCCCGGCGGCACCGTGGCCGACCCGGCCGGTGACGAGATCCGCGATGTGGTGCGCGCCGGATTCCTGATCGCCACCGTCGCGGGGGTGCTCGGCGCGCTGATCCTGGCCGGGCTCGGCTGGGCACTGCAATGGCTCGGCCAGGACGCGGCCGTACTCGCCACGGCCCGGCCGATGCTGATGGCGCTGGCGCCCGGCCTGCTGCCGTGCCTGTGGTTCCAGGTGATCCGGCAGTACACCGTCGGCATGCAACGCCCGCAGGCGCTGCTGCTGGTGACGCTGGGTTCGGTCGCGCTGAACGCCGCGCTCGCGCTGGGACTCATGCACGGCTGGGGCGGCCTGCCGGAACTCGGCCTGACCGGGATCGGGGTCGCGAGCTCGCTGGTCTTCCTGATCACCTGCCTGGTGTTCTGGGTGATGGTCCGCCGCGACCCGATCCTCAGCGCCACCCTGCCGCTGCGGATGTGGCCCGTGCACCTCGGGACCGTCGGCGCCGAGGTGCGGCTGGGCCTGCCGATCGCGCTCACCTACGGCTCCGAGGCGGGCATGTTCTCCGTGCTGGCGCTGGTGATGGGTTCGCTGGGCCCGGCGGCCCTGGCCGCCCACAACGTGGTCTATCAGCTCGTGTACATCGTCTTCCAGGTGGCGATCGGGTTGTCGCACGGAGTGTCGATCCTGGTCAGCCGGGCGGTGGCCCGCGCGGAACATCAGCGCGCGCACGGGCTGGCCCGGCTGGCGCTGCGGCAGGCCGCGGTGGTCGCGGCCCTGGTCGGCGTGCTGTACGCGACGGTGCCCGATGTGGTGCTGCGCCCGTTCCTGACCGGTGACGACCACGAGACGGTGGCACTCGCGCACCGGCTGCTGCTGATCGCGATCGTGTTGCAGTTCTTCGACGCGGCCCAGAACATCGGCAACGGCCTGCTGCGCGGGATGCAGGACACCCGCGCCGGATTCCGGCTGTCACTGGTCGGGTACTGGGTTGTGGGCTTGCCCACAGCGTTGATACTCGCGCTGCCGGTCGGGCTGGGCGCCGCGGGTGTCTGGTGGGGCCTCACCGCGGGCCTCGCGGCGACCGCCGCGCTGATGCTGCGCCGCTACTTCGCCCTGCTCCAGCACCGGGAGCGGGAGACACCGCGGGTGCTGGCCGGTAGCTCGAGCGCGGGGACGTGAACACCGACCGGCACGAAACTCTCATCGGCGTGTAAGCAACCCGTCACCGGCCGTCGGCACTGCGCGAAAATCGGCTTCGCTATCCTGGCCCGGAGCCCGACGCCACGACGAATACCCGCTCCGGGAGGAGTCCGGTGCACATCAACAGAGTCGCAGAATACCCGCGACCGAATCACGTGCTGTTCCATTTCAGCGATACCCACTTCATCGCCGGAGACGGCGAACTGTACGGCGCCGTCGACTCGGAGCAGCGGCTGCGCCGACTGCTCGAGCGAGCCCTCGCCAGCCGGATCACTCCGACGGCGATCGTCTTCACCGGCGATCTCACCGATCGCGGCGAGGCCGGTGCGTACGAGAAGCTGCGCGCGCTCGTGGAGCCGTTCGCGACGGCCGTGGACGCGCCCGTGGTCTGGCAGAACGGCAACCACGACGACCGCGCCACCTTCCGCGAGCAGCTGCTCGACGAGCGGCGCTCGGCCGAACCCCTGGACCGGGTGTACCAGTTCGACGGACTGCGGATCGTCACGCTGGACACCACGGTCCCGGGTGAGCACCACGGCGAGATCTCCGCGGACCAGCTGGAGTGGCTGCGTTCGGTGCTGGCCGAACCGGCGCCGTTCGGGACGATCCTGGCCATGCACCATCCGCCGATCCCGTACATCCAGGATCTGGCGGTGACGGTGGAGCTGCGCGAGCAACGGTCGCTGGCCGATGTGCTGGACGGCTCCGACGTGCGCAGCATCCTTTCCGGGCACCTGCACTTCTCCACCACGGCGACCTTCGCCGGTATCCCGGTGTCGGTGGCCTCCTCGGCCTGCTACAGCCAGGATCTGGCGGTCGAATCCGGTGGCCAGCGCGGCCGCGACGGCGCCCAGGGCTTCAACTACGTGCACATCTATCCGGACACCGTGGTGCATTCGGTGGTGCCGGTCGAGGAGGGTCCGACGGTCGGCCGCCCGGCCACCGCGGCCCAGACGGCCGAACGCCTCACCGAGGCGGGCATCGTGATCCCGCCCGCCGCCGGTATCCCGCACGTGGTGCGGCGACGCACGCGCGAGGCCGACGGCGAGACCGTCTCCTAGCCCGCCGAGGTCACGCGGCGCCCTGTTCCACGGCCGGCTGCCGCCGGTCGGCGCCGCGCTCCCACGGCGCCGGATCCGGGAAGTAGCCCTCGAGGAATTCGGACACGATGCGCACCCGGTCTGCCTCCGCGACCTCCGGGAAACTGCCGTCGTTGAGGCAGAAGAAGTCGACGTTGCGGCGGCGGCCCAGATGGTCGAGCAGCGCCAGTCCGGCATGACCGGTGGTGTCGACGTAGCGCATCTTCGCGGCCTCCTGCGGGACCGCGCGACCGGTGAACAGTGCGTAGTAGTGGTACAGGCTGTTCGTGACCGAGATATCGGTGGCGGACCGGAAACGGCTGGCCCGGGTGCGGGCGAAATCCTCCGGGAACGCCTGCTCCATCTCGAGCAGTACGCTGCGCCGCAACGGCACCGGCGTATGTTCCAGATGCCGGGTGAGCACCTGCCCGAACCGCCGCGCCAGCAGCTCCCGATTCACCCGGGCCGCGTTCTCGAAACCGCTGCGCCGCTCGTGATTCGGGCCCGGGCCGATGCGGGTGCCCGCCTCGACGAACCGGCTGATGCCGGCCGGGGTGAAGAACATCGACGGCCGCACCGGACGGGCGAAGAACATGTCGTCGTTGGAGTACAGGAAGTGCTCCGACAGTCCCTCGATGTGGTGCAGCTGGCTCTCGACGGCATGCGAATTGAAGACCGGCAGCACGCCGATATCCGAGAAGTGTTCCGCCGCACGGACGATGGTGACCTTCGGGTCGTCGGCCAGCCAGTGCGGCACCCGCGAATCGGTGGCGATGAAGATGCGCCGGATCCACGGCGCGTTCTTGTGCACCGAACGCAGCGCGTACCTCAGCTCGTCGATCTGGCGGATGCGGGCCTCGGCCGCGTCGCCCTCGCCGACCACCACCTGTGCCATCATTCCCGCACGGCGAGCACGGAATTCGGGGTCGGAGCCGTCCACCCACGAGTAGACGATGTCGATGTCGAATCCGACATCGGCGGGATGCGGATCGAACATGCCGACCAGGGTCGGCCAGCCCGCGTCGAACGCCAGCACCGTCGTGTACTCGACGTCGGCGAGGTCGAAGACGCTGCGGGTCAAGGCATTCGGGCGCGGGCACTCGACCGTGTCGCCGTGGTACCGCCAGAGCTCGAGTTCCACGTGGTGCGCCGGATCGGCATCGCGACCCAACCGGAAAACGTTGTGGCGCAGCTCGTTACAGCTGAATCCGGAGGTGATGGCCGCTCCCAGCACCCGGCGCAGCGCCGGTCGCTGTGCGGCGTCGACGGCCAGCACCGGCCGCGCATCGGCGTCCCGGACCAGCAGGAACGGCACCTCCGCGGCGACCAGCTCGGCCCGCAGCCAGTGCAGGTCGTCGAGTACCGCCGCCGAGGCGGTCACCGTCGCCGCCGGTCCGATCGCGCTCATCGCATCGAAATCCATCATCACCATCTCTCCTGCATACGCGTGGGGGCACCCGCCGCCGGGGTGACGGCGGGCCGGGAATACCGGGTTCAGTGCGACCGGTGTGGCCGCGTGGTGCGACTGTTCGGAAACGCCGCCCACAGGCGTTGCTCGCCGAGCGGCTGCACGCCGGACGGTCGCCGATCGAATCGGGGCTCCATCAGTTCTCACCTCACCCACGGCCGGACGCGCGCATGCGTCGACGGATCAAGCTGCTGCGCTGCCGCACCACCAGCGTTCGGTGCGGATACGCACACGACAGTATGGACGACTCAGTTCACCGGACGGCCATCGGCCGGCTACCTGCCCGACCACGATCGGTCGGGGAACTGTTACGAATGATGCAACCATCCATACCGGTTCGTCAACCCGAACCAACGCAGGTCACACGTCTTTTTCATGACGGTGACAATTGCGTGCCGAACCGTCGCGAACTCCCGGTCGGCGACCCCCGACCGAGGTTAGGCTCACCAATGCTGATATCATCTCGGCCACTCTCGCGCATACGCGATTCATCGGCGATTCTCCGTCTCGCACCCCATACCTCGAGCGGGCATGTGACACAACGGCTTACACTGCACTTACACGTGGCCCAGCCCGCCGCGTGAGCCGACCGTGAGGTGACGCATGGTAGCCCAAGCCCAGGAACGTCAACAGCCCTCGACAGCGCACCCCGAGCTGGATGCCCTACCGCACTGGCCGCTGGACACGATCGGAGTGCTGATCACCACCGATCCCGGCCCGCACGCGATCCCCGTGTCCTGGCCCGTGCGCGCCGGGGATCGGCGAATTCTGTTGAGCCTCAAGTACGATCGCGGATCGCTGGCCCGATTGCGCAAGCGCCCGGACGTGGCACTGCTGCTGCTCGCGGACGGTAACGTGGCGCTGTGCGCCCGTGGCCCGGCCCACATCGTGGCCGATCCGATGCCCGGCGCGGACGACTACGTGGCCGTCGCCATCGATGTGGATGTCATCGACGACCACCGGCAGTCGGCCTTCCAGGTCGTCGGCGGCATCCAGCGCACGGTGCTCGACGATGCGGAATTGCGTTACCTGCAGGCGCGCGTCGACACCCTGCACCGGATCGCCGACGACGATAATTGACCGAATGATCGCAGCTTTCTCCGTGACCCCGCTCGGCGCGGGCGAGGATGTCGGCCGGGCCGTCGCCGAGGCGGTCCGGGTCGTCCGGGCCAGTGGCCTGCCCAACGAGACCAACGCCATGTTCACCTCCGTCGAGGGCGAATGGGACGAGGTCATGGCGGTGATCAAGCGGGCCACCGACGCGGTGATGGCCGTCGCACCGCGGTGCAGCCTGGTGATCAAGGCCGATATCCGCCCCGGCGTCACCGACGGACTGGTCAGCAAGGTGGAGAGCGTGGAACGGTACCTGGCCGAGGGCTAGGCCACCGCCTCCGCCGGCTCACAGCACGGACGGCAGCCCGAAGGCCGGGAACAGCTGCGGCGCGTGGAACAGGTCCATGCGCGCGATGCCGCCCCGGTCCAGGGTCAGTACGTGCAGGTTGGCGGCCCGCAGTTCCGGCGTGCCGCGCCGCCGGTAGGTTGCCAGGGCCGGACGGCCGTTCGCGCGGGTGGGCAGCAACCGGAAATCGCCCTCCAGGGCGAATACCGAGGCCAGGAACTCCAGCACGGCGGTCCGTCCGCGGAACCAGGCGGCGTAGGGCGGCATCTGCAGGTGCACATCGTCGCGCAGCACCTGCTCGAGAGCGCCGATGTCCAGCCGCTCGAACGCGCGCACGTACCGCTCGAGCAGTTCGCGCTGTTCGGGATCCGAGAGCACCGCCGACGTGGCACCCGAGCGCGCCCCCGGCGCGGTACCCGAACGCGCCCCCGGCACGGTACCCGCAAGCGCCGCCGGCACGGTACCCACCGGCGCGACATCGGGCCCTTCGATCGCCGCCACCCGCACCCGCGCCCGCTGCAGCGCGCTGTTCACCGCGGCGGGACTGGTCTCCAGCAGCGCCGCGACCTCGTCGGCGCGCAGCACGAGTACGTCGCGCAGGATCAGCACCGCGCGCTGCAGCGGCGGCAGATGTTGCAACGCCGCGACGAAGGCCAGCCGGATGCCGTCCCGCGCCGCCACGACCGCGGCCGGATCGCCGTCGCCGAGCAGCGCGTCCGGAAACGGTTCCAGCCAGGGCAGTTCCGGTTGCGGGGAGAGCCGGCTCACGTCGACGGCCGGGCTCGACTCGGACAGATCCTCCGGCAGGGCCCGCCTGTGCGCGTGTTTCAGTTCGGTCAGGCACACGTTGGTCGCGATCCGGTACAGCCAGGTGCGCACCGACGCGCGCCGCGGATCGTAACTGCTCGCGGCACGCCACGCCCGCAGCGAGATCTCCTGCACGAGATCCTCGGCATCGTGCAGCGATCCGGTCATCCGGTAGCAGTAGGCGAGCAGTTCGGCTCGATGGGAGTCGGTGGCGGACACCACCTCCTCGACCGTCACGGTCATGCAGCCATGGTGCCACGGCGCGTCCGCGACCGGGGAAATCCACCGCACGCGATGAATTTCCGGGGCGGGGTGAGTACGTACCGGTGATAGTTGCTCCCGACCGGAAGGGCTCCTTCCCGATGACTCCCCGACAGCGCTGGACCCTCGCGCTGACCTCACTGGCCTCCCTGATGGTGGGGCTGGACGCGCTGGTGGTCGCCACCGCGCTCAACACCATTCGCACCGGCTTGCACGCGGGCATCGCCGAACTGGAATGGACCGTGAACGCCTACACCCTCGCCTTCGCGATGCTGCTGCTCACGGCCGCGGTGATCAGCGATCGCGTCGGCCGGCGACGGATGCTCGCCGCCGGACTCCTCGTTTTCACCGCGGCCTCGGCGGCCTGCGCGCTGGCGCCGGACGTCGCTACCCTGATCACCGCCCGCGCGGCCCAGGGTGTCGGCGCGGCGATGGTGATGCCCGCCGCGATGGCGCTGATCGGCGCGGCCTTCGATGCCCGGCAACGCGGCGCGGCGATGGGTATCTTCGGCGGCATCACCGGACTGGCCATCCTCGGCGGGCCGGTCCTCGGCGGCGCCGTCGTCCAGGCCGCCACCTGGCAGTGGATCTTCTGGCTCAATGTCCCGATCGGGGTGCTGCTGATCCCCGCGGTACTGAGCCGGGTCACCGAGAGTCACGGCCCGGTGACCCGGCCCGACCTACCCGGCCTGCTGCTGTCCGGCGGCGGCGTGCTCGCGGTGGTCTGGGGTCTGGTCCGCGGCGGCGAAATCGGCTGGGCCACGGTCGAAACCGTGTCCACCCTGGTCGGTGGCGGACTGCTGCTGGCGCTGTTCGCGGGCTGGGAACGGCGCGCACCGGCACCGATGGTCCCGATCCACATCTTCACGAATCGGGTGTTCAGCGCGGCCAATCTGGCGAGCCTGTTGCAGACGGCGTCGATCTTCGGCACCGCCTTCTTCTTCGCGCAGTACCTGCAGGCGGGTCTGCACGAGGGGCCGCTGGCCTCCGGTCTGCGGCTGCTGCCCTGGACGGCCACGCTGTTCGTCGTCGCTCCGATCGCGGGCGCCCGGATCAACCGGATCGGGGAACGTCCGCTGATCGTCGCCGGATTGCTCGCCCAGGCAATCGGATTCGGCTGGATCGCGCTCGCCGCCGGGTCGGGCTATCCGGCCCTGATCGCACCGATGGTGCTGGCCGGGGTCGGCGTCTCGGCCGCGATGCCGGCCGCGCAGAGCGCGATACTCGGCGCGGTCGACCCGCAGGCCATCGGCACGGCCTCCGGCCTGTACAACACGGGCCGGCAACTCGGTGGCGCCCTCGGAATCGCCGTCGTATCCGTCGTTTTCACCGCCTACGGCGGTTACGCGACACCGGCGACGGTGACCGACGGGTTCCGCGCCGCGATCGCCGTCTCGGCCGCCCTGTCCGCGGCCGGCGCGGTGGCGGGACTGGCGGTGCGGCGCCGGGCGGCGGCCGTCGTGCCCGCGGAGCCGGTGGCAGAGGTTACGCCGGTGTGAACCGGCCCCGATGACGGCGGCCGCCGGATCGACCAGCGACGATCCGGCGGCCGTCCGTTTCCGCTGCCCCGCACCGGCATTCGCCGCAGACGTCCGGCACGCAGACGACAACGAACCGCAGGTGAACACGAACGGGCGCATCGGGGCCGAAATACCAACTGGTTCCGTATTTTTCGCTGTATGGAGTTCACTGACCGGAGCCCGCCCGTTCATACCGCGCCCGTAGCGTTGAAGCGTCATTCCGGGGACTGTTGAGCAGCCCTGAGGAATACCCGCTTCGAGCGCGTACTTGCCGGTGTCATGTCCTGGTCCGGTACGGGCGGAAACGAATCAGGTTGCAGCGGTGAACAACAGGAAATCGGATCCCTGGGATCCGGCGTGCCTGCGATTGCCCGGAATGCTACGGCGCGTCCGCGCCTGGATACTGGCAACGCGGCGACGGCGGTGGACGGCCGGATTGTCGGCCGGCTTGTTCGTATTGTTCGTATTCCCCGGTCTGCTGGGGACGGCGGCCGCCGCCGATACCAGCGATCGGACCCCGGGTTCCTCGGTCGGCAGCGCCCTGTCCTGGACCCAGGTCGCCGATTCCGCCGGCGTACCGGCCGCGAATTACCTCTTCGCCACCGATCACGGCAGCATTCTGCATCCGGGTAATACGGCGCTGTCGATCGTGCTGGGCCTGGAGTTCGCGGGCTGGAAGATCATCGTCATCACCGCGATCTGGCTGATCGGATACGCGCTGAGTTTCGCGTGGCTGAACCTGATCTCGAAAGCGCTGCTGGAGGTGGGCCACAGCCTCACCGGGCAGATCGCCACACCCGCGATGCTCATCACGGCGGCCACGATCGGCGCCTTCTTCGTGGCCTGGTTCGTCATCCGCGGCTATGTCGCCAAGGCCACCATCCAGGCCGCCACGATGGTGATCGTGGGCATCCTGGGGCCGCTGTTCCTGTCCGAGCCGCTCGCGGATGTGCTGTCCTCCCACGGTTTGGTGGCCCAGGGCCGCGATCTCGGCATCGAGGTGGCGGCCGGGCTGAACGGCAACAACAGTGTCGATCCGACCCATATGGTCGCGACCATGCAGGCCACCCTGACCGACAACTTCGCCCGCAGGCCGTTGCAGGTGTGGAACTTCGGCCATGTGATCGACAACGAAAGCGGTTGCCGCGCAGCGTGGTCGGCGGCCGTGGCGGCCGCCAGCGAGAACCGGGTGAAACAGGGTATCGGCAGTTGCGGGGACACCTCTGCCCGCGACACCATGGACAATCCCGGTTTCGAGCAGATCGCCACGGGAGTTCTGCTACTACTCTCCGGAACGATTCTGCTGCTGTTCGGGGCGACGCTGGCGATCAAGGTGATCTGGGCCGCGCTGGACACCATCTATCACGGCCTGATGTCGATATTCGGTTTCGCCGCAGGCGGTTTCGTCTACGGGCCGACGCAGACGTTCCTCATCCGCAACGTGGTCGACGGCTTCGTGGCCGCCGCCCGGATGACGGCCTTCACCATCTTCCTCGGCGTCTACGTCCTGATCCTGCGCGACCTGTTCGACGCGGCCGGCGACCAGGTGATGGTCGTATTCGTCATCGGCGCGATCCTGGAGATCATCGCGATCTTCCAGTTGAAACGACTCAACAAGAGTCTGCACAGCGGTAACGAGTGGATCGCGAACCGGTTCGCGCTGGCCGTCCAGGGCGCGAACAGCAAGGGTGGCGCGGGCGGCAGCGGCAGCGCGCGAGCGATCGGCATGGGTACGATCGGCGCGAACCATTCGCTCGCCGCGAGTATGCTGCCGATCTTCGCCGCGGCCTCCACCTTCGGCAATTCACCCATCACCGAATTCATGTGGGGCCGGACCCGAAACCCGTTGCGGCCGAACGCCCGGATGGAGAAGCGGGCCCAGATCGGGCAGTGGGGATTCTGGGGCGCCGACGGGGTCGGTGGGCCCGACGGCGATTACGCCCAGTCGTACATGCATCGCCCGCTGTACTGGAAGGCCGCGCTCGCCGCGGTCGAGGGGCGTGGCGGCCGGGCGGTTCTCGGGGGCGGCGCCGACCGCAAGTCGTTGCTCGGCGCGGCCGTGTCGTTGCAGGGTCTGATGGACGTCGGCGGCAAGACCTCGGATGCCCGAGCCGCGCTGATGAAGGCCGGTTACGACGACGAGACCATCCACCGGGCGATCCGCGCATGGCAGATCGTCGAATCCGACGCCAGCGGCTGGACACTGTCCAACAAGAACCTCGGGCATGTGGTCTCCGCGGTGCACCGCGTCAATGCCACCGCGCTGGACATGGTCGCCGGTGTCGGAGAGGCGCCCGACGCCGCGGCGGCGATCGGCACCCTGCAGGCCACGGCCTTCCGTTTCCATCGGACGTATCGCGGCGGCGTCACACTCGACCACGGGAACCCGCACGGCCCGCAGAGCGCGTGGGTGAACGACTACTTCGCCACCCCGACCGAGGCGAAGATCACCGAACTCGGGCTGGTCGCCAGCGGCAAAACCAGTTCGGACCCCTCCCTGGCCGGTATCAGTCAGGTCAACGCCACCCGCATGATGGACGCGATCGGCACCCGGCACGCGGACGAGATCCTGGCATCCGTGAACAAGTACGTCGCGAATCCGGAGGACCCGCAGCTGTTGCGAGAAGCCAGACGGTCCATCTCCGCGGCCACCAACACCGATCTGTGGGCGACCGGCACCAAGCGGACGCCGTGGAACGCGCTGGTGCCGCCGGGCGAACATTGGTCGGGCGATCCGGCCGTGATGGGTGCGTGGGCCGCCGCGCACGTACCGGTGACCGCCGCCCTGAACGGCGGTTAGCGGCCCGGACGGTCGGCTCCCGGCGGATCACTCACCGGGCGGCGGGCCAATGGGCTCGCCAGTCGGCAGCGGTCAGCGCCGCACGCTCACCCCGCGCCGCCTCCGCGGCGTCCTCCGCAACCCGGATCCGCGCGGCGACATCGAGGGTGGCCTTGCGCAGCCGTTCCTCCGCGCTGCCGGGACCACCGAGCCGGATCACCCGCAGATCGTCGGGGATCAGATCCTCGGGCAGCCCGGCGGCGGTGGCGCGGGAGCGGATCTTCTCCGCGAGCGCCAGGGCCGGCTGGGCCATCGCGATACCGTCCAGGCAGGAACGCCGGGCCTTCTCGGCGGATTTGCGCTCCTCCCAGGCACGTTCCTGGGCGGCGATCTTCGTCTCGACGTCGGCCTCGGGATCCACCGGTCCGCCGTCCAGGTGCGGGCTGCGGTGCACCAGCTTCGCGACCAGGGTCGTGGCCACGTCGTCGACGGTGAATTCGCCTGCGGCCTCGGCGATCCGGGAGTGGAACAGTACCTGTAGCAACAGGTCGCCGAGTTCCTCGCGGATGGCGTCGGCGTCGCCGTCCTGGATGGCGTCGAGCAGTTCGTAGGTCTCCTCGAGCAGATACGGCCGCAGCGAGTCGTGGGTCTGGGTGACCTCCCAGCCGCCGAACTGCCACAGCCGGTCCATCACGTCGACCGCCTCGGCGAGGCTGCGGGCCATCGACGCCGAATCCATCGCGACCCGGTAGTCCTCGGCCGCCGCCATCGGCAACGGGACGGGGCTCGGCGCCGGCCGGGCCACATCACCCGGCGCGCGGCAGCGCGGACCGGCGCCCGGTCCGTGCTCGGCTCCGGTCATCGCGCGGCCGAGATGTCGGTCGCGACGGCGAGATCCACCGAGCCCTGGGCCTTTCCGTCCAAGGCCAGCAGCAGGTCGGCGACGAACTGCAGGACCTGGACATCGCGCACCCGGGCGGCGCCGACGCTGTCCTCCACCCGCGGCAGCGGCACCTGCACGATGCCGGTGGTCGGCCGGTAGCTCGCCGACGGATAGATTCGCTTGAGCCGCAACTGTTTCGAGTCCGGCAACTGCATCGGCGAGATCTTCAGGGCGGTGCCGGTGACGCCGACCTCGGCGAGACCGTACTCGCGGCACAGCAGCCGCAGCCGGGCCACCGAGACCAACCGGCCGACCTCCACCGGCAGCGGCCCGTACCGGTCGACGAGTTCCTCCACCACGGCGGCGAGGGCCGAATCGTCCACGGCCGCAGCGAGTTTGCGGTAGGCCTCCAGGCGCAGCCGGTCGCTGGCGATGTAGTCCGGCGGGATGTGCGCGTCCACCGGCAGATCGATGCGCACCTCCTTCACCTCCTCGTCGGTGGTGATCGGCCGGCCGTCGGCGGCGGCGCGGTACGCCTCCACCGCCTCGCCGACCAGCCGCACGTACAGGTCGAAGCCGACCCCGGCCACATGTCCGGACTGTTCCGCGCCGAGCACGTTACCGGCGCCGCGGATCTCCAGATCCTTCATCGCGACTGCCATACCCGCGCCCAGATCCGAATTCTGCGAGATCGTGGCCAGCCGGTCGTAGGCGGTCTCGGTGAGCGGCTTGTCCGGCGGGTACAGGAAGTACGCGTACCCGCGCTCGCGACTGCGCCCGACGCGCCCGCGCAGCTGGTGCAGCTGCGAAAGGCCGAGGGCGTCGGCGCGTTCCACGATCAGGGTGTTGGCATTCGAGATGTCCAGACCGGTTTCGATGATGGTGGTGCAGACCAGCACGTCGTATTCGCGCTCCCAGAAGCCCTGGACGGTCTTCTCCAGCATGTCCTCGTGCATCTGGCCGTGCGCGACGGCGACCCGCGCCTCCGGCACCAGATCGCGAATCCCCTTGGCGGCCTTGTCGATCGAGTTCACCCGGTTGTGCACGTAGAACACCTGGCCGTCGCGCAGCAGCTCGCGGCGGACGGCGGCGGCGACCTGTTTGTCGTTGAAGGAGCCGACATAGGTGAGCACCGGATGCCGTTCCTCCGGCGGGGTGAGGATGGTCGACATCTCGCGGATGCCGGCCAGGCTCATCTCCAGGGTGCGCGGAATCGGCGTGGCGGACATGGTGAGCACGTCGACGTGGGTGCGCAGCGCCTTGATGTGCTCCTTGTGCTCGACACCGAAGCGCTGCTCCTCGTCGATGATCACCAGGCCCAGATCCTTCCACCGGATCCCGGTCTGCAACAGGCGGTGGGTGCCGACGACGATGTCGACCTCGCCGGTCGTCATGCCGTCCAGCACCACCCGCGAATCGGCCGGATCGGTGAAGCGGGACAGGCCCTTCACGTTGACCGGGAAGCCCGCGGTCCGTTCGGCGAAGGTCTGCAGATGCTGCTGCGCGAGCAGGGTGGTCGGCACCAGCACCGCGACCTGCTTACCGTCCTGAACCGCCTTGAACGCCGCCCGCACCGCGATCTCGGTCTTGCCGTAGCCGACGTCACCGCAGATCACCCGGTCCATCGGGACGGCCCGTTCCATATCGGACTTGACCTCGGCGATGGCGGTGAGCTGGTCGACGGTCTCGGTGAACGCGAAGGCGTCCTCCATCTCCCGCTGCCACGGGGTGTCCGGGCCGAACGCGTGCCCGGGCGCGGCCTGCCGGGCCGCGTACAACTGCACGAGTTCGGTCGCGATCTCACGAACCGCCTTGCGCGCCTTGCGTTTCGTATTCGCCCAGTCGGAGCCGCCGAGTTTGGACAGGCTGGGCATCTCGCCGCCGACATAACGGGACAGCTGATCCAGCGAATCCATCGGCACGAACAACCGGTCGCCCGGCTGACCGCGCTTGCTCGGCGCGTACTCGATGACCAGATACTCCCGGCGCGCGCCGCCGACGGTGCGCTCGATCATCTCGACGAACCGCCCGATGCCGTGCTGATCGTGCACGACCATATCGCCCGCGGACAGCGCGAGCGGATCGACCTGGTTGCGGCGGCGGGCCGGCAGCTTCTTACCCTCGGCGGGTGCGGTGACCCGGTTGCCGGTGAGATCGGATTCGGCGATGACGACCAGGCGCGCGTCGTCGAAGACGATGCCGTCGTGCAGCGAACCGCACAGCACCCCGACCCGCCCGGGTTCGGGTTCCGCACCGGGCGCCAGCGGCGCGGCGGGCACCTCCGCGTCCCCGAGCCGCTCCAGGATGCGCTGCGCGGTGCCGTGCCCGGCCACCACGATGACCGCACGGCCACTGCCACCGGGCGCATCCGCGGCCACATGGGCCCGCAACGACGCGAACACGGTCGCCACCAGCTCCTGCGAGCCGCGCGCGGCGGGCGCGGGCAGCACCGGCAGCACCACCTCGGCCGGGTCGTCGGCGGCCAGCGGACTCAGCGTCCACCACGGCAGTCCCCGCGACTCGGCATCGGCGTGCACGATGTCCAGACCCTGGTAGGCGGAGGCCGCCAGATCGAGCCCGTGCGCCCCCAGCGGCGCGGCCGCGCCGAACGAGGCCGCGGTCCACGACGCCTCCAGGAATTCCTGCCCGGTCCGCACCAGATCCGCGGCACGGGTCCGCACCTTCTCCGGATCACACAGCAGCACATGGGTTTCCGCGGGCAGCACATCGGTCAGCAGCGGCAGCCGGCCCGGCCGCAGCACCGGCAGCAAGGCCTCCATCCCCTCGACCGGGATGCCCTGCGCCAACTTCTCCAGCATCTCGACCAGTGCCGCGTCCGCCGGATTGTCCGCGGCCACCGCCGCGGCCCGCTCCCGCAGCTCGGCGGTCAGCAGCAACTCCCGGCAGGGTTGCGCGACAACACTTTCCACCGGGACCTCGATCAGCGACCGCTGATCGGCCACCGAGAACGCCCGCAGCTCACCGACCTCGTCCCCCAGGAACTCCACGCGCACCGGATGATCCGCGGTGGGCGGGAACAGATCGAGAATGCCGCCGCGCACGGCGAATTCGCCACGCTTACCGACCATGTCGACCCGCTCGTACGCGAATTCGACCAGCCGCTCCAGCAATTCGTCGAAGTCGAATTCGGCGCCGCGCCGCAACACGATCGGCTCGATGTCACCGAGCCCCGCGGCCATCGGCTGCATCAGCGACCGCACCGTGGTCACCACCACCCGCAGCGGCTCCGGGAAGACCGGATCCTCCGGATGCGCCAGCCGCCGCAACACCTGCATCCGCCGCCCGACCGTATCGGCCCCCGGCGACAGCCGCTCGTGCGGCAGCGTCTCCCAGGACGGGAACAACGCCACCCCGTCCCCGAGGATCTCCGACAGTTCGACGGTCAGATCGTCGGCCTCCCGCCCGGTAGCGGTGACCACCACCACCGGCCGCCGCGGCGAGCCGTCCTCCTCGCCCGAAACCCCCGCGATGGCCGTGGCCACGAACGGCCGAATGGCCGAAGGCGCCACCAACTGCACATGCGACCGCCCGATCAGACCCTTGACCTGTTGCAGCGAGGTATCGGCACCGGCCACCACAGCCAGTCCCGCCAACGATGGACGAGGGGTGGGCATCAGCAGACTCCTGGACGCGCGATGAGCGATTCGGACGGCAGAACGAGTCTAGTGCGCACCCAGGACAGCCCCGTCACCGCGCCACTGACGACCCCCCGAACAGGCAAGACGTCTCCCACCGAACCCCACCCGAACAGCCGAAACCACAACCGCCCGGCCCCGGCCCCGGCCACGGCCACGAAATCCCAGATCGAACCCCCACACCGCCCGAGTCGACGGCACCCCCACAACCACCACGTCCCCCAAGCAAGCAACTCCCCCTAGGCCGAACCGGCAGTCCCGACCGTACCGGCGTTCCGGACCCCCAGGGTGCGAGTCTTACGAGCACCGTTCGCGGCCGGCTCGTCGTTCAGCGGCCGATCGCAATGCGACGAAGGAGCAAGCGATCGGCCGCTGAACGACGAGCCTTCAGGGCCGCGAACACGCCGAGCGAAGCGAGGCCAAAAGACACAGCCAAAATTACGGCACGTAGCGGCGGAGGCGGCGGGCTGCGAACTCGCGGAAGTACGCGACCTTCTCGTCGGGGACGATGGACGGCAGCAGGAAGTACCAGACCCGTTCCATCCGCAGGGCCATCTGGTCGATCGACTCGGTACCGACGGCGGTGATGTGCACGCCCGCGGTCATCTCCTGGAGGATCAGGCCGATGGTCTCCGGATCCAGATCCGATTTGAGATCCCCCTGCTGAATCGCTCGCTCCGCCAGCACCCGATGCGTTTCGCCCCAGGTCTTCGCGATGTTCTCCCCCTGCGCGCCCCGGTAGTCGCCGATCTGGTGGGTCAATTTCAGCATCGCGCCGACCATGGGGTCGTTCATGGTGAGATCGGCTACGACATAGGTGATTCCGATGCAGGCCTCGAGCGCGGGCACCCGCGGATCGAAGAAGCCCTGGCAGGCGCTGATCAGCCGTTCGTTGCCCTGGTCGACCACGGCGCGCGCCAGCTCCTCCTTGGAGCCGAAGTGAAAGTACAAGGCGCCCTTGGTCACATTCGACTGCGCGATGATCTCGCTGAGACTCGCGTTGGCATAACCCAGTCGCAGAAAGACATCGGCTGCACCCGCGAGGACGGAATCGCGAGTGATCTCCGCACGCGCTTGCCTAGCCATCAGATCCGCCTGTCATCACAACCAGCCATCCTGAAGTAGACCGACATCCCGAAGTAGACCGACATCACAGCTCGAACAGCACTCGAAGGATGGGTGAACCGTACCACCCGACCGGGCCGCACCAACGGAATCGAGCATTCGGACCAGCCTTTATCGCTAATTATGGGTTAACTGTCCAGTTCCACCCCCCTAACGCCCTCCATCGACGCTCGACACGCCATCTCGGAGGGCGTGTCCCGCGCGGCTCAGTGCGTTGTGCCGCTGGGCCATTCGGAGGCGAGCTGGGGGTCCGCCTCGAGGTGGGTGAGGCCGTTCCAGCACAAATTCACCAGGTGCGCCGCCACCACTTCCTTGGGGGGCTGCCGCTCGTCCAGCCACCATGCGGCCGCCGTCGCGACCATTCCGACCAGTGCCTGTGCGTACAACGTGGCGAGCCCGGTATCGAAGTCGCGGCGGTCGAAGTCGCCGGCCAGGATGTGCGCGACCTGGTTCACCGCTTCGTTCAGCAGACTCGAATAGGTGCCGTCCGCAGCGGAAGTCGGCTGATCGCGCATGAGAATACGGAATCCGTCGGAGCGTTCCTCGATATAGGTCAGCAACGCCAGTGCCACCTGCTCCAGACGCACTCGGGAACGATTGCGCGTGAGTGAGGAGGTGATCATGTTGAGCAGCGTGGACATCTCGCGGTCGACGACGACCGCGTACAGTCCCTCCTTGCCGCCGAAGTGTTCGTACACAACGGGTTTGGACACCTGGGCCCGCTGGGCGATCTCCTCGATGGAGGTGGCGTCGTATCCGCGCTCGGCGAACAGCGCCCGGCCGATCTCGATCAACTGTTGCCGCCGTTGTGTTCCGGTCATGCGCGGACGCGGGGTCCGGCTCACCTCGCCCGAAGTCACCGCTTGCGCCTCCCGCGAAATCGTCCGACTGCACCGACAACTCTTCCAGACATCTCCGGCAGGTACCCCGGCCCCCCGGGGCGGGGGTCTCGTCCACTCCGGTGCCGACCCGCCACACGCTGGTCACGACGGGCACGCCGGACCGTGGCGCCACGCCGAGCAGACCGGCGGGTCATCGACACGTCGACAGCGGTTCGACGTACGGACAACTTCGTGCGAGGATCATTCCCGCATGCCGTGACGCACCGGCAGATCGAGGTCCGCCGGTGCGGTGATCCGCCGTAGTGTAATGGCAGCACCACTGATTTTGGTTCAGTTAGTCCAGGTTCGAGTCCTGGCGGCGGAGCAACACCCGACACAGCCCACCCGCAACGATGACAGGCAGCCGAGGGAGATCCATGCCACAGCAGACCGCCGTCGTCGTTCTCGCCGCCGGTGCCGGCACACGAATGCGGTCCAAAACTCCCAAGGTGTTGCATTCCCTGGCCGGCCGCAGCATGCTCGCGCACGCGTTGCATGCCGCGAGCGAGATCGACCCCGCCCATCTGATCACCGTGGTCGGCCACGACCGGGAACAGGTCGGCGCCGCCGTCCGGGCCGTCGGCACCGAACTCGGCCGCGGCATCACCCAGGCGGTCCAGGAACAGCAACTGGGCACCGGCCACGCGGTGCAGTGCGCGTTCACCTCGTTACCCGCGGATTTCACCGGCGATCTGATCGTGACCTCCGCGGATGTGCCACTGCTGGACGGGGACACGCTCGCCGCACTGCTCACCGAGCACCGCAGTTATCAGGAGCGTTCGGCGGTCACCGTGCTCACCTTCGTGCCCGAGGACGCCAACGGCTACGGCCGGATCGTCCGCGACGCCGACGGCCAGGTGCAGGAGATCGTCGAGCACGCCGACGCCACCCCGGAACAGGCGGCCATCGGCGAGGTCAACTCGGGCGTGTACGTCTTCGACGTCACCGTGCTGCGCACCATGGTCGGCCGCCTGACCACCGCCAACGCGCAGCACGAGCTGTATCTGACCGATGTGCTGAAGCTGGCCCGTGAGGCCGGGCATCCCGTGCACGGCGCGCGACTGCTGGACGCGGCGAAGGTCACCGGGGTCAACGACCGGGTGCAGATGGCCGAGGCCGCTCGCACCCTGAACCGGTACATCCTGGAGCGGCACATGCGCGCCGGGGTCACGGTCGTCGATCCGGCCACCACCTGGGTGGACGCCGAGGTCCGCATCGGCCGCGACGCCGTGCTGCGACCGGGCGTCCAGTTGCTGGGCAACACCGTGATCGGCGAGGACGCGGAGATCGGTCCCGATTCCACCCTCACCGATGTGATCGTCGGCGACGGCGCCAGCGTGGTGCGCACCCACGGGACCGGCGCGGCCGTCGGGCCCGGCGCCACCGTCGGCCCGTTCTCCTATCTACGTCCTGGCACCGTCCTCGGGCAGGCCGGCAAGCTCGGGGCATTCGTCGAGACCAAGAACGCCACGATCGGCGCGCATTCCAAGGTGCCGCACCTGACCTACGTCGGCGACGCCACCATCGGTGAGCACAGCAACATCGGCGCTTCGAGCGTGTTCGTCAACTACGACGGGGTACGCAAACATCACACGACCGTGGGCTCGCACGTCCGAACGGGCAGCGACACCATGTTCGTGGCTCCGGTGACCGTGGGCGACGGGGCCTATTCGGCGGCGGGTACTGTGCTGCGCAGAGATGTTCCCCCGGGCGCGCTGGCCGTGTCGGGCGGGGCACAGCGCAACCTCGAGGGCTGGGTGCAGCGGAGCCGTCCCGGAACCGCGGCAGCAATGGCCGCAGCAAAGGCGCTCGCGGCGAACGACACGGCGAGTCAGGCAACCGAGCAGAAGGATGGCAACACAGAGTGACCGCGTTCTCGACCGATAACCAGAAGAACCTGATGCTGTTCTCGGGTCGCGCTCACCCGGAGCTGGCGGAACAGGTCGCGAAGGAACTCGACGTCCACATCACGCCGCAAACCGCTCGTGACTTCGCCAACGGCGAGATCTTCGTTCGCTTCGAGGAGTCGGTCCGCGGCAGTGACGCGTTCGTCATGCAGAGCTTCCCGGCGCCGCTGAACCAGTGGCTGATGGAACATCTGATCATGATCGACGCGCTCAAGCGCGGTTCGGCCAAGCGCATCACCGCGGTGCTGCCGTTCTACCCCTACGCTCGCCAGGACAAGAAGCACCGCGGCCGGGAGCCCATCTCCGCTCGCCTGGTGGCCGATCTGCTCAAGACGGCCGGCGCCGACCGCATCATCACGGTCGATCTGCACACCGACCAGATCCAGGGCTTCTTCGACGGCCCGGTCGATCACATGCACGCGCTGATCCAGCTCTCCGAATACGTCCGCAACCACTACACCCTCGACCACATCACGGTCGTCTCGCCGGACGCGGGCCGCGTGAAGGTGGCGGAGAAGTGGGCCGATTCGCTCGGCGGCGCCCCGGTGGCCTTCATCCACAAGACCCGCGATCCGCTGGTGCCGAACCAGGTGAAGTCGCACCGCCCGGTCGGCGACGTCGACGGCCGCACCTGCATCCTGATCGACGACATGATCGACACCGGCGGCACCATCGCCGAGGCCGTCCGCGTGCTGCGCGAGGCGGGCGCCGGTGACGTGGTCATCGCCGCCACCCACGGCGTGCTGTCCTCTCCGGCCGCCGAGCGGCTGTCGGCGTGCGGCGCCCGCGAGGTGATCGTGACCAATACGTTGCCGATCACCGAGGACAAGAAGTTCCCGTCGCTGACGGTGCTGTCGATCGCGCCACTGCTGGCCCGCACGATTCGCGAGGTCTTCGAGAACGGCTCGGTCACCGGCCTCTTCAACGGCAACGCTTGACGGTCCCGCCCCCGCGACATCGTTGCGGGGGCGTTGTTTTTTGGCGTTCCGGCGCGGTGCAGGCGTAGCGTGAAACGTATTCGCAGCGGTTTCTGCAGGTCAGCTTGGTACGCCCGAGAGGTGGTGAGTGGCGGTGACGGACCAGCGCGAGGACGACGAGTCCTTGATCGATGAGGTGCTCGACATGGACGACGAGGACGACGAGCAGGATCTCGACGACGATCTGGGTGACGACGATCAGGCCGACGAGGTACGTGCCTACGAGCGGTACATCGTCGATCCGCCGGAGGATCTGGTCATCCGTTATCACGAGAACGACGACGAGGGCCGGCTCGGCATCGATCGCGAACTCGCCGAGGAGTGGACCGCGCGCCGCCATCGGGCCGAGGAGCGTGCCGGCGACGATCGCCCGGCCGAACTGGCCGCGATGGAGGTCGTCGACGAGCCCCGGGACTGAGCGCCCGTGAGCCGTTTCACCGGATTCCCGCTGGCCGGCCTCGATTTCTACGAGGATCTGGAAGCGGACAACTCGAAGTCGTTCTGGACGGCCCACAAGCATGTCTACGACACCGCGGTGCGCGAGCCCATGGCCGCGCTGATCGCGGATCTGGAACCGGATTTCGGTACCGCCAAGATCTTCCGGCCCTATCGCGATGTGCGGTTCGCCAAGGACAAGGTGCCCTACAAGAATCATCAGGGCGCCTTCGTCAGCACCGGGCCGAGCGTCGGCTGGTATGTGCAGCTCGGTGCACCCGGACTGTTCGTCGCCGGCGGCGTGTACGCGACCACCCCCGCCCAGCTGGCCCGGTTGCGCACCACCATCGATGACGAGGTGCGCGGTCCGGAACTGGAGAAGATCCTGGCGAAGGCCGTGAAGTCCGGGTACACGGTCGGCGGCGAGCAGTTGAAGACCCGGCCGAAGGGTTACGAGGCCGACCATCCCCGCATCGATCTGTTGCGCCGCAAGGCGATCACGGTCGGCAAGGAGTTCGGCGCACCCGACTGGCTGGAGACCGCCCGCGCCGCCACCGAGGTTCGCAAGTCCTGGCAGGCGATGCGGCCACTGGTCGAATGGCTCACCGCGGTCGTGGGCATGCACGACTGAGCGGCGCGGCCGGTCCCCGGCTCAGCGGCGTTCGGCCAGGAACAGCGCGAAGCGCCGATCCGGATCGGTCCACACCTGCTCGGTGGCGAAGCCCGCGGCCGCGAGTTCGGCCGACATGCCGTCCACGCGGAACTTCGCCGAGATCTCGGTGCGCAGCTGCTCACCGCGGGTGAATTCCAGCACCAGCTCCAGATCGGTGACCGTGACGGTCAGATCACGGGTCGCCTCCAGGCGCATCTCGATCCATTCGTTCTCCGCGTCCCACAGCGCGACGTGTTCGAACGCCTCCGGATCGAAATCGGCCCGCAGCCGGGAATTCAGCACGTACAGGACGTTGCGGTTGAATTCGGCGGTGACCCCCGCGGCATCGTCGTAGGCGGGCACCAGGATCGACGGATCGATCACCAGACCGGCGCCGAGCAGCAACTGCTCCCCCGGCTCCAGCACCTCGTGCACCCCGGCGAGGAACGCCGCCCGTTCCGCCGGAACCAGATTGCCGATCGTGCCGCCGAGGAAGGCGATCAGCCGGCGGCCGCCGCGCGGCAGGTTGCGCAGCGTATCGGTGAAATCGCTGACCACGCCGTGCACCGCCAGCTCGGGGAACTCGGCGCTGATCTCGTCGGTCGCACCGCGCAGGGCGGCCACCGAAACATCCTGCGGAACATAGGTTTTCAACGGCCCTTCGGCACCGAGCGCCCGGAGCAGCAGCCGGGTCTTGGCGGCGGAACCGGCGCCGAGTTCCACCAGCACCTCCGCGCGCGAGATGCGGGCGATATCGCCGACCACCCGCTCGAGCAGGGCCCGCTCGGTGCGGGTCGGGTAGTACTCGGGCAGTGCGGTGATCGCCTCGAACAGTTCGCTGCCGCGCGCGTCGTAGAACCACTTGGGCGGCAACCATTTCGGATCCGAGGAGAGCCCGCGCCGGGCATCCGACCGCAGGGCGGCGGTGAGGTCGTCGTCGGTCAGGTGGATATCCAGCGTGGGTGCGGTCATGGAGGGACACGCCTTTCGTTCGGGGTCGTGACTGATGTGGTCGCGAAGTATCGGCCCGGTCATCCGGTGGCATCCGGATCCAGCGGGACGACGGACAGGAGGCCGGGCCGCAGCGTGACCAACTGCCGGTCCGGCACCGCCCGCCAGCGTGGATCGTCGTCGTAGGGTTCGGAGGACGCCACCGCGAACTCGTCGGTGACCAGCACCGACAACGAGTGGTGCCGGGTGGTGGCCCAGAGCGTCTCGCCGTCGCCGAGCAGCAGATTCAACCGGGCCGCCGGATCCCGGTCCAGGACCGCGAGCAGCAGCCGCCGCAGGGCCTCCGCCGGATCTGGGCCCTCGGTGCCGCCGGAACCCGCCGCGAGAGCGTCCGGCCGAGTGGATGATTCGCTCCGGCGCCACGCGGTGGTGGTGTCCTCGGACTCAGTCGGTTGCGACAGCCCGGCAGTCGCCGACGCGGATTCGACCGGCATTAGGCTGTTTTCGAGCAGTCCGTGCAGGATCACCCACAGTGCGGCGGAATCCGTGCGGGCCTCGGCCGCCAGCAGTGGGGGAGAACCGAATTCGGCGGCCACCTCGGTGAGCACCCGCTGCCAGTCCGCGATCTTCCCGTTGTGGCTGAAGGCCCAGCGACCGGCGGTGAAGGGTGCGCAGGCGGCGCGCTCGACCGGCATGCCGACCGTCGCCGACCGCACCGCGGCCAGCACCGCCGTCGAATGCAGTTGCGGCAGTACCTCGCTCACGGCCGGATCGGTCCAGATCGGTGCGGCGTTGCGGTAGCGGCTCGCCATCGGCCGACCGGGCGTTGAAGCATCGGCCGGTGGCTCTGGACCTCCCGCATCGGTGGCGGTGTCGCCGGACGTGGTGCCCGGCCCGGAATAACCGGACACCACCGCGCCGAGATGCGGCGACCGCACGGCTCGGTCGGGCCGGCTGCCGGTCGATGTCGCGGAATCCCCGATGTCGCCGGAGTATGTGATCTCCGCCGGTACCCACCAGGCGACGCCGAAGCCGTCGGCGTTGATGGTGCCGCCGCCGCGCATGTCGCGAGGTTGCCAGGACTGGGTGTAGAGGGAGTGCGGGCCACGGGTCAGCAGGGAGCCGACCGCGACCCGGGGGCCGAGGTAGCCGAGGTGACGGCACATCAGCGTTCGTCCGCTCGCAGGTCCCGGGCCAGGCGGAACCCGGCGAAGATCTGGCGGCGGATGGGATGGTCCCAGTTACGGAAGGTGCTGCGGACCGCGACGGGGTCGGCGCCGAACGAGCCGCCGCGCAGGATCCGGTAGTCGCCGCCGAAGAACACCTCGGAGTACTCGCGGTACGGGAAGGCCGCGAAGCCCGGGTAATCGTGGAAACCGGAGGATGTCCACTCCCAGACGTCGCCGATCAGCTGATGCACCCCGAGTGCGGACACCCCGGCCGGATAGGCGCCGACATCGGCCGGTTCCAGGTGGCGCTGGCCGAGATTGGCGCGGGTCTCGTCGGGCGCCTCGTCGCCCCAAGGGTAGCGGCGCGAACGGCCGGTCGCGGGATCGAAGCGGGCTGCCTTCTCCCATTCGGCCTCGGTGGGCAGCCGCTTACCCGCCCAGGTGGCGTACGCCTCGGCCTCGAACCAGCACACGTGCACCACCGGCTGATTCGGCCGGATCGGGGTCATGGCGCCGAAAACCCGCCGCCACCACCGGTTGTCACTGTCGAGCCGCCAGAACTGCGGCGCCTCGAGCCCGGCCTCGCTGCGATGCGCCCAGCCCCGCTCGGACCACAACTCCCGGCGCCGGTAGCCGCCGTCGGCGATGAAGTCCTCGTACTGCGCGTTGGTGATCGGCGCGACGTCGATCGCGAAGCCGGGCACCGATACCGGGTGTGCGGGACGCTCGTTGTCCAGTGCCCAGGGCTCGGTCGAGGTGCCCATCTCGAATTCGCCCGCGGGAACGACCACTTCGCCGGTGAGCGGGGTCAGGGCCACCGGCGGGGGCGGCGCGGACAGCACCGGCTCGCCCGTCCGCAGTTGATGGGTCGCGAGCATGGTCTCGTCGTGCTGCTGTTCGTGCTGCGCGATCATCCCGAACGCGAACCCGTCGCTGATCAGCCGCGAACCCCGTAACGGGCTGTCGGACAGCACATCCCACACCTTGTCCCGCACGGTCGCGACGTAGCCGCGGGCCTCGGCGGGATCCAGCAGCGGTAGCGCCGGCCGATCGGCCCGCGGGTGCCGGAAGGCGTCGTACAGCTGGTCGATATCGGCGCGCACCGGCTGCCGGGAGCCCACATCCCGCACCAGCCACAGCTCTTCCTGGTTGCCGATATGGGCGAGATCCCACACCAGCGGGCTCATCAACCGCGAATGCTGTGCCACGAGATCGGCCTCGTCGACACAGTCGGTCAGGCCCGCGGTGCGTGCCCGCGCCCGGGTCAGTACTTCGGCGATCTCACTCCGCAGCCGCTCGGTCCCGGCCCGGTCGCTCCCCGTGAATCCAACAGTCATGAACGAACTCCGTATCCGTGATGAAGTGAGCACGCGCGCACCCGAATCGGACCGGTGTGGTGACGATGACTCGCCGCCGGTCCGGCAACGCTCATGCCCAACTTCCGGACGGCACCCGGTCGCCGGTGGGGGTGCGGCGGTGGGAACAGCGGCGCGCGGCCGCGTGCAGTCCGGCGCGGGCAACGGGTGCGGTGGCGGTATCGGCGGCCAGGGTCAGCAATTCGACCGCGGCCGTGCGGATCTCCGGATCGGCCAGGCCCACCCGGGCCGACTCCACCCAGCGGTCGGCGGTGGCGGCGGCGAGGCGGATGGCCTCGGCCACGGTCGCGGGATCGGTCATCAGCGCGGTGACCGCGTACACCGGCACCACCCAGTCGTCGCCGGGCTGGGCATCGAGGTAGCGCACCTCGAGGTGGCCGGATGCCCGGACCAGGGGGAACAGCGTGGTGAGGTGGTAGTCGAGATCCTCCCGGCCCGGCCGGCGGCCGATCTCGTCGTCGAGCGCGCCGCACAGCCAGTCGGCGAAGGTGGCGCCGGGCGGTGCGGCCCAATCGCATTCGGCGCTCTCGGCGCCCCGCACACACAGCAGCGGTACGTCCAGGGCCCAGCGGGCGTATTCGGCGGCGGGTTCGGCCCAGTGCGGGCCGGGCGGGCGCACCCGCGTGGTGTCCAGCCGCAGCCAGGCCCGCATCCGTTGCGAGGCCCAGGTGCCCTCCGGCGCGCCGCTCAGGGACGGGGAACAGGCGAATGCGGCCGCCAGCGCGGGGCCGATCGCGTACAGCGCGTTCCAGCGGGCGGCGATCTCGGCCGCGTCGGTGCCGGCGTCGATGCTGACCTGCGCGGCCGCGGTATTGCACATCATCAGTGCGCCGAACGGACCCAACCGGCCGAAAGTGCTCTCCATCGCGGCATAGCGCGGCAGTCGCAGCACCCGCTGCGGTTGCCGCACCGCGTCGGCGGCGACGGCGTACATGCGGACGGAATGGGGTTCGAGAAGTTCCTGCAGCATCCGGGTATCGGCGCGGAGCCGGTCGCAGAGTTCGACCGGGTCGGCGTACGGAGCACTGGACAGTTCGACCTGCCCGCCGGGCTCGACGGTGACGCGACTACCCCCGGGCAAGGGAAGAGCGGGTGATTGTGGAGCGATGGAGGTGGGGGCGTACTGCCCCAGCGCTGTGGCCAGCAGTGCGGGCTGTGGCCTCGGCGCCGACGGATCACCGACCGCGGTGAGCCACTCGAGTTCGGCGCCGACCAGTTGCGGTGGACCCTGTTTGAAACACACCCCGCCCACGTACGCCTCGGCCGCGGCCCGAGACGAGATGTCCGTACCGGTCTCGGCCACCGACCGTATTGCTGTGACTGCCATCGCCAACCTCCGCTCTGTGGCCGCCGAACCGGCGGCAACAGCCCGCCTTCCTGGTACTGCCCTGCTTGGTCGAGCTGTGTCGCGTGTAACGGACCGGAAGGTGAGCTTCTTCCACCCGGACTATCCGTCATACGTGTCCAACCAGGCTAACCGCGCCCACCGACAAAAAATCTGATCGATCCGTGACCTTGACCTTTCGCCGCGGTTACCGTCCGGATACGCGGCGGTCACACGGAGAGCACGATCGCGCCGATGTTCCGGCGGTCCGCCAGCGCTCGATGGGCCTCGTCCGCCCTGTTCAGCGGCAGGGTCGCGTGGATGCGCGGCGTCAGGCGGGATCCGGCGGCCGCGGCCAGCGCCTGCTCGGCGTCGTCGCGTTGCCGGGCTTGCGATGTGCGGAACACCACGCCCAATGGACCGGTCAACGTGAGGCCGCGCTGCCCAAGTTGCAGCGTCGCGAGATCCACCACCGGCCATCGCCCGGAAGCGAATCCGTACAGCCCGATCCGCCCCGTGTCGGCGACGAGCGTGAACGCCGCCTCCGCCACCGCGCCGCCGACGGAGTCGAGGACCAGATCCACTCCGCGTCCGCCGGTCAGCGCGCGGGCCCGCTCGGTCCAGTCACCGGTGGTGTAGTCGACCACCGCGTCCGCGCCGAATTCGGCGGCGGCCGTGAGCTTCGCGCCGCTCGCCGCGCCCAGGACGGTCGCACCCGCGGCCTTCGCCGACTGCACCAGCAGCGACCCGATCCGCCCGGCCGCCGCCGTGATCAGCACGGTGTCGGACGGGTCGAGTCGCATCGTGGCCAGCAGTCCGCGGGCCACCGCGCCGGCCTGGAACACGGTGAGCGCCACCGCGAGATCCAGTCCGTCCGGCACCGGGAAGGTGTAGGCGGCGGGCGCCACGGCCCGCTCGGCGTACCCACCGGACTGCCCGGCCGTCGTCGCGACCACGGTCCGCCCCAGCAGCGCGGCGCCGACGCCGGCGCCGACCGCCACCACCCGCCCCGCCACCTCGACGCCCGGAATCCACGGCAGCGGGAACGGGTACCGGCCCGACCGGACGATGGTGTCCCCGAAGCCGACCCCGGCGAGTCGCACCTCCACCAGCACCTGGTCCGGACCTGGTTCCGGATCGGGGGCCTCGGCCACGGTCAGCACCTCCGGGGCCCCGAATTGCCGTACCAGCACAGCACGCATTGCACACTCCTCCGAGAATTTGACAGATCGGCCGAATCGAGACAAGTTGTCTCATCGAGAACGGCACGTCCAGTGTCGATCGGCGGCTCCGGGGTGGACAAGGGCCGAATCGACCGGACTGTCCCGAACGAGACGAGGAGGCGGAAATGTCTCGGCCGCAATCGGTTCCGGCATCGAACGTCCGGATCCGCCGCACCCGGGCCCTGCTGCGCGAGGCGCTGGTGGACCTGATCGAGGAACGCGGCCTCGACCGTGTCACCGTCGGCGACCTGACGACCCGGGCGATGGTGAGCCGGGCCGCGTTCTACCGCAACTACCGCGACAAATACGCACTGGTCGAGCAGATCTTCGACGAGGCGATGGCGGAGATGATCGGCGACCACACCGACGATCGGACGCCGGGTGAACGCTGGGCCGGATTCTTCCGCCACATCGACTCGTATCACCGGATGTATCGAGCGCTGCTGGGCCGCAAGGGCAGTCCGTGGTTCGCCGACCGGATGCGCGTCGCCCTGGCCGACATGACGACCGGGCACTTTCCCGGCGACTCCGCCGACGGCCTGGTGCCGACGGTGCTGGCCGGGATGTTCGTGCAATCGATCGTGTGGTGGCTGGAACAGGAACGCCCCTGCCCGCCGGAGGAGATCGCGGCGCGCTCGGCCCGCCTGATCCGCGCCGTGATCGAGAGCGACACCTGAGCTGCGACCGCACGGCCGGTCCGCGGTCTTCTATTGTCGATGAGGTGCTCGATCCGCAGCGGCTGCGCGCCGACATCCCCGCCTACGCCGACACCGCGCGGCCCGCACCGGTATTCCTCGACAGCGCCGGCTCGTCACTGCCGCCGCGGGTGGTGCTGGACACCGTGATCGGGCATCTGCGGCGGGAGGCCGAGATCGGTGGCTATCGCGCGGCGAACGAACGGCTCGACGATCTGGCCGCGGTGAAAACCGCCGTCGCGACGCTGATCAACGCCGACGCGGCGAGTATCGCGCTGAGCGACAGCGCATCCCGGGCCTGGTCCGATTTCTTCTATTCGGTGCCGCTCGCGGCGGGTGACCGAATCCTGGTGTCGCAGGCCGACTATGCCAGCAACGCCATCGCCACCCTGCAACGCGTCCGGGCCACCGGCGCGGTGGTGGAGGCGGTGCCCGCCGCCGCCGACGGCCGGCTCGACGTCGAGGCGTTCGCCGCCATGCTGGACGAGCGCGTGAAACTGGTGTCGCTGGTGCATGTCCCGACCAACGGCGGACTGATCAACCCGGTCACCGAGGTGTCCCGGCTCGCACACGGCGTGGGTGCGCTGGTGCTGCTGGACGCCTGCCAGTCCACCGGCCAACTGCCGATCGATGTCGCCGCGCTCGGGGTCGACGCGCTGTCGGCCACCGGCCGGAAATGGCTGCGCGGACCGCGCGGCACCGGATTCCTCTATGTGCGGCCGGAATTGGCCGCGACCATGGAGCCCGGCCGGCTGGATCTGCACAGTGCGGAGTGGGTGGAGCGGGACAAGTACGTGCTCGCCCCCGACGCCAGCCGTTTCGAGTTCTGGGAACACGATGTGGCCGCCCGGCTCGGCCTCGGCGCCGCCGTCCGCTACCTGCTCGAGCTGGGCCCCGACCGGGTCTACGCGGCGATCGCGGACCGCGCCGCCCACCTGCGCGCGGCCCTTCCGGAGATTCCCGGCGTCACCGTGCGCGATCTGGGTGAGAAGCGTTCCGGCATAGTCTCGTTCACCGTCGACGGTATCGCCCCGGTCGACGTCCGCGACCGTCTGCTCGAACGGAACATCACCGTCACCGTCAGCCACCGCGGCTCGACCCTGCTGGATATGACGGCGCGCGGACTGGACTCGGTGCTCCGCGCCTCCCCGCACTGCTTCGTGACCTTCGAGGATCTGGACCGCTTCACGGACGAACTCGCGGCGACAGCAACGGGTCGCTGATCACCACGGCGACGGGTCGCTGATCACCACCGCCCGATCGATCAATTGCCGATGATCCACACCGCACTCCTGTCCGAAGACCTCTCGGGTGACCTACCCGGCACCGATGAGTCGGAGCCCCCGGCGCCGTCCTAACTGCGACAGCCGATCCCGGACAGGAAGGCGGCATCATGCCCGCAGCCGAACCCGCGCTCGCAGCCGAGCCCGTAGCGAATTTCGACGCCCGCTTCAGCGAACCCGATTCCACTCCGCCGCCGTGGTCCGCAGTGCGGGACGTACTGGCCGGATCGGAGATGTTCTGGCTGTCCACCGTGCGCGCCGACGGCCGCCCGCACGTGACGCCGATCCCGGCGATCTGGCACGGCGGCCGACTGCACATCTGCACCGGCGATCAGGAGCAGAAGGCGCGCAATCTGGCGGCGGACCCGCGCTGTGTGCTGACCACCGGCACCAACACGCTGCGCGCGGGTCTGGACGTGATCGTGGAGGGCGAGGCGATCCGGGTCACCGACCGGGAGGTCCTCGCGCAGCTGGCCCGGCTGTGGAAAACGAAGCTGGACTGGGATTTCGAGGTGGGCGACGACGCCTTCCGCGATGCCGGGGACCGTACCGGCCTGGTGTTCGCGGTCGCGCCGCGGAAGGTGCTGGCGTTCGGGAAGAATCCCTACACCCAGACCCGGTTCACGTTCCCGGACTGACGCGTTCAGTGCAGCTGGTTCTGGGCGGGTTCTAGGCCCGCCCGCAACAGCAGCTCGACGGCGTCGGCGGCCTGTTCGACGAATACCGGCAGATCCTTGCGTTCCACGGTGGCGAACGGCTTCAGCACGAAATCGGCCGGATCCTGGCGGCCCGGCGGCCGGCCGATGCCGAAGCGCACCCGCAGATAGTCCTTGGTGGCGAGTGCGCTGGACAGCGAGCGCAATCCGTTGTGGCCGCCCTCGCCGCCACCGCGCTTGAGCCGGATGGTGCCGAACGGGAGGTCGAGTTCGTCGTGCACGACGATCACCTCGGTCGGCGGCACCGAGAAGAATTTGGCCAGCGCCGCCACCGGGCGCCCGGATACGTTCATGAACGAGCGCGGCTTGGCCAGCAGCACTCTGCGCCCGTCCAGCCGGGCCTCGATCAGATCGGCGCCCGACTTCTTGTGCACGGTGAAACGACCGCCGACGCGCTCGGCGAGCACGTCGGCGACCATGAAACCGACATTGTGCCGGGTGCGCTCGTATTCGGACCCGGGATTACCCAGGCCGACCACGAGCGCCGGCCCGGACGCCGTGGATTCGGTCATCGAAAACCGTTGTGTGCCGGAATTACTCGGCTTCGCCCTCGGCCGACTCGGCGGCCGGAGCCTCGCCACCCTCGGCCTCCATCGCCTCGGCGGTCGGCGCGGCGATGATGTTGACGACCAGCGTCTCCGCGGCGACCGCGAGCTGGACGCCCCGCGGCAGCACGATCTCACCGGCGGTGATCTGGGTGCCGGCGGCGATGCCCTCGATCGAGACCTCCAGCGAGGTCGGGATGTTCAGCGCGTCGGCCTCGATACTGACGGTGGTGGTCTCCTGGGTGACCAGGGTGCCCGAGGCGGCCTCACCGGTCAGGGTGATGTTCACGTCGGCGGCGACCTTCTCGCCCCGGCGGACGATCAGCAGGTCGGCGTGCTCGATGTAGCGGCGGATGGGGTGTACCACCACCGACTTGGTGAGGGCGAGCTGCTTGGTGCCGTCGATCTCCAGGTTCAGCACGGCGTTGGTGCCGTGCTCACGCAGGATCGCGGCGAACGCCTGCGCGTTCAGCGACAGATGCTTGGGGGCCTCGCCGTGGCCGTACAGCACGGCGGGGACGTTGCCGTCACGACGAGTGCGGCGGGCAGCACCCTTGCCGAACTCGGTGCGTACGGTGGCTTCGAGAAGGCTGGCGTCGGACATGGCTAGATCTACTCCTACGGCTATCCGGGCGGTCTGCTGCTGGCCAGGGTCTGCCCTGGCAAAGGGTCTACTCGTCCGACGAAAGGACCGATGGGACGACCGGTAAGCCGAGCCACGTCGATCACGGTGAGGACACTGAGTGTGCCTCACCCTCGCCGAGACAACCTGGGAACAATAACACGCCAACCGGGACGCCTATGAACGGCCCCCGCCCGATGGCGTGTGCTTTTTTCAACCTACCCCCCGCTGTCCGGTTCGCGCAGTGGGATGGGCGGCCGGTCACTGCGAGACATCTCACACAGCCGTACGGAAGGTGGCAGCGTACCGGTCGACCTGGTGCCGTCCCGAACGGGCGGCGAGATCGCGCATCAGCCGATCGGCGGCGGTGCGCACCCCGACCGGCGCCTGCCTATTCGACCGTGACGGATTTGGCCAGGTTGCGCGGCTTGTCGATGTCGTAGCCGCGGGCCTGGGCCACCTCGGCGGCGAAGATCTGCAACGGCACCGTCGACAGCAACGGCTGGTACAGGGTCGGCGCCACCGGGATCTCGATCAGATGATCGGCGAACGGGCGCACGGTGTCGTCGCCCTCCTCCGCGATCACGATCGTGCGCGCGCCGCGCGCCTGGATCTCCCGGATGTTGGACAGCAGCTTCGAATGCAGTACCGCGCGACCCTTCGGCGACGGCATCACCACGATCACCGGCAGGCCGTCCTCGATCAGCGCGATCGGGCCGTGCTTCAGTTCACCGGCGGCGAAACCCTCGGCGTGCATGTACGCCAGCTCCTTGAGCTTGAGCGCACCCTCCAGCGCCACCGGATAGCCGACGTGCCGGCCGAGGAACAGCACCGTCCGCTCGTGCGCGAACTGCCGGGCGATGGCCCGCACATCCTCCGCCGAATCCAGCACCCGCTCGACCAGCCTCGGCATCGCCTCCAGCTCGCCGAACTCGCGGGCCACCTCGTCCGGATATTTGGTACCGCGGGCCTGGGCCAGCGCCAGCCCGACCAGATAGTTGGCAGTGATCTGGGCCAGGAACGCCTTCGTCGACGCCACGCCGATCTCGGGACCCGTACGGGTATAGAGGACCGCATCGGACTCGCGGGGAATCTGAGCGCCGTTGGTGTTGCAGATCGCCAGCACGCGGGCCTTCTGCTCCTTGGCGTGCCGCACCGCCTCCAGCGTGTCGGCGGTCTCCCCCGACTGCGAGATCGCCACCACCAGCGTGGATCGGTCCAGCACCGGATCGCGATAACGGAACTCGCTGGCCAGCTCCACCTCGACCGGCAGCCGGGTCCAGTGCTCGATCGCGTACTTGGCCAGCAGGCCCGCGTGATACGAACTGCCGCAGGCGACCACGAAGACCTTGTCGAACTCGCGCAACTCCTGATCGGCGAGCCGCTGCTCGTCCAGCACGATCCGCCCGCCGGCGAAATGCCCGATCAGAGTGTCGGCGACGCCGGCCGGCTGCTCCTCGATCTCCTTCAGCATGAAGTAGTCGTGGCCGCCCTTCTCGGCGGCGGCGAGATCCCAGTCGATGGTGAACGGCCGGATCGGCACGCCGGTGGCACCGGAGAAATCGGTGACCGTGTAGCCGTCGGCGGTGATCACCACCGCCTGGTCCTGGCCGAGTTCCACCGCCTCGCGGGTGTGCTCGATGAACGCGGTGACATCCGAGGCGATGAACATCTCGTTGTGGCCGACACCCACCACCAGCGGGGTGGATCGCCGGGCCGCCACGATCGTGCCCGGATGGTCGGCGTGGGTGAAGACCAGCGTGAACGCGCCCTCCAGGCGGCGCAGGACGGTCAGCGTGCTGCCGACGAAATCGCCCGCGGTCGGGCCCGATTCGTAGGCGTTCGCGACCAGGTGGACCGCGACCTCGGTATCGGTGTCGCTGAGCAGTTCCACGCCCGCGTCCTCGAGCTCCCGGCGCAGCGGGACGAAATTCTCGATGATGCCGTTGTGCACCACGGCCACCTTCCCGGTGACGTCGCGGTGCGGGTGCGCGTTGCGATCGGTGGGTGCGCCGTGGGTGGCCCAGCGGGTGTGGCCCATACCCGTGGTGCCCGCGAAGGCCGCACCCGCCTCGGCGAGTGCGGCCTCCAGATTCGCCAGGCGACCGGCCCGGCGCTCGACGTTGACGGTTCCCGCACCGTCCAGAATCGCGACACCGGCGGAGTCGTATCCGCGGTACTCCATGCGGCGCAGCGCGTCAACGACGACGCCGAGAGCGTCCCGATACCCGACGTATCCAACGATTCCGCACATGGTTGACCACCCTACTGGGAGCGGCGTTCGATTGCCGTGTCCGACGGCATCGCTTCACTCTGACCGGCCGGTAAGGTTTCGGATGTGTCGGCGTCTGTGAAATCGCTCCTGAAACTCCTCACGAGCCCCGGGCCGCACCGGGTGCTCGGCGGCAATCTGGCCGTCGCGGGGCAACCCGGTGTGGTGTTCACGCCCGAGCAGGGCACCAACCTCCCGGCCGTGGCCTTCGGGCACGGCTGGCTGGCCGGCGCGGGTAATTACGTGCGGCTGTTGCAGCATCTGGCGTCGTGGGGCTTCGTGGCCGCCGCCCCGGACTCCGAGCGCGGGCCGGTGCCCTCGCATCTGAACCTGGCCGGCGATCTGCTCACCACGCTGGATATCGTGACCGGAGTGCGCCTCGGCGACGGCAATGTGACCGTACATCCGGAGCGGGTGGCGCTGGCCGGGCACGGCATGGGTGCGGGTGCGGCGGTGATCGCCGCGGCGCAACGGCCGGTCGGCGCGGTCGCGGCCCTGTATCCGGCGCCCACTGCCCCGGCGGCCGAGTCGCTCGCCGCCGGCATCGAGGCGCCCGCGCTGATCCTGGCCGGGGAGAGCGATATCGCCTCGGTCGACGGCAATGCGATCCCGCTGGCCCGGGCCTGGGCCGGACCGGTGGTGCTGCGCACGGTCGACAACGCCTCGCACAACGGCATGGTCGCGGGCCGCCGCCTCCTCGCCACCCTCGGCGCGGGCAAGCACGAGCCGCGGACCGAGCGCTATACCCGGGCCCTGCTGGTGGGTTATCTGACGTATCAATTGCTCGGCGACAAGGCTTATGCGGCCTTCGCCGATCCCGAGGCGAAGCTGTCGCACACGTCGGTGGTGGACCCGGAACCGGCCGATGCCGAACTCGAGGAGATCGAGGAGGAGAGCCGGCGGCTGTCCGGGCGGCAGGTCGTGGAACTGGTGCAGTTGCTGCGCAAATAACGGCGGTCGGCTCCAGCTACAGCGCTCGGCCAGCTCCGGAACAGCGCCGGTCAGGTCCAGCGCGGGCGGTAGTATGGTTCCTCCGGATCGGACGGTCCCACCACGTCGTTGGCCCGGCGGGCAGCAGCTGATCGGGCGACCGCGGCGCGCAATTCGGCTCGGCGCCTTGATTGTTCGCTTTCCTGGGCCGTGGTATCGATGGGTTCCGCGGGTGGCTGCGATTGTTCGCGCGGTGCATCCTCGAACGCGGGTGGGTTCGCGAGCAGATCCGGGCCGGTACTGCGGTCGGAGATCGGCGATGGTTCGGCGGACTGTTCCCGGTGCTCGGGCCGTCCGTCCGTGATCGGTCGGTCCACGGCCGCAAGCGGATTCGGGTTCCCGGTGACGGTCGCGCCTACAGTCGACCCGGTCTCCGGCCATGAGCGCGGTTCGCTCTGCGGCGCTGTGGAATCGCGAGTGTGTTCGGCGTGCTCTCGCGCCGGATCAGACACCCGGTGCTCTTGCTCCGGATCTGACGCTCGGTGCCCTTGCGCCGGATCTGTTGGCGTCTCGGCGGGGTCGGCGCTGTCCGGCCGGGCGGATCCTGCTCGCCGCGCGGCAGCTCGGTCGTTCGCGGCTGTCCGGTGCTTGATCTCGTCCAGTTCGTCGTGCAGCAGGCTCATTCGGTGAGCGTGTTCGGCCGCGTGGCGTTCTATTTCGGCCGCGTAGTCCATACGAGTGATTCTCTCGCGGTCGAGCGGTCAGAGGGGTCCGGCCTCGGACAGATCTGCGCCACTGTCGAAGGGGCTCGCGCTCGTCGGCGAATGACCGTCGGCCGGAGGTGAATCCGGCTGTGGCTGTGGCTGTGGCTGTCGCTGTGGAGGAGGTTGTCGGGGATCGGCTGGGTTCGGGGAATCGTTGTTCGCCTGCGGTTTCCGGTCGGTGGGAGACTGTCGGTCCTGCGGGCCGGGGGTGTCGGGCGGTGGTTCCGGTGCGGCGGTGGCGTGGTTTTCTGTGGTGATCACCGGGTTGCCGTGGTCGTCCAGCGTGACGGTGTAGATCTTGTGATCGTCACCGTCGGTGAGATCCACGTGCAGTGTGCCGTCGGCGACGGCGAGCTTCAGGTGGCGGCCCGCGATGTCGAATTCTGTTGCGGGCGCGCCCGGATCGGCGGGTATCGGGTGCGCGCCGAGGAACTGGTCCAGGACCGTCGTGAATTGATCGGCTCCGTGCCGGAGCAGGTCCGGCAGTTCACCGGCGCCTTGGCCGATCGCCGTGCCCAGGCCCGAGAGCAGGGACTCTGCGGCATTCGCGAGCGGGCTCAGTGCGGCGAGGCCGTTCACGATGTCCGGGATATGCGGAGTACCGGGACGGGAGTACTCCCGGCGGTCCGCGCTCGGCGGGTGAGTCGGATCGGGCCGCTCGGCGAAGGAACCGACGGTCGCCGCTGGGTCGGGCAGGTCGTTCAGGGCCTGCGCGACCAGACCGTAGTGCTGTTCGATCGCGCCGCGGGTGCGGCGGCAGAGTTCGATGAAGATCCGGGTCTTGTTCTCGACATCCGGTTTGAATGTGCTGCGCAGCCACTCGTCCGCCCGCCGGGTGAGGTACTCGTCGACCAGCCCGCGGACGTCCTCGGGAGTCTTGCCGCCGATGGTGGCCTCGCCCTGTTCGAGGAGTTCGAGAGTGGCGGCGGCCTTGCTGTACACCGCCGAGCGCAGGGCCGTCGTGGCGGCGCCGATCGCGGCCGCGGCCTGTTGCGCGTGCCGCAGATCCTGTTCGGCGGCGCTGATCCGATCGGACCATCCGGTCGTCACCGTATCCGCGGCCCGTCCACCGCTCCAGACGTCCGGCAACCCGTTCAGCAGTTGCCGCTGCACGTCCCACTGTTCACTCGCACCGGACAGCGCGGTGGTCAGCTGCTGCTGGAGGCCGGCGAGTCCCACCAGGTCCATACCGCGTTCCTGGTCGTACACTCGCTCGAATCCGGCTGTGCCCGAACCGATTTCCGGGATCGGCCCGAATACCCGGCAATACTGCGGGTAGAAATCGAGGAAGTACCGCAGTCCGTACGACCCGTAATCCAGGATGTCGTCGACACTGCCCTGGGGCCCCGGGTCCCGATGAGGATTCGGCATCGCGTTCTCCAGCGCGTTCGTCAGTGGTCGCCGGTGCCCGCGACACCGTGCGCATTGTTCTGCTCGGCGGCGGCATATGAATCGGCCGCGTCGTGCATCGCGGTCGCTGTCGCGGCGGTCGCCGTGCCCCACTGCCGCAGCCGGCCGGCGAGTCGTTCCACCCCTGCGCGGACCGCGGCCCCCTGCCCGGCGTAGTCACGGCCCGCATCGGTCCCGGCGCCGAAACCACTGTCGCCCAACGGTTCCGTGCAACGCGCGAGCGCCTCGGCCGACTGCCCTACCCGATCCGCCAGCTGTCGCAGCCCTGCCGGATCGACACGAAGCTCGTTCCCGCCGTTCATATCCGCCCTCCGTCGCGGTCCGGTGCGCTCGGCGAGCCGTGTTCCGGCTGCCCGATTACTCGTTCGACGCACTCGGCGGGCCCACGGTTCCACCCGGCCGGTGCGACACCTCGGATCGGCCGGCGCACGGCCGCCTGGCTCGTTGCGCACGAACCGGTACTCACCGGCTGCGGTTCGCCTGCCCGGTGTCGCCGAGGTGACCGCGGTCGGTGCGGACCCATTCCGTAGTGCCGTCCGCGTGGTGGTGGAACTCCCAGGCCGAGTAGTCGCCGTCGGTGTCGACGATGGTGACGTGGTCGGCGAGGCCGTCGTGGTCGAGATCGGTCCAGATGTCGAGGGAATGATCGCCGTGGACGGTTTCCGTATCGGCGGGGCCGCCGAGATCCTGGGTCGGATGCAGCTCCACCGCGCCGAGACCGCCGAGGTCGGTGTGCGCGTCGACGGTCGACGGGTCCGGACCGGACAGATCCTCCGAGGTGATCATGGGCCCCTCTCACGGTGGGTACGGCGAGATGTCGGTCCCATCGTGACATCCCCGTGGCCCGCCCGCAGCCGACCGGTGGTCACCCGCCAGACTCTTCTGGTGAGCACGACACTGCATGCACACGGTCTGGCCGCCGGGCACGGTGAGCGAACCCTGTTCAGCGACCTCGATCTGGTGCTGGCCCCCGGCGACGTGATCGGGCTGGTCGGCGTGAACGGCGCGGGCAAGTCGACGCTGCTGCGCATGCTGGCCGAGCACGATCCGCGGACCGGGCAGATCACCCTCAGCCCGCCGGATGCCACGGTGGGCTATCTCGCACAGGAACCCGAGCGGATCGCCGGCGAGACGGTGCTGCAGTTCCTGTCCCGCCGCACCGGCGTCGCGACCGCGCAGCAGGTCATGGACGCCGCGGCCGAGCGGCTCGGCGAGGGCGGCGACGACGAGTACTCCCCGGCGCTGGAACGCTGGCTCGCCCTCGGCGGCGCCGACCTGGATCAGCGGGCCGAGGAGGTGGCCGCCGATCTGGGCCTCACCGACCGGTTGCCCGAGGGTCTGGACACCCCGATGACCGCACTGTCCGGCGGCCAGGCCGCCCGCGCCGGTCTGGCGTCGGTGTTGTTGTCCCGCTTCGACATTCTGCTGCTGGACGAACCCACCAACGATCTCGACCTGGACGGGCTGGACCGGCTGGAACAGTTCGTGACCGCGGTACGGGTGCCGCTGATGGTGATCAGCCACGACCGGGAGTTCTTGGCGCGCACCGTGAATCGCATCGTGGAGCTGGATCTCGCGCAGCAGCAGGTCGGTGTCTACGACGGCGGTTACGAGGCGTACCTCGCCGAGCGTGAGATCGCCCGGCGGCACGCGCGTGAGGCGTACGAGGAGTACGCGGACACCCGGTCCGGCCTGGAGGCCCGGCAGACGATGCAGCGCAACTGGCTCGAACACGGTGTGCGCAACGCCCGCCGCAAGACCAAGGATTCCGACAAGGCCGGGCGGAAGATGCGCCAGGAGTCGACGGAGAAGCAGGCGTCGAAGGTCCGGCAGACGCAGCGCCGCATCGAGCGGCTCGACGCGGTGGAGGAGCCGCGCAAGGAATGGGAGCTGCGGATGTCGATCGCCGCCGCGCCGCGCAGCGGTTCGGTGGTGGCGACGGTGTCCGGGGCGACGGTCACCCGCGGCGAGTTCACGCTGGGACCCGTGACGGCACAGGTCGATTGGGGCGACCGGATCGTGCTCACCGGCGCGAACGGCTCGGGGAAATCCACCCTGCTGGCGCTGCTGCTCGGAAAACTGAAGCCGGACACCGGAACCGCCACGCTGGGTTCGGGTGTCGCGATCGGCGAGGTCGACCAGGCCCGTAACCTGTTCCGCGGCAACGACTCCCTGGTGGACACCTTCGGCGCGCAGATCCCGGATCGGAACGAGGCCGACGTGCGCACCCTGCTCGCCAAATTCGGCCTGCGCGGCACGCACGTGCAGCGGCCCGACGACACCCTCTCCCCCGGTGAACGCACCCGCGCAGCACTCGCGCTGCTACAGGCGAAGGGGGTCAACCTGCTGGTGCTGGACGAGCCAACCAACCATCTCGACCTGCCCGCGATCGAACAACTGGAGCAGGCCGTCGAATCCTTCGACGGCACACTGCTGCTGGTCACCCACGACCGCCGCATGCTCGACAGCATCCGCGCCACCCGCCGCTGGCACCTGGACCGGGGGCGTCTCACCGAATCGCACTGACCCGCCCAGCCCCCGGCAATCGTGGTGACCACCCAGCCCCCGGCGATCGTGATGACACTGACCGCCTAGGCCCCGGCGATCGTGGTGATCAGCGTGCGGGCGCCGGCGTTGCGGGTGGTGATGATCTGGGTGAAGGTGCGCGGTTGTTCGCCCGGCTTCTGCTGGGTGAGCCGTACCTCCCACTGGCCGGCGTCCGAGGCGTCGCCGCCGCGGGTGACCTGCACGCAGTAGCGGGTACCGGCTGGCAGCTGATCGATGCCGCGCTGGATCTGGTCGGCGGGCGGCACGGTGGCGTCGTCGGCGACCACGGCCCGCGCCGCGAAACCCGACCGCTGCACGTAGTAGGCGCGCTCGAACGCGAAGATGGCATCCGGCCCGCTGCCGGTACCGCCCGGATCGGTGCCGGAGGTCACATCGGCACTGTGCCGCTGCTCGCACCCGTCGGCCGCGATCGCGCCGGCCGGTGCGGCGACGGTGGACGTACCCGCGGCGCCGGAACTCACGACGGCCGGCACCCGCGCCGAAGACGCCGAGACCGTACTCGGCGTCCGGTGCCGTGCCGTGTGGATAACGATGAGCAGCACCGCCACCACGACGATCGCGAGCCCGACCATGATCAGCATAGCCATCGGCTTGTCACCGGTGCTGCGTTCCGAGTTGCGATTGCCACGGCGCGGATGCCGAAGTCGCAGACCGGCATTCCCGCCGGACCGGTCGACGAGCGACGGGGCCACGACCCGATCGTCGTCCTCGTATTCGTCGGCCTCGTAACCCCGGATCCGCACGTGCGGAGCGAGCGCATGCGGTTCTGCCCGCGGCACACTCGCATCCAGCCACTGCTCCCAATCCCCGGACCGCTCCTCGTCGTCCGCATGTCCCGGACCGACCTCTGCCCATCCGGAATCCCCTGCCGCGTACCCGTTCGCACCCTCGTCCACCGGATAGCCGCTCGCGGGCTCCATCAGCGGATAACCGTGCTGGGATCCGGTCAGCGGATAACCGGGGCCGGGCTCGACCTGCGAGTAGTCGTACTGCGCCGAGTAGCCGTCCCCGGTCCCGGCTGGACCGCCCTGATATGCCTCCGGATAACCCGCGGTGAATCCCGATGCCGGAGAGTCGCTTTCGTACCCGGCCGCCGAGTAGTACCCGTCAGCCGAGTCACCGTTCGCCGACGTGCCCATCGAATCCGAGTACCCGGACTCGGCCGACGACTCGGCCACCGAATACCCTTGCGCGGGAGCACTGTTCGAATCGCCATGGTCCGGGTAGGCGTAGCCCGAATCGCCTGCCGCGCCCCTGTTCACCGGCCCGCCGGGCAGGCCCCCGCCCGCAGACCGATGCCCGTTCGCAGACCCATCGGACACGTTCTCTTCCGCAGATCGATACCCGCTCGCCGATGCGGGGGCCGACCGCTCACCTGCCGAATACTCCTGTACAGAAACGTCTTCGGGGCTCCCGTACCCGCGCCCAGGAACAGCCTCCGAACCCGCGAACCCCTGTCCATGAACGGCTTCCGAACCCGCATACTCCTGCGCAGGAACGGCTTCCGGACTCATATACCCCTGCCCAGCAACCGCATTGGGACTCGCGAACCCTTGCCCAGCAACCAGGTCGGGACTCGCGAACCCCTGCCCGTGAACGGCTTCCGGGCCCACATACGCCTGCGCAGGAACGGCTTCTGGGCTCCCGTATCCCTGCCCAGGAACCGCATCGGGGCTCGGATACTCCTGTCCCGGAGCGCCTTCTGGGCTCGCATACTCCCGTCCCGGAACGCCTTCCGGGCTCGCATACTCCTGTCCCGGAACGCCTTCCGGGCTCGCATACTCCTGCGCTGGAACGGCTCCGGGACTCGTGTAGCTCTGTGCAGAAACCGCTTCAGAGCTCGGATACCCCTGTGTCGGAACTGCCTCCGGGCGCGCACGATCGACCTCGTCGCCCCCGCGTCGGTTCGCCGTCCCGCCGGGAATGTTCGCATGCCACGGCACGGACCGGTTCGCCGCCGAGCGCCGCGCCGCCGAATACTCCTGTGCGGGAGCCAGTCCCGGATGCTCGGCCGGCGGCAGGTCCGGCACCGCGCCGGGCCGACGGTCCTCCGCCCACCTATCGGTCCCGGAATCACCCATCTCCGACGGATCGAGCACCGCGCCGTTCGGAAGGGCCGACGAAACCTCGTAAGGCGGCGGCACATCGGCCTCCGTGGCATCCCAACCGCCCTCGTGCGGACGGATCGACACCGAGCCGGGGCGGTGATCCACATCGTGGGTGCGGAGGATATCCGCCGGCGACACCCGATCCGGCTCGACGATGTCGGGCCGCTGCCGCCGCGTCGACCGGCGCGCGCCGCGCCGCCGCCGGGAGGGACGGCGGGACGGCATGCGCACCATCGGCAGGCCGAGGTCGAACGGGTTGCCCTCCTCGTCGATGGGCTCCTCCCCGTCACCGGGCTCGTCGTCGGGACGGATCATCAGATCGCGTCGTCCCCGAAATCACCGATGACGGCAGCCGGGACCATCACCGCCTCGGCCGGGGTGGTCACACCGAGCTGGCCGTCCCGCGACTTGTGATCCTGACCGCCGCCACTTCCGCCGGGCGGCGGCATGGCGACCCCACCGGTGGGACCCGGTGCGGGGGCCGATTCGGGTGCGGCCGACCGGGCCGGGCCGGGGCTGGAAACCCGCGGTTCCGGTTGCACCGCAGTCGAATTCGAGCCGCCACCGCTCGACGCCGGCGGATCGTCCGGCCCGTAGCCACCGGAGCCGGCCAGCGGCCCCTGACCCGTCGCGGGCGGGGTCACCGGCGACGACGCACCGCCACCGAAGTCGATGATCGGCTTACCGTTGGCGCCGCTGCCGCCGGTACTCGCGTTCCCGGTGCCGGCGCCGTTGGTGGTGCTGCCCGGATGGATCAGCTCCGGCAGCGCCTTGTCGACCTCGCCCGCGACGACATCCATCGCATGCGAACCGACCTCGGCGATCTTGTCGATCAGATGGGTGCCGATGTCGACCCCGGCGCTGATGGCGGCGGTGCCCACCTGCACACCCGCCGCGATCAGGTTCTGCTGCAACTGCATCTGGGCGGCCTGCGCCGGATCCATCGGCGGACCGCTGTAGTACTGCGCCGGCGTCACCGAATTCTGGCCGTACTGATAGGAATTCGACCCGTTGTACTGGTACGAGGGATCGGGGCCGCCGTACTGGTAGCCCGGACCCGAGCTGCCGTACTGATACCCCGGGCCCGAACCGGACTGGTACCCCGACTGATAACCGACGGTGCTCGTGCCGGTGGGGTTCGTCACCGTCAGCGGGCCCATCGCGTCCAGTGCGCGGGTGTGGCCGTCCATCTCGGTCTGGGCCGACTGCACCGTGGTGATGGCGTCGCGCAGCGCCTGGGTGGCGCGGGTGATCACCGCATCGGTGTCCGGCGCCGAATGCGCGCTGTCCAGAATGGTGCGCGCATCGCGGCGGAAGTCGGCGATGATCTGGTCGACCCGGCTCGCGGCGCGGGCACTGGTGGTGTGCGCGGCGGTCAGCACCGCCAGATAGGCCGGGCCGCGATCGGAGATGTCGCCGATCTGGGTCTGGGTGGTGCGCAACGCCGGAACCGCCGCGTCGGCGGCATTGGAACTCCACGACGACTCCAGCGCGTGGATACCGTCGCGATGCGGCGCCTCGGTACCCGCGGCCTGCGAGGTCGCCCGCGACAACGCGGTGACGGTCGCCGGATCGGGTGCCCCGCTGCCGTTGCCGAGCGAGGCGCGCAAGGCCAGCAACGGCTGCACCAGGCGAGCGACGATCGGCGGGTCGAAATCGAGATCCGTGTAGCCCACGCCACCGGTGGAGGCCGTCCTGGTCACGCGAGCACCTCCCCGGCGTGCGCGACGGCCGCGGCCGTCTCCTCGTCACGCTGCCGGACGGCGCCCTCGTACCCGCGCAACACCTGGCCGTAGGTAGCGACCAGCTGTCCCGCCGTCGACAACGCCTGGGCGTGCTCGGCCACCGCGGCGGCGAACCGGGTGGCGAATTCACCACCCACGACACCCAATTCACCCGCGAGCCGCTGCGGGTCCACGGCACCCGCGGCCACAGCGGACGCCGAGGTCAGCTGCTGTGACACGGAATCCGCGATGGACGTATAGGCGGCCAGTGCCGCCGGATCGAGCTTCAGCGAATCCACTGTAGTTCCCCCTCACGGAAACCGTGTTTGCGAGATCCGGCTCCGCGTCCGGGGCCGGCGCTGTCGCTTGATAATTCGAATCAACCATACGTCGCGAACACCGAACCCGCCCCCGATCCAGCCGGGACTCCCCGGGCCACCAGCTGAAAAGGGGGCGTTCACAATTGCGCGGCCCGCGGGCACGGCTCAGAGCGCGGCGACCCGTTTCGCCAGATCGTCGGCCAGGGTGCGTGCCCGATCGTGGTCGGTGGCCTCCACCATCACCCGGATGAGATCCTCGGTTCCGCTGGGGCGCAACAGGACTCGGCCGCTGTCGCCGAGCACGCGCTCGGCCTCGGCCACCGCCTCCAGCAGATCCGGCGCGACCGCGACCACGGCCTTGTCGGTGACCGGCACGTTCACCAGCACCTGCGGCACGGTCTGCACCACACTCGCCAGCTCCGCGAGACTGCTGCCGGTCTGCGCCATCCGGGCCATCAGTTTCAGACCGGTCAGCACGCCGTCGCCGGTGGTGCCGAACGCGGGGAACACCACATGCCCGGACTGCTCACCGCCGAGGGCGTAGCCACCGCGGCGCAACTCCTCCAGGACGTAGCGGTCGCCGACCGCGGTGGTACGCATCGTGATTCCCGCCGACCGCATCGCGATGTGCAGGCCCAGATTGCTCATCACGGTCGCGACCAGCGTGTCGTGGGCGAGCGCACCGGTCTCGTGCATGGCCAGCGCCAGGATCGCCATGATGGCGTCGCCGTCGACGACCGTGCCGGCGGCGTCCACCGCCAGGCAGCGATCGGCGTCACCGTCGTGTGCGAGCCCCAGATCGGCGCCGTGATCGCGCACCGCCTGCTGGACCTGGTCCAGATGCGTCGACCCGCAGCGGTCGTTGATGTTGAGGCCGTTCGGCTCGGCGTTGATGGCGACCACCCGCGCACCCGCCTCGCGATACGCGGCGGGCCCGACATCGGAGGCCGCGCCGTGCGCGCAGTCCACCACCACGCTGATCCCACTCAGATCGCGGCCGGTGGCCTCGATCAGGTGTTCCACATATCGTTCGTGCGTCCCGGCCAGGCTGTAGTGGTCGTCGACGCGGCCGTCCGCGCCGGACTGACTCAGCACCCGGCCGATCCCGGCGCCGGTGGGCCGGATGAACTCGCGCCGGCGGACCAGCTCCTCGATCCGGTCCTCCGCCGCGTCGTCGAGCTTGTGCCCGCCCGCCGCGAAGATCTTGATCCCGTTGTCCGGCATCGGATTGTGCGATGCCGAGATCATCACGCCCAGACAGGCGTCGTACACCGCGGTCAGGTAGGCGACCGCGGGAGTGGGCAGAACACCGACGGACAACACGTCCACACCCGCGCCGGTGAGGCCGGCGGTGACCGCCGCCTCCAACATCTCGCCGCTGGCGCGCGGATCGCGGCCGACCACCGCGACGGCCCGCCGCCGACCACGGCCGAGCACCTCCGCGGCCGCGGCCGACACGTGCAGTGCCAGCTCCGGAGTCAGGCCCTCGTTGGCCAGTCCTCGGACTCCGTCGGTCCCGAACAAACGTCCCATTACCTCGCCTTATAGGTCGTTACAGCACGAAAGCAGGCACCCAGCGATACCGACCAATATCGGTGCCGGGGCCTGCTCTCGTACAGGTGCCGTGACGACCGTACTCCACCCGATGCCGCATGGACGCCGGATGGAGACAGCCGCACGCGGCAAGGTCAGCGCTTCGAGTACTGCGGAGCCTTGCGGGCCTTCTTGAGGCCGTACTTCTTGCGCTCGGTGGCACGCGGGTCACGGGTGAGGAAGCCGGCGCGCTTGAGGGCGGGGCGATCCTCCGGGGTGACCTCGATCAGCGCGCGAGCGATGGCCAGGCGCAGCGCGCCGGCCTGACCGGACGGGCCGCCACCGACCAGACGGGCGTACACGTCGAAGGTCTCGACCCGCTCGACGGTGACCAGCGGGGACTTGACCAGCTGCTGGTGCACCTTGTTCGGGAAGTAGTTCTCCAGGGTGCGGCCGTTCAGCTGGAACTGGCCGGAGCCGGGAACCAGGCGGACGCGGACGACGGCCTCCTTGCGGCGGCCGACGGTCTGCACCGGGCGATCGATCACGATCGGGGCGAATGCGGGAGCTTCGCTCTCGGCGCCGGCCTCACCCTCGGCCTCCGTGTCGGCCTCGGCCTCGTAGCTGTAGCCCTCTTCGACGACCTCGGCAGCGGTGTCGCCCTCGAAGGTCTCGTTGATTTCCTCGGGAGTGGTCACTGGGCCACCTGCTTGATCTCGAACGGAATGGGCTGCTGGGCCGTGTGCGGGTGGGTCGGGCCGCCGTACACCTTCAGCTTGCGGATGATCTGGTTGCCGAGCTTGTTCTTCGGGATCATGCCCTTGATGGCACGCTCCACGACCCGCTCGGGGCGGGTCTCCAGCAGCTGCCCGACAGACCGGGACTTCAGACCGCCCGGGTACTGCGAGTGGGTGTAGAGAAGCTTGTCCTGCCGCTTGTTACCGGAGACGGCAACCTTGTCGGCATTGATGATGATGACAAAATCGCCACCGTCGGAGTTCGGAGCGTAGGTCGGCTTGTTCTTGCCGCGCAGGATGTTCGCAGCCTGCACCGCAAGGCGGCCGAGCACCACGTCAGTGGCGTCGATGACGTACCACTTACGGGTCACGTCACCGGCCTTGGGGCTGTACGTAGGCACAGTGGATCCCTTGTCTGTCGGTTCACTGCCGGCCGAGAGCACGGTCGAGCCATCCCGGCGGCCGGTTGAGACCCGGGGACCCGTGGGACGACACAGTTGTTCACCGCGTCGTACCGCACGCCAGCTGGTGACGATACCAGTCGGCCCGCCACGACCCGCAATCGCCCGGTCAGTGCCGGTGCGGGTCCCCCGGACCGACCTGAGGCGGCGGCAACTTCCTGGCCGGTGCCGCCACATCGAGCACGGACTCGACCGATTCGGCCGAAGCTTGCGCCTGCTCCGCTGCCTCGTCCGGGGGTTCGGGCGACTCGTCCAACGGCACAACCTGAGCCTCATCCGACCCCAAGGCCGATGCCTGGCCCGACCGCACTGCCTGCGCTTCATCCGACGCCACAGCCGATACCTGCTCCGACTGCACACCTGACACCGCATCCGGCGGCACAACCGCCGCATCCGGTCGCCCAGCGGCCGCATGGTCCGACTCCATGCCCGGCGACGCATCCGACGGCACGGCCGATGCCGCATCCGATGGCAGAGCGGACATCTGGTCCGACCGCACGCCCGATCCGTCCGGCAACCCGGCAGACGCCTGATCCGACGGCATGCCCGACGCGTCGGCCGACGGCAGGCCCGACCCATTGTCCGACGGCAGGCCCGACGCCTGGTCCAACGGCATGCTCGACGCGTGGTCCGGCAGCGCACCCGACGACGACTCGCCGGATCGCATGTCCGATGTCTCATCCGACCGCGAAGCCGACGCCTGATCCGGCGGCAACCCCGGCACCCCGCCCGACCGTACGTCCAGCGCATCATCCGACCGCGTGGCCGAGGCCTGGCCCGACGTCTCATCTGACAGCGTGCCTGCTGGTTTGCCCGGCCGCATGCCCGACGTCTCATCCGGCCGCGCGGTCGGCGTCCGATTCGACGGCACAGCCGAAGGTTCATCCGACAGCGCACCTGCCGCTGCGCCCGGCCGCGCGCCTGACGCCTTATCCGACAGCGCGCCTGACGCCTCGCCCGGCCGCGCGCCTGACGCCTCGCCCGGCCACGTGCCTGACGCCTCGCCCGGCCACATGCCTGACGCCTCATCCGACAGCGCGCCTGATGCCTCGCCCGACGGCAGGCCCGACACCTCATCCGGCCGCACGGCCGACGTCTGGTCCGGCCGCACGGCGGGCGACTCGTCGGACCTCCCGGCAGATGCATCGTCCGAAGGGACAGTCGATAACCCGGGCAGCAGTGCGAACGGCGGCACGGGCGACAACTTGTCCGGCATCTTGGCCGACAGCTCCTCCCACGCCGACGGCGGTGCCTCGTCCCACAGCGACAACGGCTGCGGCTGCTCGGCGGCTGCCAGCTCATCGCCCACCGGAGCCGCCAGGTCTTCCGGCACCACGGCCACCGGCTCCTGGGGCAATAGATGCCCCAACTCCGGCGAGACAAGCAACGACTCCGGCGGCAGGGGAACACGCGCCGGCGACTCAGGCGCGGATTCCGGCGACACAGCCCCAGGATCCAGCGACACAGGCGCAGATTCCGGCAACGCGAGCGCACGATCCAGCGACACAGGCGCGGGCTCTGGCGGTGCGGGCGCAGGATCCAGCGACATAGGCGCGGGCTCTGGCGGTGCGGGCGCACGATCCAGCGACACAGGCGCGGACTCAGGCGGTGCGGGCATGGGCTCCGGCGCGACGGCAGGCGGCCTCGTGAACCGGCTCACCGGTAGTGCCGGTGGCGCCGGATCCGGTGTCGGCTCATCCGGCTCCCGCAGCGCATGCCGACCACCACCGCCGGTCCGGATGGTCCCGATCGGCCGGGACTCGCCGGTGGCGCCGTGCCGCGGCCCCTGAGACATCCGCCGGGTCGTCTCGGCTGGATCTACCCGCCCGAGCGTGGCGCGGTCCAGCATCACCGTGGGATCCGAGACGGCCCCGGCGTGCGCACCGATCTGGGTGCCACCCATGGCAGCCCGCGCCGGCGTGGGCGTCCGGACCGTGCGCGCATGACTCGATCCGGCGACCGATCCGTGCGCCGACATCGGCATACCGTGCATCGCCGCCATCGCGCCCGGACTCGAGATCGCCGTGGGCCGGCCCGCGTCGAAGGCGGTGGGCCCGGCCGGGCCGTATCCGCCGGGACCCGCCTGCCCCGGAGCCCCGGTGCCGCGGTCCGGATCGGGCCGGTTCACCGGGCCGGTCGGCGCGGTCCCACCGGACGGGGGCACCCCGCCGGACGGCCCGGCGGGCGGGAAAGCATCCGATCGTTCGCTGTCGGTGACGAGCAGATGCGCCGCCCCCAGCACCAGCGCGTGCATCGGATGATCGGCCACCTGCAACCGGTGCCCGAGATGGTTCTGGAACGCCAGCCGCAGCGCGTCGTTGAAACACGCATTACCGGACAACAGCACGGTCGAGGTGTCCGCGCCGATCCGCCGGGCCTCGGCCATCACCTCGATCACCACATTGTCGGCGGCGTGCGCATCCCGGCTCGCCTCCGGCGAGATCGGCACCCCCACCGATTCGGTCGGCTGTTCGTCGTCGCCGTGCACCGCGACGACCAGGCAGCTGCGGCCGTCGGAGTAGACGCCGGTCGCACCCACCCCCGGCCGGCCGGGCTGCGGCGCCTCGACCAGTCCCAGCGCCCGCATATATCCCGACAGTGCCACCGACTCCGGCAGCGGCTCGGTCTCCACGTCCAGCAACTCGACCAGGCGGCAGTATTCGGCGACCTTGCCGTCGGGCCAGTCGTCCGGGAACGGCAGTGCGACCACGTCCGGCTTACCGCGCAGATGTTTGCCGATCGCCGCCAGCGGGTTGTACAGCCGGGCGCGGAACACCAGTTCCGCGGGCCAGGTCGCGCCGGCGATCCGGATCTGCAGATGTCCCAGGATGTCGCGCACATCGGAGACGGCGATCCCGAGGTCGGGACGCTGAATATCGGTACTCGCCGTATGCAGGCGTCCCGTCGAATCCGCCAGCAGGTACGCCGGCGGCGTAAAAGTTCCTTCCACCTGGACCGGGCGGATCGGTATACCACCGCCGCCTGCGGCCACGGACACTACATCCCAGCCGAGATGTACCGCCCCAACTCGAGCCGTCACAGCCATAAGTGTGCCTGCTGCCGCGCGGATGCGCTCGGGGCCGGGAAAAGCACCGGCCGCACGAGGTGATGATCATCGGGCATCCGCACAGCGCCACCGTGGCCGGGCTCCGCCGCCGCCGGTCCGCTCATGCCGCGGACTTCTTCAGTCGCAGCCGCGACCAGGTCAGCACGGACAGCACCGCGGTGATGACCAGCAGCAGACCGATGTCGAGCAGCCAGAACGCCGGTTTGTGCTGCCACAGCGCGTCGGGCTGGGCCGCCGAGAACAATCCGCGCAGATCGACCGTCGACGCCCCCGCCGCGAAACCCCAGCGGGACGGGAAGAGATAGGACAGCTGCTCCAGCACCACCCGGTCGGTCACCGGGATCATGCCGCCGGCCATCACCAGCTGGCACATGATCACCACGACCAGCAGCGGCATCACCTGCTCGTTCGACTTGGCCAGCGTGGACAGCAACAGGCCGATCACCACACAGGTCACGGACGTGAACGCCAGATCGATGTAGAGTTCGACGCTGCCCGAGGGGATCAACGCCCCCTTACCCGGCGGCTGCTTGCCGAACAGCACGATGGCCACCAGCACCGCCGCCTGCAGCAGCGCCGCCACCCCGAACACCACGACCTTCGCCATCAGATACGCCGACGGCAGCAGGCCCACCGCGCGCTCCCGGTAGAAGATCGGCCGCTCACCCACGAGATCGCGCACGGTCAGGGTGGATCCCATGAAGCAGGCGCCGAGGATCAGCACCACCAGCAGCTGCTGGGTCTCCCCGCCGCCCGTGCGGATCATCGTGCCGTCCGGCAGCGGCGCCAGCGGTCCGGGTGCGAAACCGTTCTTACCGGGCACCACCAGCGACAACACACCCAGCACGAACGGCAGCACCACCAGGAAGGCCAGATAGCCGCGGTCGGCCAGGATCAATCGGATCTGTCTTCGCGACAGCGTCGAGAACTGTTTCCAGCCACTGGATTTCGGTGGCCGGCCGACCTCGCCGCGCGGTGCGGCAGGCGGCGGCGGTGGCACCGCGGACTGCCGGGAGCGATAGATCGCGAAGGCCCGATCCGGATCGGTGGCGACCCGCGCGAAGATCTCCGCCCAGTCGTTGGTGCCGAGGAAATCCCCGACCGCGCCCGGATGGCCGCAGAACGCCGTCTTACCGCCCGGCGCCAGCAACAGGACCTGATCGCACATGTCCAGGCAGGCCACCGAGTGGGTGACGACGATCACCGTGCGGCCCGCGTCGGCCAGCTCGCGCAGCATGACCATGACTTGGCGATCCAGCGCCGGATCCAGACCGGAGGTGGGCTCGTCCAGGATCAGCAGCGACGGGCCGGTGAGCAGCTCCAGCGCCACCGACGCCCGCTTGCGCTGACCGCCGGACAGCCGATCCACCCGGGTGTCGGCGTGCTCGGTCAGCGAGAGTTCCTCCAGCACACCGTCGATGACCGCGCGACGGTCCTCCTTGCTGGTGTCCGGCGGCAGGCGGAGCTCGGCGGCGAAGCCGAGCGCCTGCCGCACGGTGAGCTGCCGATGCAGCACGTCGTCCTGCGGCACCATGCCGATCCGGCTGCGCATCGCGCCGTATTCGGCGTGCAGATCGCGGCCCTCGAAGGTGACCACGCCCGCCGACGGGTGCACGGCCCCCGCGATCAGCTTCGACAGGGTCGATTTACCCGCGCCGGACGGTCCGATCAGCGCGGTGAGGGTGCCCCGCCCGGCCGACATGTTGACGTCGACGAGCAGCTGTTTGTTGCCCTCCACCGTGAATCCGATGCCGTGCACGGTCAGGCCCTGTTCCGCGACCGGCTTCTGCCGGTGCTTCAGCGTGCCCTCGGTGACGACGAAGTCGATGTTGCCGATGGTGACGATGTCGCGTTCCCGCAACGCTGTTCGCGATTCCCGGCGGCCGTTCACAAATGTGCCATTGGCCGAACCGAGATCCTCGATGGTCAGCCCGGCGTCGCCGCGGATCAGGCGCGCGTGCCGGCGCGAGGCCAGCGGATCGTTGACCACGATCTGGTTGTCGCTGGTACGGCCGATGGTCAGGCCGCCGGCGGGAATCCGGTCCGCCCGCGCGACCGGCGCCGTGGAGTTGCGCGTCCGCACCGGCGGCAGATTCGAGGTGTCGGCCTTCGTCGTCATGTTGACGTTCGGGGCCATGCCGGTCGGCACGGCGTTCTCCGGGCCCGAGGCGCCGGCGGCCGACGGAACCGGCTGCCGCTGCGGCGGATTCGGGTACCGCGGGGAATCCTGGCGCGGGAGGCGATCGGACCGTGGGTCGTACTGCGGCCGCTGCGGCGGCATCGGCCGGGCGGGGGTGGCCGGACCTGGGCCTGCCGAGGGCGCGTAGTGCGGCTGCGGCTGTGAAGGAGGCCCCGACCGATCCGGTCGCTGCGGCGAGCGGGCCGGCGTCTGGGGCACCAGATGCAGCAACGGCCCGCTGATCGCATCGCCGAGCCGCACCAGCATCGGCCGGTCCACGGACACGGGCCGGGTCAGCCGCTGCGCGTCCACGAAGACCCCGTTGGTACTGCCGTTGTCCGTGAGGACCCAGGCAGTGCCCTGCCAGACGAGCGTGGCGTGCACCCGGGACACCAGCGGACTGTCGACGAACAGCGTCACCTCCGGTGCGCGGCCCAACGTGATCTGCTGACCGCCGTCGAAGGTGCGGTCCGTTCCCTCATAGCGCACAGTGATCTTCGGCGCCCCCGGTTGTGACATAGTGTCGAAGCCTATCAGTGGGTGTATATCCGCAGGCCACAAGCGATTTCGTGATGACCACCGGCCGGTGCCGGCAGTTCCCCGAAATCGCTGGTCGGTGCGAACGTTCCAGTCGAGGTGGAGCCTACTTGCGTTACTTCCGGCTCTCTCCTAACTCTTCATGATTCCGGCCGCCGAAGTTAACGGTCCAGGGCAAGATCACCCGCCGGCGGTGGATCGGGCCGACGGGCCGAGTGCGGAGTTATGTCGTAGCCTGATCGCTGGCCCGGTCCGGAGTGGAAACCGATCGCCCCGATCCGCGGCCGTGATCGGTACACGTTCGGCCCCGGGGGATCGATGAAGGTGGCGAAACGCCAGGTGACATCGGCGCTCGCCGGACTGCTCACGGCGGTCGCCGTGCTGTCCGGCTGTACGTCGACGGTGAGCGGCCGCGCGGTTTCGGTCTACGACGACCCGTTCCAGGTGGCCGGGCTGCCGACCACCAGTGGGCCCAGCGGCCTCCGGCCGGGGGTGCCGGATACGGATCTGACCGCCGCCGGTGGCGACCACGGCGATCCGGACCGGCTCGCCCTCGATGCCCTCGACGACATCCAGACCTTCTGGAACAACGAGTTCCACCGCGATTTCGACGGCTCCTTCACACCGCTGACCACCTTCCGATCCTGGGACGCGAAGGCCCCGCAGCGCGACGACGAGCAGTTCTGCGGGGAGAGCACCTATCAGGTGGTCAACGCCGCGTATTGCCGCCTGGACAACACGATCGGCTGGGATCGCGGCGTACTGCTGCCGATGATGAACGACCAGTTCGGCCCGATGGCCGTGGTGATGGTGCTCGCCCACGAATACGGCCACGCCGTGCAGAACATGGCGCATCTGGTCACCGGCGGCGATCCGGTACTGGTGAAGGAACAGCAGGCGGACTGTTTCGCCGGGGTGTTCATGCGGCACGTCGCCGAGGGCGGCGCGAAGCATTTCACGATCAACACCTCCGACGGACTCAACAAGGTATTGGCCGCCACGGTCGCCATCCGCGACGCGAATCCCGGTGACCCCGAGGCGGTGCACGGTTCGGCCTTCGAACGGGTCACCGCCGTGCAGATCGGATTCACCGATGGGCCCAAGGGCTGCAAGGCGATCGACATCCGCGAGGTCAATGCCCGCCGGAAGAACCTGCCGCAGAACTTCGGTGACGACGACACCGGCGAAACCGAGGTCTCCAAGAGCAATCTGGTGGAACTCACCAAGGCGATGGCCTCGGTCCTGCCGATCGCGAAGGAACCCACCTACGACTACCACGGCGCCACCCTGCACTGCCTCGACGGCACCGACACCCGACCGGTGACCTACTGCCCGGCGACCAACACCATCGGTATCGACCTGCCCGCGCTGGCCCGCCGCGGCGCCCCGGACGACGTTGCGCAGGACGGGTTCCCGACCCATGTCGGCGGCGACTACAACGCCTACGTCGTCCTGGTCTCGCGATACGCGCTGGCGGTACAGGAGAGTGCGCATCAGCAACTGGCCGGGCCGAAGCCCGCGCTGCGCGCCGCCTGCCTGTCCGGGGTGATCACCGCGAAACTCGCCGACCCGAAACGCGCTGCCAGCCAAGGTGACATCGCGTTGTCGGTCGGCGACCTGGACAAGGCGGTCTCGGGCCTGCTCGCCGACGGCCTGGCGGCCAGCGATGTGGACGGCCGGACGGTGCCCAGCGGATTCTCCCGGGTCGACGCCTTCCGCGCCGGTGTGCTGGGCAGCCGGCAGACCTGCGAATCCCGCTACACCTGAACCGGATTCGTCAGCCGAACGGCGGCGGTGCGGCCGGCTCGAAGCGAACCATGCGGTTGCCGAGCAGGATCTCCGCGCCGAACACCAGCGTCAACGGCTGATTCGGTTGCAGCCGAATCCAATCCCGGTAGCCGGGCAGCCGAGCGCGCGTGCCGTTGGTGGAACCGCGATCGACGACCGTGACATCCCAGTTGGCGAGCCGGATCTCGGCGTGCGCACGGGACATACCACCCGAGGCGTCCTCGATCTTCCACGGCAGCAACCCCTGTCGCGCGGGCTCCGAATTCTCCGGATCGCGGCCCAGGACCGCGTCGGCCGCGACCGGGAAGGTCGTGCCGTCGTCGAGTACCAGTACGCCGAGCGGGGGCCGCAGCACCTCGATCAGATGCTGCGTCTGATCCACCGGCATCCCGCAGACGGTGCAGAAGGCCGCCCGCGGATCGGTGGGATGCGCTCGCGCACAGGTGAATCCGAGCACCTTGGCGGTCAGCTTGGTGGCCTTGGCCGTTTCCTCGATCCGCCGCTCCAGATTCGGATCCGGCGGCGGCGACGGGTTGGTGCCGCGCTGGGCCACCGGTCGCGGCGCCGACAGCTCGGTCGGGTCCAGGAAAGGATCGAACGCGGGCCCGGCCTGCGCCGCCGCCTCCGGCAACTGATCGGTCGGCGGGAAATGGTCGGCCTCGGCGAGCTGCGCCGTCGGCGGCAACTGATCGACCGGTGGCAGTTGACCGGTCGGCGGCAGCTGGTCCGGCGGCCCGGCGGCGAACCGGTCGACCGGAGACTGCGGACCGGTGCCGAAATTCCCGCCCGGCCCGAATTGATCGGCGGCAGCGACCGGTTCGGCCTGCCCGAACGAGCCCTCGACAGGCTGCTCTCCGGTGCGGAACTGCCCGGCCAGCGGTTGCTGATCCGTGGGAATCTGCCCGACGAGCGGCTGCTGACCGGTCGGGACGTGCTGCCCAGCGATGGGCTGCTGACCGGTCGGAACGTATTGTCCGCCTGTCGGCTGCTGCCCCACGAAGGGCTGCTGACCGGTCGGGACATACTGTCCGCCCGCCGACTGCTGATCGCCTGGCGACTGACCGGTCGGGACATACTGCCCACCCATCGGCGGCTGCCCGCCTGCCGACTGTCCGGTCGAGACATGTTGCCCGCCCATCGGCTGCTGGCCTACGAGCGGTTGCTGACCGGTCGGAACGTACTGTCCGGCCGACTGCTGCCCGATCGGGGTCGGCTCACCGATCGTCGGCTGCTGACCCGTGACGGGCCGGGCCGCCGGCGAGAGATGCTCCGCCGACCCGAGTTCGGCGTCCGGCCGGGCTCGATCACGAGCCCGGGAGCGCTCCCGCTCGAACCACACGATCGCCGCGGAAGCCGCGGCCACACCCTCGACGAGCGAACCGATGCCCTGCGGTGGCAGTTCCGGCAACGGGCCCGGCTGATCGTCGGCGAACAACACCGCGGCCTGCTGCGGCGACGCCACCACCCGGTCCACGGTGAACGCCGCGTCCACCCCGCGCAGATGATCGATGCCACGGTCACCGGCGAGCAGCGCGGTCACCGCGCCGTGCAGGAAGATCGCGAGCCCGTCGCCGTCCGCCCGGGACAGGATGCCCAGATTGATCGGCCGTCCGCCGGACAGTTGATCGGCGTCGCGCATGAGCCATTGCGTCGCCGCGCGGGCCACCGCACGGCCCGGACCGGCCGCGTCGTGCTCGGCCGCCTCCGAAACCAGTTGGGCCAGCGCCTCCGCCACCCGCATCTCGGTGGAATCCGCGGTGACCGGGCCGGGCTCGTGCCGGGCCACCAGCACGACCGCACCCGCGACGCGGACCACGACATGCCTGCCCGGAACAACCTCGACCTGCCGATCCAGCAATCGAATCAGCTCCCGCAGCGGGCGCGTGCCGTCCTCATCATAGGAACCAGGTTAGGGCATCGGGGTGTGGCCGGATTTCGAGTGGTCGCCGTCGGCGCCCGCGCTCGGGTAAATTTCTACAGCAGGAAAACAGCAGGAACGGGGGCGGTTCCATGGGCCGCAAGATTCGTACACCACTCGTACTGGCCGGTGTCGCCGCAGTCGCACTCCTATCCGGCTGTGGGGTGACAGGCACCGCGACGCCGGGCGAGATCGACGTCCGCACGCTCGACGCCGGGCCGTATCCGGTCGACCGGCACCACTACGACCAGACCGGCGGCACCAAAGGCGCGCTGCTGGAAGGCATGCGGATGTCCGCCGCCGTGGTACCGACGGTCCACATCGACCCGTCGCTGACGGTCGGACAGGGCGGCCGGGTCATCGTCGACAGCCGCGACGCCACCGCCCATCTCCTGGCCGGGGTTTCGCGACCGGCGCTGGATCGCAACAAGCTGGTGACCGGTTACGTCACCGCCGGCGCCGACCGGCCCGACGCCCCCGGCGCCGACGGCCCGGGCCCCGGTGCGACCGCGGTCACCACACTGGTACTGCGCTTCCCGAATGCCGACGCCGCCAAACAGGCCGCGACCCAGCTGGAGGATTCCGATTTCAGTGTCGCGCCGGACCTGAACCGCAAACTGACGCTGCCGCAATACCCGAGCGCCTACATCCACTACCGGCCCGGGGTCGCCAGCATCGGAACCTTCATGGCGCAGAAGGAATTCGTCATCTCGCTGTTCATCCAGCGGCCGTCCCCGACCGAATCCGACCTGCTGGACTGGGTGCGGAAGACCCTGGACGCACAGGTTCCGGCGCTGGACCGGTTCGAGCCGACCCCGCCGGACCAGCTGAACGCACTGCCGGTGGATCCCGAGGGCCTGCTGGCCCGGACGCTGGTGGCGGATCGCACCGATCGCATCCCCGATCCGGACAAGTTCGCCTTCTACGGTGCCCCCGCGATGGTGGACATCTCCGGTGACGAGGCCACCCGCCAGCGCCTGGTGGACGAGACCGGCCTGGACGCGCTCGCCGTCGCCGACACCAGTTCGGTACTGCGCGTTCGTGATCCGTCCGCGACCGGGCGGCTGGTCGACGGCCTGATCGCGTCGGCGGGCACGGAATACGACAGCACGAACGTACCCACCACCGTTCCCGGCGCGAAATGCCTGCAGCTCAACGCCCGTGGGGACGCCGCACACGAAAGTCGTTACCGCTGTTACGTTCCCTATCATCGCTACGTTCAGGTGATCAGCAGCGACGACACGGCCGATATCCGATACCGGCTGGCCGCGGCGTACGCCCTGCTGGCCAACAACTTCTGACCCATCGACTCCGGCGGCAGACGGTCGCGCCACACCCGCCCCCGGCGAACCGCGGGTGAGATCCGGCGCGACCGGTATGCTGCGTGGCCATCGCGCTCCGGCGGCCCGACGACGAGGGGAGGTCGAACGTGCCGGACATCGATGTCGTCCTCACCGACGCACGGCTGTGGGCCCGCAGCTACCCGGCGCCGGCGACCGATCCGGCGGTCCGCTACCGGCGGCCGTCGTCTCCAGGCCACCCACCGAAATCCGGGCGGGACACCGCATTCGCACCCGACTTCGACTCGGCACAGTGGGACGGACCGCCGTCGATCATGCCCAGCGGTGACGGCTTCGCGGTGGGCGCGCCGCTGCGGCCACCGTCACCGGCGGTATCGGTGGTCCGGATGGCATCGGCCGACCGGATCGCCTTCGATCCGATCGGGGCGCAGGAGATCTCGCCGATGCCGACACCGGCCGAAGCCCTCGGTGAAGTGTTCTGCGCACTCCTGGCGAACCTGCGCCTGCCGGGACCGGGCCGGCGGTCGACGGTGGTGGTGCCCACGGAGTGGGGAACCCGCCGGCGCGGGACGGTCGAATCCGCCGCGCGGCACATCGCCGCCGATGTCGTGCTCGAGTCACTGGCCCAGCGGGCGGTGGCACTCGGCGCGAGTACCGGCCCGGGACAACGCATCGCGGTACTGGAGGCGAATCCGCTGACCACGACCGCCACCCTCGTCGGCCGTTCCGGGACACGCACCTGGATCGAGGCCTGCGAACACGAACCGGCCGTGGGTACCGACGATCTGGTCCCCGGCCGCGACGGTTCGGCGATCGCCGCGGTGCTGGGCCGGCTGCCGGATATCGAGCGGGCCAATCACGTCCTCGTCACCGGGCTCGACACCCCCGGCGCGCGAACGGCGGTGCACACGGCACTGGCCGCACTGCCGGGCTGCCCGGCGGATATCCGGACCGTATCCGGCGGCGATCTGCTACGACCACCGGAGGACGCCGAACAGACTGCGGCCGAACGCTTTTCACCGCTGTCGGCGCGCCGGAGCGGCTCGCTGCACGAGTACGCGGTCCGGCGACACCGGTCGCGAGCCGGTCGCATCCTGTTACCGGCGGTCGCGCTCGTCGCCACACTCGTCGTGGTGGTGGCAGTGGCACATCACCGGTCCGCGAGTTCGACGACGGCAGCGCAACCTACGCGTACCCCCGCCGCGGCGGCGCCACAGCCCGAATCGGCCCGCCCCTCTGCCGCATTCACGACATTGCCTGCGGCACCGAGCATTTCGGCATCGGGATCGCAACTGCCGTCGGGGATATCCCCCGCACCACAGACGACCGTCCGATTGTTCGACCGGGTCCGCGCCGACCTTCCACCGGGCTGGCACCCGAACACCCGGACCGACGCCCGGGTCGACCTGACCCCGGACAACGGTGCGCGGCAACGGATCACCGTGACACAACGGCAGCTGTCCCCCGGTGCGAAGCTCGGCGACGTCGCCGAAACCCTGGACCGGCAGATCGCGCAACGTCCGCCCGGCACCGTCGGAGAACTGAAGCACGACAACGTCTTCGGCGATCACCCCGGCCTGTCGTACGAGGAGTTCCCCGGCGACGGCACGACCGTGCGCTGGCAGGTGCTGGTCGATTCCGGCGTGCAGGTCAGCGTCGGCTGTCAGTACGAGTCGAACACCTGGCCCGCCGTCGCCGACGCGTGCGAACGATTCGTGCGCGGACTGCGCGTCGGCGAATGACCCTCAGGCGCTGCGCAACACCAGCACCGTGATCTCGCTGGGCGCGAACACCCGCAACTGCGGTCCCCAGAACCCGGTACCGCGACTGGTGTACAGCTGGGTGCCGCCGTGCCGGCTCAGACCGGCGACCACCGGCTGATCGAGCCGCACCAGATAATGGAACGGCCAGATCTGCCCGCCGTGCGTGTGCCCGGAGAGTTGCAGCGCCACACCGGCTTCCACCGCCGCGCCGATCAGCTTGGGCTGATGGGCGAGCAGCACCACCGGCGCGTCCGGGATATCGGCCAGCGCCGCACCGATATCCGGCCCGTGCCCGGCCAGCCCGGTACCGGTGGGATCGTCGATTCCCGCCAGCACCAGCCGATCACCACCGCGCTCGATCACCTCGTGCTGATTGTGCAGCGGCTGCCAGCCGAGCGAACTCATGTGCTCGATCCAGCCCAGCGCGTCCCCGAAGTATTCGTGGTTGCCGGTGATGTAGAACCGGCCGTATTCGGCGGACACCTTGCCCAGCGGATCCACCTGGCGACTCCGCCGCGCCACCGATCCGTCCGCGAGATCGCCGGTGTGGCAGGCGATATCGGGCCGCTGCGCGTTCACCACCTCCACCACCCGCTCCGACCAGCGCAGCCGGTTCGTCGCCGCGTAGTGGGTGTCGGTCAGCAGGACCACGCGCAGGCCGTCGAGCCCGCGGCCGAGCCCGGCGATCGGCACCTCGACCGTCCGCACCCGCGGCACCCGCCGGGCCTCGGCCACGCCGTACGTCACCAGCGCCGCGGCCACCGCGAACACCGCCCACGCGATGGGCCCGGCGGTATCGTGCACCCCGGCCAGCGCCAGCACACCGCGCGCCAGCAGGCCGAGCACCGACCAGGTGAACAGCACCCACCCGACCCCGAGCAGGGTGTCACCGATCAGCGAGGCGGGATCCGACTCCGCCGGGCCGTGCCCGAGCAACATGCCCGCGGGCAGTGCGGCACAGGCGAGCAGGAACAACGCCGAGCCGATCCAGAACACCGGTCCGGTGGCCGCGGCGCCGATCAGCACCCACCAGGGAACGACGAACAACACCGCCGGAATCGAGACGAACAGCAACACGCGGGGGACGTACTTCACCAGGTCATCCTCATCGAGGGGGGAATTTCGACGATAGCAGCACGGACCGGTCGGTCGCCGCCGCCGAGTTGTGCACAGCCGTCCACACCCGCCACCGATGGTGATAACCACGAGCGCGTTGCCCACGGGTTCGCTACGCTCGGGCGCGGAGGACCCGGCCCACCGGCCGGGCACGGGAGGGGACATCGTGACGACAGACGGGTCATCGGCGCGCACGCCGCGTATCGGGTCGGCCAGGCCGAACCCTCGATTCGCGCACACCGGCCGGGTCGCGCACCCGCATCCGAATCGACCGCTCGGTCCGATTCCGCCCCTTCCGCTGTCGTAGGATGCCGCGAGACCGAGCGAACGGGGGGAGGGAAATGAAAGTCGTTGCCGGGTCCCGGGCGGTCCGCGCGGCCGGCGCACTGCTGGCCGCCGCGCTGATCCTGCCGGCCGCGGCCGCCTGTGGCGCCGATGTCCCCGGACATGCCCTGCGCCAGGCCGCCGACACCGCGAATCTCGATGTGGGGAACTATCCGACGAAGCAGCGGGTCATCGGGCGCGCCAAGACGCAGAAGCAGGCCCGCACCCGGGAATCCCAGCGGCTGGCCGATTTCGTCGCCCTGCCCTCGGAGGCCGATCCGGCCTACACCGACGATGCCATGGGCCTGTCCACCCATGTCGTGCTGAACCGCCACGGCATGGGCAAACTCGTCATCAACGACACGTTCAACGATGTGGCCAAGGATCTGGTCGCGGGCTGGCAGAACGCCATGTCGACCCCGGTGGATCCCAATGGGAACGCCCGCACCCTGAACATCGCGGTACTCGAATTCCCCAGCGCGAAGATCGCCGCCGACGTCGGGCCCACCCTGGAACACGACGATTTCACCTACAACATCGACAACGCACCCGTCGATCTGGTGAAACATCCCGAGGGCAAGGCACATTGGCGGCCGGCGATCTCGTCGATCGGTTCCTGGACGGTGCACGACCGGTACGTGGTCTTCATCAAGGTGGTCGACGGCACCGCCGCTCCCGATCTGCCGTCGCTGGTCTCCTTCACCGACACCATGCTCGATACCGAACTGCCGCTGCTGGACAAGTTCGTTCCCACACCGGCCGATCAGCTCATGAACATCGATATGGATCCCGGCGGTCTGCTCGGCCGCACACTCCCGTCGAATCCGGAAAACCCCCTGCGCGCCGATGTCGACGGGGTCTATGTCGGCCGCGGCGCGGCCAGCGGTATGCAGAACGCGGGCCTGAACTTCCTGAAGACCGGCGATCTGGATCTGGTCGCCTTCGGTGACGGCGCCGTGTTCCGCAGCCGCACCACGAAGGGCGCGCTGGCGTTGTGGCAGGACGAACAGCCCTCGACCCACCTCACATCGACCCGGCGCATGGCCGATCCGCCGAAAGGCCTGGGCGCCAACGTCGAATGCTTCACGGATCTCACCGACAAGGGTGACCCGATCATGAATCTGTGCATTCTCCAAGTGGATCGCTACACCGCGGAGACGGCGGCGAAGAACCTGCAGGACCTGCACCAGAAGACCACTGCCCAATACGTTCTCCTGACGGCCGCGTAGTCGGGGGCCGCAACAGTGAATTCACCCGAACCACGGATCAAGCGATTCCTCTCCGCCGGTGCGATTCTCGCGGTGCTGGTGGTGATCATCGCGCTGTCCGTACAGAGTTGCGCACCCGGCGTCGCCGGACATGCCGCACCGGGCCTGACCCCCGTCGACCTGACCACATTGCGGACCGGTTCGTACCTCGCGCAGCCGACGGCCTACAAGCCGAAATTCCGCAATTCGACGGACTTCCGGATGATCGAATCACGGCGCATGCTGGGCTATCTCGTGCACCCCTTCGACGTGGATCCCGACGACAATGCCCCGTCGACGGTGAAACTCGTCTCCTCCGGCACGGATATGACCTCGGACGACGGAATACCGAAGGTGTTCGCTCCGATCGGCGACACGTTCAACGTGCTGGCGGGTGTGTACGTGTCCCGCACCAACGGCAATCTCCGGAGCCGGAGGAAGGTGATCGCCGGCCTGCTGCGCTTCCCCACCGAGGATGCGGCCCGCGGCGCGGCGGATCAGTTCGGCACGATCGAGAACGACACCAACCCGGGGCGGCACCCGCTCACGCTCGCCGGTCATCCCGACGCACACGCCAGTTCGGGCGACGATGCCGCGGCGACGGCCTTCATCGCCCACGGGCCGTATGTGATCATCGTCAGCACCCGGGTCCCGGCGCCGGACCCGGCCGCGTTGTCCGGCCTGACCGGGCGGACCATCGATCTCCAGCTCGCCGCGATGGCGACGTTGCAGCCCACCCCGCTCGACGATCTGCTCGACCTCGCCGCCGATCCCGCGGGCCTGATGCGCCGGGCCGCACCGCAGGCGAAGGACTACAGCGATCCCTTCTTCGACACCGCCGATTTCGGCACCTACGATCCGCTGGCCGATCTGCACTACGAGCGCAATCCGGTCGATGTCCGCAACGCCTTCCGGGACGACGGCGTGGACGCGGTCGCCCGGCGGGCCGGGGTGCTGTACCGGACCCGCGATCTGGCCGCCTCGTTCCGATTGCAGAACACGCTGACCGAAACCGGTAAGGACGACGACCTGCTGAATCCGCCGCCCGGTCTGCCCGACGCCAAATGCGTGCGCCTGGACCTGCAGGATTCGAACCGGAGCTACGACGCGTTCTGCGTGGTCGTGTACGGCCGCTATGTCGCGATGGTGGTCGACCACCTCCCGATCGCGCGGCCCACCCCCACCGCGCTGTACGAACGCGCCGGCGCTCAGTACGCGATCCTGGCGAGGAGCGAGTGAACCGATGAATCCGATCAGGCAGCTCACCCGCACCCTCGTCGCCTGCGCCGCGGCCGTCACCGTCGTACTGACCGGAACCGCGTGCGGAGACCATCACCAGGACAAGCCCGCTCCGGCCGCCATCGACGTCGCGAAGGTCGATTCCGGAAACTTCCCCAGCACACCCGTCGACCTCGAGCAGAGCCGGACCGAATCCTCGGGATATGTGCGCGAATCCATCCGGATCGGGAATTCCGTACCGCTGGCGGTGGACGTCGACAGCAAATACATCTTCGAACCGAAGGCCTACATCTCCCGCACGCTCACCGTGAAGAATCACCCGTCGTACGCCGGTATCGGGGTCGACGACAATTTCGATTCCGTCGCACCGGGATTCGTCGTGGGCTGGGCCACCAGCGGACAGCGGCGCCTCGACGAGACCATGGGCCGGGTGTTCGATATGGACACCTTGCGCTTCACCGACGCCGACCGTGCCGCCGCCGCGGTCAAGAACATGTCCGCCGTGGTGCCGGGCAGGCCCGCGACCATATCCGGCTATCCGGCGGCCACCGCGAATGTCACCACCACGACGCTCGGCACCAACATCCTCACCGTCTGGTATCAGCGCAACGACCTGCTGCTCATCGTGCAGTTGTCCGATCCGGTCAGCATCCCCTTCGACGTGGCGCCGCTGGCGGATATCGCGAAGAAGGCCCTCGACAAATGGGACGCGATGATCAAGTCCTATACCGAGACGCCGCTCGACAAATTCGGCTCGCTTCCCCTGGATGTCGACGGAATGCTCGGTCGCACGGTTCCTTTCGACAAGAACACGTTACCGGGCGGAATCGACCCGCAGGGCGTGTACCCGCGGCAGGCCGCCCTGCACATCGCCAATCGACCCGACCTGATCCGGGCCGCCTTCGACGATGCCGGTGTCGACGCCGTCGCCGCCGCCTCGACCTACGTCTACCGGACCCGCGACGCCGCCGCGGCGGCCCGGCTCGCCGTCGCCCTGGCGAAGGAACACGACGACGCCTGGATCCCGATGGACGGTCCGCCGAACATGCCCGGCGTCGCGTGTTTCAAACAGCCGGACGGCACCACCACCGACTGGACCGCACCGCCGACCTGCTTCGTGACCTACGACCGCTTCGTCGCGAAGATCTACGCATTGAATGTCCAGGAGCTCTACCAACGCACCGCGGCGCAATACAAGTTGCTCGCCTACGGGCACTCGGGCAAATGAACTGCGCGCTCGTGCCCCGCCGGCGAGCTTGCTAGATTCCTTGCGTCTGACGTGAATACGAGGAGGACCGAATGCCGTTGCAACCCGGCGCGATCATGGGTGGCTATCAGGTGCTCGGGGTGCTGGGCAGTGGCGGAATGGGCACCGTCTATCTGGCCCGCAATCCCACCCTCCCCCGGCGCGACGCCCTGAAGGTGCTCAGCGCCGAGTTGTCGGTCGATCCCGAGTTCCGCGCGCGCTTCGAACGCGAGGCGAATCTCGCTGCGGGACTTGATCATCCCAATATCGTCGCGGTGTACAACCGCGGCGAGGAGAACGGCCAGCTCTGGATCGCGATGCAATTCGTCGAGGGCACCGACGCCGCCGAGGAGGCCCGCAAGGGCCCGGCGGTCATGACGGCACAGCGGGCCCTGCGCATCGTGTCGGAAGTGGGCAAGGGGCTGGATTACGCACATCGCCGCGGCCTGCTGCATCGCGATGTGAAACCGGCGAATTTCCTGTTGTCGCACAGCACCGACGAGGAGGAGCGCGTTTTCCTCACCGATTTCGGCGTCGCGAAATCGGCCGAGGACGGTCAGGAACTGACGACGACGGGCCAGTTCATGGCGACCGTCGCGTATGCGTCACCGGAGCAGCTGACCGGCGAGCCGCTCGATTACCGTTCGGACATCTACAGTCTCGGCTGCGCCTTCTTCCGGCTGCTGACCGGGCAGAACCCCTATCCCGGGACCGCACCGGCCCTGGTCATGATGGGTCATCTCAACGATCCGCCGCCGCGGGTGAGCGCGCTGCGCCCCGATCTGCCGCCGGCCCTGGATCACGTCATCGCGCGGGTGATGGCGAAACATCCGGCCGACCGCTACGGCAGCTGCCGCGAATTCGTGCAGGACGCCGAGGCGGCCATGTACGGCGCTCAGCGCGGCTACTCGCCGCCGCCGGGATACGGGACCGATCCACGCGTCTCGATCAACGGTTTCCAGCCGCGCTCCCCGGAGACCGCGGCCCGCCTGGCCCGGACCGAGCCCGGCGCGTCGCCCGCGCAGCCGAAATCGCGGCGCCCCTTGATCATCGGGGCCGCGGCGGCGGTGGCGGTCATCGCGGCGGCGGGCATCTTCTTCGCGGTGCAGGGCAGCGGCGGGAGTTCGCCGGGTACCGGCAGCGGTGACACGCTCAGCCAGGTCCGCAGCAAATATCCGCAGTTCGACGGGAAGACCGTCTCCGCATTCAATCTGGGGGATGCGACGCTGTCGGTCGATCTCACACCCAGCGATCAGTCGAAATTCCTGCAGGGCATCGGTTTCCGGTACAACGACACCTACAAGGCGGTCGGCGACGAGAAATCACCGCGGCAGCTGTCGTATTCGGGATCCGTCGACACGAACCACACCGACGTGATCATCGTGCTGCGCACCGACAGTCAGGCCGGTAACGGTGGATTGCGCGGCCTGCCTGCGGGTCTCGAGACGGGTTCGGCCACGATCGTGGTGGTGGACGATCCCGCGACCATCCAGGCGTTCCAGGTGTGGACCGACCAGTCGACCTCGACGCTGGCCGACAGGATGGTCCCGACCATCGCCAAATCGGTGAAGTAGGCCGGATACGACGAAGGGGCCACGTGCACCGAGATCGCCGGTGCGCGTGGCCCCTTCGCCGAGGTATCAGGCACCCATGAAGATCTGGGCGTTGCCGTTGTCGGTCGACTGCATGTGGGCATTGCCCTCCTGCACGGTGGCGCCGAGCTTGCGCAGCGTCTCCTGCAGTTGGTTCGACCGATCCTGCCACTTCGAGTGCAGCGCGTTGAAGGCGTCGTTCGCGGAACCGTCCCAATCCGTGCCGGCGACCGAGGTGACCTTGTCCTTCAACTCCTCGATGGCGGTCAGGATCTTTCCGGCCGTGGCCTGGATGTCGATCGAGTGGGTATCCACCGCGGAGAAATTGTGGAAGATCTCGCCGGTAGCTTCTCCAGTCATTTTCAGCACCTTTCGAAAAATGGAGTACGACTGTCGGTGGTTTCTCTACAGGCCCTTGAGCGAGGCCGCGGCGCTGTTCAGCGAATCCGACAGCAGGCTGTCCGCATTGGTGACCTTGACGGACGCGTCCTTCACGTTGTCCGCGTGCTGCTGCAACGCGTTCACCATGGCGTGCGCCTCATCCCGGTACTCCTGGATGACCCGATCGAAGATCATCCGGGCGGCCGGGGACCGCCAATTCGCCACCAGGCTTTCCTTCTGGACCTCGAGGGCCGCGAGCAGGCCGTCGATCTCAGCCCGCTTGTCGGCCATATAGGTCGAGAGACCGACAACCTGTTCCGTCTGCTTCATACCGGCCATTGCTACTCCTAACGGTTTCGAACGGGATCCATCCGATCCTTTTCGGAACGCATTGCGATGTCACCCGAATCTGTCGTACAGATGCTTCGACGCACGAAGCGCCCGGACCGTTCCGGCGCCGTTCGTATCACAGGATACGCACATCATGCCGGCGTCCATGCGGTCTGAATAAGATCAATTCCATTTCGAGTCACCAGCGTGCCGCGGCCATCGGGCATGGCACTGGGCCTGACGCCTCCGATCAGATTCCCCTCCTCTCGGCTGCCGCTCATGATCAGACCGGCGCTCGCCAAGTCCTTCAGGCGGGAGATCACCGGGTCGTACATCGCGCGCGCGGCGCCGCCGGAGCGGCGCGCGACGATCATGTGCAGACCGAGATCCCGTGCCAGAGGCAGGAATTCGACGAGTACCGCGAGTGGATTACCGGTGGAGGTGGCGACCAGGTCGTAATCGTCGACCACCACGTACACCTCGGGCCCGCTCCACCACGACCGTTCCCGCAATTGCTGCGGGGTGACGTTCGCATCCGGCATCCGCCGCTGCAACACGCCAACCAGATCGTTGATATTGGTGGTCAGCATCTGTGCCGACGAGGCATAGGCCGCCTCGTTCGGAATTCCGGCGAGATCGATCAGACTGCGCCGATAGTCGGACAGGATGATTCGCGCCTGATCCGGAGTGTTCACCGCGCAGATACCGGAGACGATCGTGCGCAGCAGAGTGCTCTTGCCGCAGGCGGTGTCGCCGAACACCAGGAAATGCGGACTCTCGACGAAATCGAGGAATACGGGTGCGAGTTCCGCTTCGTTGATGCCGATGGGAATTCGCGAGTTCCGATGATCGCCGTCGATCGGCGCGGATTTCACCAACTCCAGCAGTTCGGCGCGGGCCATGAGCTCCGGCAGCATCCGCACCGCCGCGGCCGGCCGGCCGCGATTCGCGCTCGCCAACGTCTGCACCGCGGCGACCACCGCCGGACCCAGACTGGCCGGATCCGAGATGCCGTCGATCCGCGGCAGCGCGGTCAGCATGTGCAGGCCGTCGCGGGTGATGCCGCGCCCCGGCCGGCCGATCGGGACCAGGGAGGCGATCTTGCGGCCCAGATCGGAATCCATGGGATCACCGAGCCGCAACTCGACCCGGGTCATGATCTGGTCCTTCAGCGCGGGACGCGCCTGCGCCCAGCGGTTCAGGGCGATCACGACGTGCACGCCGTAGGACAGGCCCTGGATGGCGAGGTTCATGATCGGACTCTCGAGCGCCTCGAAATCCTCACGGATCGAACCGAATCCGTCGATCACCAGGAACACGTCGCCGAACGGATCCTCGTGCGCCCCCGCGGCCGCCGGGCTGCTCGCCGGATCCAGGGCCCGCAGCCGCCGGAATTCGGAGAGGTCGATACCCAGTGCGCGGAACCGCATCTCGCGCTGCCGCACGATGGTCGTCATCTCGGCGACCGTGCGGCGGACCTTGTCGACATCCTGCCGGGTCGCCACGGAACCCACGTGCGGCAGGCCCTCCAACGCGGTCAGCGTGCCGCCGCCGAAATCCAGGCAGTAGAACTGCACCTGCTCCGCGGTGTGGGTCAGCGCCATCGACATGATCAGGGTGCGCAGCACCGTCGACTTGCCCGACTGCGGGCCGCCGACGACCGCGACATTGCCCGCGTTGGTGGACAGATCCACCAGCAGCGGATCGCGGCGCTGATCGAAGGGACGGTCCACGATGCCGATGACGGCCCGCAGCGACGCCGCCGGGTTGATGTCACCGGTCAGGATTCCGCGCGGCACCAGCGCGTCCAGCGTCGGCGCCGCACCCAGCGGCGGCAGCCAGATGGCGTGAGCGGGCCGGCCGTGGCCGCGGATGCGGGACACCATCATCAGCAGGTTGGAGATCTTCTCGCCCTCGTCCTGCGCGTCCTCCACCACCGCCGGCGCCGAGGGCACCGGAAGCCGGTCGCTCTCCCGGAAATTCACCATATCGGCGGTGAACGGCCGTGCCGTGACGTCGATCTCGCCACCGATGACATCGGCCGGGGTCACCTCGCGCTGCGCGCCGGCGCCGAGGTACGGCCCGGACACGTAGGCCGCCTGGAACCGCTGGATCTCACCGGAATCCGCCTTCAGATACCCGCCGCCGGGATTGGCGGGCAGGTTGTAGGCGTCCGGCACCCCGAGCACCTGACGGGATTCGTTGGCGGAGAACGTCTTCAGGCCGATGCGATAGGAGAGGTGGGATTCCAGCCCCTTCAGCCGCCCCTCCTCCAGCCGCTGCGAGGCGAGCAGCAGATGCACGTGCAGCGAGCGGCCGAGCCGGCCGATCTGCAGGAACAACTCCGCGAAATCCGGGTGCTGGGAGAGCAATTCGGAGAATTCGTCGAGGACGACGAACAACGCCGGCAGCGGATCGAGTTCGGCGCCGGCCGCGCGCGCCTTCTCGTAATCGCTGACGTTCGCGAAATTGCCGGAGGCGCGCAGCAATTCCTGCCGGCGGTTCATCTCACCGGCCAGCGCGTCGCGCATGCGCTCGACGAGATCGGCCTCCTCCTCCAGGTTGGTGATGATGGCCGCGACATGCGGCACACCCTCCAGCCCGAGGAAGGTCGCGCCGCCCTTGAAGTCGACCAGCACCAGATTCAGCTGATCCGGCGAATGCGTCGCCAGCAGCGACAACACCAGCGTGCGCAGGAATTCCGACTTACCCGAACCGGTGGCGCCGATGCACAGGCCGTGCGGGCCCATCCCGTTCTCGGCGGCCTCCTTGATATCGATGAACACCGGCAGCCCGTCGGCCCCCACGCCGAACGGCACCCGCAGCCGATCGCGGCCGTACCGCGGCCGCCAGGTGGATTCGGGATTGAAGACACCGATATCCCCGAGACCCATCAACTGCGACCAGGAGGAGATGGCCTCGCCGCTCTCCTCCACGACCTCGTCACCGCGCTGTACCGCCGCGCGATACGGGGCCAGCCGCCGCGCGGTCTGCTCGGCCTGCCGTCCGCTGATGCGATCGATGATCGCGAAGCGCTCCATATTGCCGGTGGCGCCGCGGCCGACGCAATCGCCGTTCTCGATCACCATCTGGATACCGCGCGAAACCGCAAGGCGCGGTGCGTAATTGCACAGATCGATGATGGTGACACCCTCGAATCCGGACTCCCGCAGCGGATCCTCCTCCGCCTCCAGCAGACCGCCGTCGACCACGACCAGGACGTGCACCAGATTCTGGTTGGCCGGCTGATTACGCGAATACCGGGCCCGGTTGTGCAGCAGCGGAGCCAGTCCCGCGTTCATCTCCCGGACCGACCCGTACACCATCCGCTCGGTGCCGATCCCGTCCTGACTCTCCGGATGCTGGGTGTGCGGCAGCCATTTGGTCCACTCCCATTCGCGCGCGGTGTCGGTACCGCAGACCACCGCGACCAGCACCTGGTCGGGGGCCTGGAACATGCACAGCTGCAACAACATCGCGCGGGTCATGTCCCGGGCCTGGCCGCGGTCGCCGTTGAGCTGGATCGCGGCGAAACCCTTCACCGCGATGGCGGTGGGCAGGTCGGGCACCGTGGAATGGGTACGGACGAAGCGCCGCAACGAGACCGCGGCGATCGGTTCCAGCTCCTCCACCGGCCCCGTCTCCGGTGAGACCAGCCGGGTGGCCAGGCGCTGGCCGCCGAGGCCGATACGCGCGTGGCAGAAGTCCTTGTCGCCGGGGCGCCGCTCCCACATGCGGCTGGTACCGGCCAGCATCCAGACCAGGCCCGGTTCGGGATGACTCCACTCGACGGCGGCGCGCTGCTGCTGCGCCGTCTCCTCCACATCCTTGCGGACCTGATCGAGATAGCGCAGATAGTCCTTGCGATCCTCGTTGGCCTCCGCGGCCTTCTGCCCGCGGCCACCCTGACCGGCGAACATGCCGACCATCGAGAAGATCATCATCATCGGGAACATCATGCTCATCGGGTTGGAGGCGATACCCCCACCGCGGGTGAACATGATCACCATCATGCCGATCATGCCGACGACCATGACGAACGGCATCAACTTGGACAGCAGGCTCGCGGGAATGGCGCGCGGAATCTCCGGTGGCGGTTGCAGAGTGACCTCGCCGCCCGGAATGCGCGGAACCTCCCGCCGCTGCCGGCGCTGGAATCGGACAGTGCTCATCGGACGAAAGTTCCCCCTTTCCCCTTTTCCGCTGCCGTGCTGCGGACTCAGTGTAGTGGCAGCAGCCACTATGACGTACAGTTCGGACAGCATCCAGCAGGTGAGCCCCGGTCGGCCGCAACGTATGACGCCGCCGAGAACCCGAGGTAGATCAGAAGTTGGGGGAAGGTGTGACGCACGCACGACTGGACCACCTGGAAGGGGATCCGGCCCGCGGCATCGTGCGGGCGCCGGATCTGGCCCGGGTGACCATCCTCGCCAAGCACACCCAGGTCGACATGGCGATTCCGGTCGATGTCCCGGTCGCGCTGGTCATCCCCAGCGTCGTCGACATGGTCGCGCAGCACAGTCGCAGCAACGACTTCGACCACACCGGAGAGCAATTCGAGCCCGCCGAATGGGTGCTCGCGCGCATCGGCCGGCCGCCGTTCTCCAGTTCGCTGAGCCTCGGTGAGCACGGGGTGCGCGACGGCGAACTGCTCATGCTGGAGAACGCCGACCACGTCGCGCCGCCGCCGCTGTTCGACGACATCATGTACAACGTCGCCATCGCCGACGCCGACCACTTCCGCGCCTGGTCACCCCGGGTCGCCCGGGTCACCGGCGCGATCGTGGCGGTGGCGGCCATGCTGGCCGGATGCGCCGGGCTGCTGGCCGCGCCGACCGCGATGCCGGGCTGGATCACCGGTTCGCTGGCCGCGCTGGTGGCGCTGCTGCTGGCCGTCGCCGGTATCGTCTTCGCGCGCATGTACGCCGACCCGACCACCGCGATGGTCCTCGGCGGATGCGCGCTGCCCAGCGCGTTCAGCGCGGGCATGCTGATCGTGCCGCTGCAACACGGCGAATACGGCTGGGCCAACGTACTACTCGGCGCGGTGCTGGTCGGCGCGATCGCGGTACTGGCCTGGCGGGTCGGCGGGGCCGGATCGGCCCTGTTCATCGGCGCGACGACGGTGGCGGTCTTCGCGGTCCCGGCCGCACTGGTCGGACTGCTGACCACCCAGCCGGGCCGGGCGATCGGCGCCGGGGCCGCGGCGCTGGCACTCGGCGCGCTGTCGGTGGCGCCGCGGGTCTCGATGCTGCTGGCCAAGCTGCCGCTGCCGCCGGTGCCCTCTCCCGGCACCCCGATCGACCCCACCGAGGACGATCCCGACGACCATCGTGCGCTGCCCACCATGGATGTGCTGCGCGCGAAATCCGAACGGGCCCGGATGTATCTGGCCGGTCTGGTGGCCGCGACCTCCCTGGTCACGGTCGCCGGGGCGATGGCGGCCGCCGATCCGCGCGCGTCCACCCCGTACTGGCCGGGGATCGCGCTGGCGCTGGTGTGCGCGGCGGTGCTGTTGTTCCGCAGCCGCACCTACGCCGGCGCCGAGCAGGCGGTGGTGCTGCTGGCCGGCGGTTCGGCCGTACTGCTGATCATGATGTGCGTCGCCGCGTTCACCCTGCGCCAGCCGCTGGCGGTGTTCGGCGCCGCGATGGTGCTGCTGATCGCGGCCCTGATCATGGGTACCGCCGTACCGCACCAGACCGCGACGCCACCGCTGCGCCGCGCGATCGAACTGCTCGAATACGCCTTCGTGGCGGCGGTGCTGCCTCTGGTTTTCTGGGTGGTCGAGTTGTATTCACTGGTTCGTTCCCTGTGACGATGTCGGTCCGAAAGTGCTACGCCCGCACGATATTTCGGTTCACTGCTGCGGCGGTCGCGGTGGCTTGTGGTATCGCGTTCGGCGCCGGGGGTGCGGTGGCGGACCGGCCACCGGCGGTTGTTCCGGGGCTGCTGCCGCCGGGGCCGCCGATGGGGCCGCCGGAGGACACCGAGCAGCCGGCGAATGCGCCGTGTGTGAGCACCGTTCCGGGTGGCGACGGGCCGGCTGTCCCGGCTGCGCAGCGCGCTCTGAATCTCGATCGTGCCTGGCAGTTCTCGCGGGGGGCGGGGCAATTGGTGGCGGTGGTGGATACGGGGGTGGCTCGGCATCCGCGGCTGCCTGGTCTGGTCGGCGGTGGCGACTATGTCGCGCGTACCGACGGCACCGAGGACTGCGACGGGCACGGCACCGCGGTGGCCGGGGTGATCGCGGCCACCGCGGTGGCCGGCCAGGGGTTCGCGGGGGTCGCGCCGGAGGCTGCCATCTTGAGCATTCGGCAGTCCAGCGAGTTCTATCAGGCCAAAGGCCGTTCGCAGCAGAAGAATCCGGAGGATCTGCCCGACGGTTACGGCAACACTCACACCATGGCGTGGGCGATCCGGCGCGCCGCCGATATGGGGGCGTCGGTCATCAACGTTTCCGAGACCACCTGTCCCACCGGGCCGCTGCACGACGAGGATCTCGGTTCCGCGCTGCAGTACGCTGCGGTGGAGAAGAACGCGGTGGTGGTGGTCGCGGCGGGGAACAACGATGTGTGCCGCGGGACTAATCCTGTGCTGGATCCGGTGGATCCGGGTGCGGATCCGTGGAGCAAGGTCACCATGAACGTGTCGCCGGCCCGCTACGATCAGTACGCGCTGTCGGTGGGGTCGGTCGATGCCAATGGGCAACCGTCGAAGTTCACGGTGCCCGGTCCGTGGGTCGGGGTGGCTGCTCCGGGTGAGAACATCACTTCGCTGGATGTGAACTTTGCCGACCCGAACAGTCGGGGGACTGCTGTCGGTTTCGCCAAACGTGGGCAGCAGTCGCCTATTTCGGGGACCAGTTTTGCCACGCCTTATGTGGCCGGTGTGGCTGCGCTGGTGCGTGCGCGGTTTCCGCAGTTGAGTGCGCTCGAGGTTATCCAGCGGATCGAGGCTACTGCGCACGCTCCGGCGGAAGGGTGGGACCCTTATCTCGGGTACGGCACTGTTGATCCGGTCGCGGCGTTGACTGCCGAGGTGCCGAATACGTTGCCTCCCAAGCGGTCCGATGCTGCTCAGAGTTGGCAGTTGCCGGTGCCGAGCTCCCCGCGGGCGGCCGACAACAGTGCTCGTAACGTTGCTTTGATCGGCACGGGGGTGATTGCGGTGCTGCTGGTCCTCGGCTATCTCGCTTCGTTCCCGTTGCGGCGGCGGTTCGGGGTGCGTGAGGACTGAGGTGTGTTTCGGGCTTTGCTTTGTTCCGGCGGGTTCGTGGGTGTCTCGGTTGTTGTCTGCCCGCTTCTGTCTCGTGAACCGTCGGGTCCGGGATCTAGGTGGGTGGCGGGCTGAATGTCGGGCCTGCTTGTTGGTGACAGGCTGTGTTTTTGGCCTCCGCTTCGCTCCGGCGGGTTCGCGGCCCTCCGGGCCCGATCCTTCCCTCCTCCGGCTCCTCCGCTTCGCTCCCCCGCCTCCGTCAGTCCAGGATCGGGCCGGGCCACGAACAGGAGTGTTACGCCTGCGTATTGGTGACCGGGACCGGGGTGTGCGGGGGCACGAAAGGCGCGTTCAGCTGCGGATCGGTGACGGGTTCGGGGGTTAGCTGGGGGTGGGGGCTAGTTCGGGGTGGTGGTGTCTTGGCGCGACTTCACCAGTTGGCGGGCCGGATTCGGGTCGGGGGCTACGCCGTCGTGGGCGACCATCGCCTCCTGGCGGCCCAGGGCCGGTCCCGCTGCCAGGAGGCCGGCGATCGGCCAGGGGGCGGGTTCGGGTTTGGCGTGCTCGGGGTCCATGCCCAGGGCCTTGGCGGCGTCGGCGTCCTTGATGCCGAATCGGACGCCGGTGTCGGCGATGAAGAACAGGCTGTCGCGCCGCGCGCTGTCGGGCTCGATTCCGGTTGTTTGTACGAAGATTCCGGAGCCGGGCGTCGAATAGAACTGTTCCGCACCGTGATTCGCGGCGTCGGCCTGTGCCAAGCGGACCGGTACGGCGTTGTCGGGAATCGGCAGCGCGTGGCCGGTGAAGACGGAAAGGTCTGCGTGCCTGCTGTTGTCGGCCTTGTCGGCGCCGCTGAGCGGCTTCCAGGACAGGCAGCCTACGGGCTGGTCCTTGGCGTCGACGATCTGCGGCGCGGAGTCCGGATATTTCGAGACCGCCAACTGATCCACCACATTCGTGTTGGAACGATCGAATCCGGTGATCTGGGCGTCCTGTGAGGTCGCTGGGTTGGAGTTGCGGATGATGTCGGCGGTCAGCGGTGACACCGGTTGCAGACCGTCGCGCAGTACCACGTAGTTCTGGTTCTCGGTGGCCAGGAAGACCACGTCGCCGTTGCGGTGGCCTGCGACCGGTTTGATCGGCACGCCACCGGGATCGGCGATTTTCGGGGCCACTATCGGGAGTACTTCCGGGATCGCGTTCAGGAGGCCCTCGCTGATCGGGCGGGGGGTGAAGCCGCGGATGCGCAGCGCGTCCACCACCGCGCGGGTGTTCATGTCGACGCGGGCGCGTTGGTTGTCGTAGACCAGATAGGTGGCGTCGCGGCCCTGCACGAGCAGCGCCTTGCCCTTGTCCAGGGTGGTGGCGCGGTCGCCGAGCACCGGGGTGCCGGCGATCACGGTGGTGGTCAGGGCGTCGCTGCCGTCGTTGCGTAGTTCGTCGCACACCGTCCAGGTGCGGCCCTTGCCGTCGGTCCCGAAATTCAGTGAGGCGGGCGCGCCGGGGATGCCGATCAGCGGGCCGCGGGGTTTCTTGGCCAGTTCGGATTCCTTGATGGATACCGCCTTGTCCGGCGCACCTACCGCCAGCCGGGCGGAGGCCAGATTCAGTGCCGGATGCACCACGCCGTCGATGACGGCGTACACGGCCCCGGAATCCTTGCCGAGCAGGATCTTGTTGTCGCCGATCGTGCCCTGGGGGCGCAGCAACGCCAGTACGCCGCAGCCGGCCAGTGCGACGGCGCCGATGACCAGGCCGACGATGTAGGCGCGCGACTGCGAGCGCATCGGATCGTGCAACATGCGCACATCGCGGCGCACCAGCGCGTGCTCCATCCGCCGGACCAGGAAGCGATAACCGCTGATCTGCCAACGGGTGGTCGGCTTGGACGGCATGAGTCCTCCCCCGGACGGTGCTCAGGTTCGCTGCACACAGTACAGTTCACACCACGTGAAGTTCAGCTCGGCCATCGAGATCGGGCCGTGCACCAGGTGTCCGGGAGACGACGTTGGCCGAATTCGACGCCATACGCAACCGCCCGCTCCTCGGGCGCATCACGCTACCGAATCTGGTGGCGGCACAACTGTTCGGACTGGTGGTCGGCCTCATCGGATTCGCGGTGGGCCTACCCGGCTGGTACGCGCTGCTGGTCGCGGTGGTGGCCGGGGCGTTGCTGCTGATCCCGATCGGTAAGCGCACGCTGTCGAGCTGGCTCGCGACCTGGTGGCGTTATCTGGCGCGCGGGGGCTATTCGATCGGCGACACCGTCGACTTCCGCGGTCCCGACGGGCGTTCGCTCGGGTTGTACTGGGAGGGCAGCCGGGTTGTCGCGGTGGTGGAGGTGCTGCCGCCGCGCGGCGGGCTGACCCGCATCGACCGCTGGTCCGTGCACGCCTCCCATCTGCTGCCGCTTCCCGAACTGGCGGAATGTCTGACCCAGCACGACATTCTGCTGTCCGGCATCGACATCATCAGCCACGGTCACCGCAGCCGGTCCGGTACGCCGGCCGGTGCGATCTACGAGACGCTGCTGGGCCCGCTGCCGGCCACCGCGTATCGCACGGTGTGGCTGGCGATCAGCTTCGACACCCTGACCTGTCCGGGTGCGGCCGACCGGCGCGGCGGCGGCGCGGAGGGCGCCTGCCGGGCGGTCACCATCGCCACCCAGCGCATCGTGCGCGCGCTGGAGGACGCCGACTGCGCCTCGCGTATCCTCACCGCCCCCGAGATCAAACAGGCTGTGCTGCAGGTCAGTTCGGGTATCGATCCGCGCACGATCCGGCACCGCTGGCAGCACGCCGAACTCGGCAGCGCCGTGAACATCGGCGGCGCGGTCGATCCGAAACAGCTCGGCACGGATCTGCTGGCGCTGTTGTGGGTGGCGCCCTCGCTCGGCACCACGGTCTCGGTGCGGCTGCGGCCGGGCAGTTCGCCCGAGACGGTCGGCATCGGCGCCGCCTGGCGGCTGACCACCCGCGACCTGCCGGAGAAACTGCGCTACCGGCACATGGTGTCGCTGCACGGCCGGCATCGGCAGAGCCTGCTCGCCCACTTCCCGATCGGGATCCCCGGCCTCGACGACACGGTGCCGATGGCCGAGTACCCGATCGATGTCATCGGCGCGCTGCATCTGCCGTCGTCGGGCTGCGGGCAGCTGATCGGCTCCGACGAGCAGGGCAACGGCGTCGCGATCCGCCTTGTCGGACAGGGCATCTCGACGGTGTACGTGGCGGGTGAGCTGTATCTCGCACAGCAGCTGGTGTTCCGCGCGCTGGCCGTCGGCGAGCGCATCCTGGTCCGCACCGACCGGCCGCAGGCGTGGGAACAGCTGATCACCACGATCGGCAATCCCGACCGGCTGGCCCTGGCGGTGGAGACCCACCAGAGCGACGCCGGCTACACCGCCGCGGTCGTCGACGGCGTACTGGCCCCCGCACCACATGCGGGCGTCACCACCATCTACGTGGCCGGCGATCCGATGGGCTGGCCCGCCGCCAAACCGGACCTGTCGATCCATCAGCCCGGCGCGATCGGCAACCACGTCGTACTCCGCACCGGCACAGCGCAGGTGGAACTCACCCTGGTCTCGATCCCCCGTGAGACCACCTACATCAACCGGCCGCGCGGCACCCGGCCGCTGGCCCACCAGTAGGCGGTTCAGCCCGGATAGGGATCGGCGGCCCGCGCCGCGCGCAGATGCCTTCCCCACCAAGCCAATTGGCGCAACAGCCGACCGGCCGCATCGATCGCGGCCCCGTCGTCCGGATTGCCGTCCGCGTCGAACCGCCGCTTCGCCTGATGGAAGCTCACCGTCTCCCGGATGGAGACCATGTGGATCTCCGCCACCACCTGCCGCAGCTGCTCGATCGCGCGCAACCCGCCGGACAGCCCGCCGTAACCCACGAAACCGACCGGCTTACCCCGCCATTCGTGCTTCGCGGTATCCAGCGCGGTCTTCAGCGCCGCCGGGTACCCGTGGTTGTACTCCGAGGTGATCACGACGAAAGCGTCTGCGCCGGAGAGCCGTTCGCGATATGCGTCGACCTCGGGCGATTCCGTCAGCTCGACCGGTAGCGGCGTGTGCGCCAGATCGATGACGTCCACCTCGAACGCCGGATCCGCGCGCGCGGTCCGCAGGAACCAGTCCGCGACCACCGGCGCGAACCGCTGCGGTCGCACGCTGCCGACGATGACCTCCAGACGCAGTAGGCTGTTCATAGGTGCGAGCCTAAGGGGAGCGGCATCGCACCGCCGGGAGGTGGAAGCACGGCCGGCCCCCGGCCCGGCGAATTCCGGTCCGCCCGAATTCGCCCCGGTGCGGATGCGCTGACCCTCAGGGCAGGTCGAACGGCAGTGTCACGCCGTCGTGCACCCGGCAGTGCTCGCAGGTGTCGGTGCCGTCGACGGTGGCGACGGCGTGCCGCACCAACTTCTTGAACGGCACCAGGTTTCGCTCGAACTCCTCGAAAACGGCCACGGCACTGACCCCTTCGCCGGCCTCCAGGCCCGCGTCCAGGTCCGTCACCAAAGCGATTGCCGCATAGCACATCTCGAGCTCACGGGCGAGTACGGCCTCGGGGAAGCCGGTCATGTTGACCAGTTCCCAGCCCTGCCCGGCGAACCAGCGGCTCTCCGCGCGGGTGGAGAAGCGCGGGCCCTGCACCACGACCATCGTGCCGGCCGACTTCATCGGCAGTTCCGGCACCGCGGATTTCGTTGCGGCGGCGCGCAGTTCGTCACAGTACGGATCGGCGAAGGACACGTGGATCCCGCCGTTGTCGAAGAAGGTCTGCGGCCGCCCCGAGGTGCGGTCGACCAGCTGATCGGGCACGGCGACGGTCCCCGGCCCCCAATCGGCGCGCAGGCTGCCCACCGCGCACGGCGCGAAGATCCGGCGCACGCCGATCGACCGCAGCGCCCACATATTGGCCCGATACGGCACGGTGTGCGGGGAGTACTCGTGCTTGCGGCCGTGCCGCGGCAGGAACGCCACCTGCCGCCCGTCGACGTCGCCGACGGTGATCGGCGCGGCGGGCGCGCCGTAGGGCGTCTCGATCTCGAGCGTGGTCGCGTCGTCGCCGAAGAAGTCGTAGAAGCCGCTGCCGCCGATGATGGCCAGCGCGGGACGGGGAGAACTCATGGTTGCGTATTCTCGCGTATTCCCCGCCGCCGGTCGGTATCGCCCCAGTTGAGGACGGGCAACGGAGTGTGGAGTACCCTAGGGGGGTATCGGATGGCGCGAGCGAGGAGATATCGGTGAGTCAGGATCAGACGGCCGCGGAGGCCGCCGCCGACCACGCGGGCCACGGCTACATCACCGCCAAGGACGACTACCTCAAACGCCTGCGCCGCATCGAGGGTCAGGCTCGCGGCCTGCAGCGCATGGTCGAGGAGGAGAAGTACTGCATCGACATCCTCACCCAGGTCGCGGCGATGACGAAGGCCCTCCAGGCAGTGGCGATGGGCCTGCTGGAGGACCACATCAGCCACTGCGTGGTGGACGCCGCAGTCCGGGGCGGACCGGAGGCCGAGGCCAAGATCAAGGAAGCCACCGAGGCCATCGGCCGCCTGGTCCGCGCCAATCCGTGATCAGCGATTTCGTGAGCGACCCGCTCAGCGACCGGCCAGCGCCGGGGCGAGTGTGCGCAGCACCGGCAGCCAGTCCTCGTCGGTGACCTGGATCGCGATCTGATCCGCGCCCGCCTCGAGATGTGCGACCAGACCCGTGGCCACCTCCTCCGCGGTGCCGTGCAGCCCGAGCGTGTCGATCAGCGCGTCGCTGCCCGGATACTCCAGGTCTTCCTCGGTGAAGCCGAGCCGGCGCAGGTTGGCGACGTAGTTCTGCAACTTCAGATAGAACTTGATCCGCGGCCGCAGGGTCGCGCGCGCGGCGTCGGGATCGGTATTGATGGTGATCTTGTGCTCGGCCACCAGCAGCGCGTCCGGGCCGAGGATCTCGCGGGCCTGCCGGGTGTGTTCCGGCACGGTCAGATAGGGCAGCGCACCCGCGGTGCGGTCCCGGGACAGTTCCAGCACCCGCGGCCCGAGCGCGGCCAGCGCCCGGCTCTGCTTCGGCACCCCCGCCTCGTCCAGCTCGTCCAGATATTCGACCAGCGCGTCGTAGGGCTTGCGGAAGGCCGCGTCCTGCTCAGGATGGCCCGCACCGACGCCCAGCAGGAAACGGCCGGGGAATCGGGCCTCGATCCGATGGAAGGATTCGGCGACCTGTTTGGCCGGCGCGCTCCAGATGTTCACGATGCTGGTGCCGACGGTCAGCGTCTCGGTGGCCTCGAGCAACGACTCGATCACCGGCAGATCAGCCGACGGCGATCCGCCCAGCCAGAGCGTGCTGTACCCGAGTCCCTCCAGCTCAGCGGCGATCTCGGGGGTGAAACTCGCGTAGTAACTCCATACTGCGAACCGTCCATGAATGCTCATGTCCCGATGGAACCACGAAAACGCGCCGGGCTATTCCGGACGTACCGAGTGTTCAATTCCAGATGCGACGGCGCACGGTGTGCGCTTCCAGTCCGTCGGTGACGACGTCACCGTCGTCGTCCAGCCGATACGGTTCCAGCACATTGAGGGCGATGCCCTCGGCATGCTCGAGAAATACGTCGATCGCCTCGGCCCCCGACTCCGGCAGCGCCGACCCGAGCACGACCGCGGCCGCGCGGATCTCCGCCCGCATCCCGCCGAGCACCTCGTAACTCATCTGCTGCGCCTGCCGGGCCGTCATCGGCGGCAGCGCAACCATGTCGGTGACCCCGTTCACCTTCACGACCAGCGCGAACGGAGTGAAGGCACCGGTTGTCTCCAGTCGCCCCTCGGCCAGGGTCAGTGCCGTGTCCAGCAGCCCGTCGAGATCCTCCTGCGCTGGTTCGGACACTCGGTCCCGCCACGATGCCACTCTCGACTCCTGTTCTGGGGCACGGAAACACCTCATCATGCACCGCGCACGAACAGCCGTCGACCGAAGCGGCCGCCGCTGCCCGCGGGTACGCCCAGCAGCGTACTGTGCGCGCGCCGACCCGGCAGCAACAACCGTCGTTGTCCGGTACACCACGATCGGGTACCGTGGCGACACTGCGGGTTTCACGGCAGGGGGGTATTCCGTGGTCACCGATGGGCTTTCGACGTTGCGTGCGGAGATCGCCGCGTTCCGAGCGGGTTTCGGCCAACCCGCTCTGCTGCTGTCCGCCTTCCGCGAGGCCGCCGTCCTGGTGCCACTCACCACCGACGACCGCCTGTACACCACCCGATACGCCCGCATCGCCTGGATCTGCGTATTCACCGGAGTACAACCGTTGTCCCACTACCTGATCGCCCGCGGCGCGCAGACCGAGGACCACCACTTCCACACCCTGCGCGGCCACCGCCTCGCCGATTACGCATCGGCACGCGAAGATCCGACCGGCATAGTGATAGATCCGGGCAGCGAAACCCCGATGGCCCTGCCGCCCCGGTTGGTGGCCGCGAACGGCGACACCGTAGGGGTGCTGTAACCCGTGAACGATTCGATCCGGGTGGACCCCGCCGTCCTGACCAACGCCGCCGACGGAATCAACGGCATCATCGGCGAACTGTCCGACCTGGGAACCAAGGAAACCGGCGCCTCCGGCCGCGGCTTCTCCCTCATCTCGCTCAGCGGCCTGCAAGCCGGCAGAACGTCGGTACACCAAGCCTTCTCGGCATTCACCGACCGCTGGTCGTGGGGCGTACGCACGATGGTGCAGAGCGCCGACGCCATCGCCCGGAGCCTGGGCCTCGCGGCGGGCCGGTACCACGAGGAGGAACAGACCGCCGCCAACATGTTCAAGGAGATGTACACCGACATCGCCGGCAACCCACACCTGTCCCACCGGGACGCCGACGCCCGCTCCTGGTCACACACGCTGGCGGACAACAACTACAACGACATCCGCCACCCCGACTACAGCGCCTCGTCGTTCTCCCACGCTTTCGACCACATGCTGCGCAACGGGAAGATCATCGCCACGGTCGCCCCCGACGCCCTCGCGAACGCAGGCCCGATCCCACAACGCTGGAACACCGGCGACGCCGCCAGAGCCGCACAGATCATGAACGACAAATAGTTTCGAGCCGGGGGGCAGATCATGGGCTGGCTGGACGATATCGGCGACGCGGCCGAACACCTCGCACACCGCGTGGAACAGGCCACCGGCGAAGCCGTGGACGCGACCATGCACGGCCTGGGTTCCCTGGCCCGCGATGTAGGTGCCGACGGCGTGGCCGCGAACCTCGACCGCTGGGGCGACGAGGCCGCCGACGCCCTGGACGCCGAAGTCCCGGAAAAGCAACTGGGCCAGACCGACAACCCGAAGGAGCTCGTCCACGGCGACGCCGCCGCCATCGGCCACGCCGCGGACCTGGTCCGCAAAATGGGCGACTCCGTGGACAAAACCGGCCAGGCCCTGAAAACCATCGACGTCGCCGACTGGACGGGCAAGGGCGCCAACGAATTCCACACCACCTTCGGCAAACAACCGAAACTCTGGTTCGACGGCGCCGACGCCATGCACCAGGCCGCCACCACCCTGACCGACTGGTCCCACGCCGTCACCACCGCCCAAGGCCACGCCGCCGACGCGATTGCCAGATGGAAACAAGCAGACACCGAGGAACGCCGCCGAAAGAATTGGTGGAACGGCCTGTCCGCCGCCGAACAACGCCGAACCGCCCTCACCGACACCTGGACCACGATCCGAGACGACGCCCGAGCCATCCTGAAACGAGCCCGCGCCGACCGCGACACCGCCGCCGGCCTCGCGGTATCGGCCCTACAAGCCGCCACCGCGAAGGCCCCCGAAACCCCGTCGTTCACCGACCGCATGCGAGACGACCTCTCCGACACCGCCGACATCGCCCAATTCGCGGGCCTGAATTTCGACAAGGGCCTCCTGACCAGCTTCACCGGCGCAGTCCAATTCGTCCGCCAGGTCGACCCCATGGACCCCTACAACCTCACCCACCCCGCCGCCTACTTCGCAGGCATGTCCGACCTCGACGCCGGCCTGGTAGTAGCAATGGCCGACCCCACAGCCACCGTCCAAGGCCTCCTGTCCGGCGCACGATCCGACCCCGCCGAATGGCTCGGCAACCTGACCGGCCAGGTCGTCATGACCGTAGGCACCGGCGGCGCCGGCAGCGCCGAAGCCGCCACCACCGCAGCCCGAGAAGGCGCCACGGCCGCCCGCGAAGGCGCCACCGCAGCCTCACAAGGCGCCACCGCCACCCGAGACGGCGCAACAGCAGCCCGAGACGGCGCCACCACAGCCCCGAGACCTCCCGAGCCACCCCGCCCACCGGAACCCGCACGGCCACCGGACACTTCACGCTCCACCGACCCAGCACGCCCCACCGACAACGCGCGCCCCGCGAACAGCACGCGCCCCACCGACAGCACCCGCCCGGACAGCACCCGCCCCTCCGACGGTGCACGCCCGTCCGACAGCACCCGCCCCGACTCCACACGACCGGACCCTGCCCACCCAGCAGACACCGCCCGCCCAGCCGACGGTGCCCGACCAGCAGACGGTTCGCACCCAGACACGGCACGACCGGACAGCGGCGCCCGCCCGGCCGACGGTTCCCACCCGAACACAGCACAACCGGACAGCGGTGCCCGGCCCGCCGACGGTCCCCACCCTCCGGACACCACTCATCCCGCAGACAGCACACAACCACCTGACACCGCACGCCCCAGCGACCCAGCACATCCCGACAACGTCAACCCTGGCAGCCGCCCCGCCGAGCCACGCGCCGGCCTGGGTACCGACACAGCACCCCACGAACCCCCCGTAGCCGCCGGCCCCCGCGCTGAGTCAGCACCCCATACCGTCGAAACCCCCACCACCTCACACGAACCGATATCGGCTCACCCGGAACAGCCTGCCGCACAACCACACCCACCGGCCCACCCGGTCGACGCCCCACGCCCTACCGAGCCAACGCACGCCGGCACCGAACCCACCGCTGCACACCCCGATCCGGCCCACCCGACAGACGCCCCCCACTCCACCGACACAGCACCACACACCGGCACCGAACCCACTGCTACACACCCGGATCCAGCCCACCCGGAAAACCCACGCACTCCCGAACACGAACAACCCACCGCCCACACCCCGGCGGATCGAGCCGACGCCGACCACGGCGCCCACTCCGACGCCACCGAAGCCGGCCCCGAATCCGACCGTGACCCCGCCAACACTTGCTCGGACCGCGACCCGGTCGACATCGCCACCGGCGAATTCCTTCTCCCCGAAACCGATCTGGACCTCCCCGGCATCCTCCCGGTCACCCTGCGCCGAACCCATCGCTCCAACTACCGCTACGGCCGCTGGTTCGGCCCGTCCTGGTCCACCACCCTCGACATGCGCATCGTCGTCGAAGACACCGGCGTCACCTTCCTGGGCGAAGACGGCATCATGCTGGCCTACCCCCACGCCGAGGTAGGCGAAGCCGCCGACCCCCACTCCGGCGGCCAACGCTGGACCTGCACCCGCACCGAAACCGGCGCCTACCAAATCCGGGACCCGACAAGAGAAATCATCCGCCACTTCGCCCCGGAACCGACCCTCGCCGGATTCGACACCCGCCGGGGCAACTATGCGATCTCCGCAATCACCGACCGCCACCACAATCGCATCCGCTTCCACTACGACCGGGACGGCAACCCGACCGAAATCACCCACTCCGGCGGCTACCGAATCCTGATCGAAACCACAGCGGGCAGAATCACGGCCCTCCACGTGATCGACCGCGACATCCCGATCAAGATCCGCGACTTCACCTACAGCACAGGCGAATTGGTCGCAGCCACCAACGCCGTAGCGGCCACCACCACCTACACCTACGACCCCGAGCACCGGATGACGTCCTGGACCGACTCCAACGCCAACCGCATGCTCAACACCTACGACCCCCGAGGCAGAGTAGTAGCCCAACAGGGCACCGCAGACATCCTGAACAGCACCTACGACTACCTCGATTTCCCCGACGGCACAGGCAGTCTGACAACGGTCACCGATTCCCGAGGCGCACAGACAACCCACGGCTTCGACAACGACCTCCGCCTCCGCGACCTCGTAGACCCCACCGGCGCCCATACCCACCTCGACTACAACGCCGACCGCCGCCCCCTCGCCGTCACGACCCCTGACGGCGCACTCACCACCTACCACTACACCCCCACAGGCGATATCCACGAGATAACCCGCCCCGACGGCGCGAAAACAACGATCGAATACGCCTCCGCCCGCCGCCCGTCCCGCATCACCGACCCCGACGGCACCACCCGTCACCAGGAATGGGCCCCCACCGGCAACTTGACCGCGACAACGGACCCAGCAGGCGCCCGCACCGAATACACCTACAGTTCCACCGGCGCCCTGACCGAAACCACAGCCCCCACAGGCGCGACAACCACCATAGAAACCACCCCCGCAGGCCTCCCCACCCGAATCATCACAGCCCACGAAGCCACCACCCACATAACCCGAGACGGCTTCGGCCGCCCCCTCACCACAACAAACCCCCTGGGCGCCACAACAACCTATGAATGGTCCGCAGAAGGAAAACCCCTCAGCCGCACCAACCCCGACGGCCACACCGAATCCTGGACCTGGGACGGCGAAGGCAACCTCCGAACCCACACCACCGAAGCCGGCACCACAACCACCTACACCTACGGCCCCTTCGACCTCCTCGCGAAGAAGACCGCCCCCGACGGCTCGGCAACCCACTACCTCTGGGACACCGAACGCCGCCTCACAGCAGTGATCAACCCACTCGGCCACCGCTGGACCTACGAATACAACCCGGCCGGTCGCCTGATCACCGAAACCGACTACACCGGCGCCACCACCCATTACACCCACGACACAGCAGGCCGGATCGCGACAATCACCCCCGCCACCGGCATCACCCGCCACCACACCCACGACATCCTCGGCCGTCTGACAGCCGTAACCGCCGACACCGGCGAATACCTCCACTACACCCACGACCGAGCGGGCCGAGTCCTCACAGCGATCTCCGGCACCGAAGAATCCCTCACCCACACCCTGCGGTTCACCTACACCCCCACCGGCCACCTCGCCACCCAGCAACTGGACGACCAACCCCCCATGCGGCACGAATACGACCCCACCGGCCGCCGCACCCGCCGCACCACCCCGACCGGCAGCATCACGACGTGGAACTACGACCAACTCGGCCGAGTCCGAACCATGTCCGCCGACAACCGTCACATAGATTTCACCCACGACCTTCTCGGCCGAACCACAGCCTGGCGAACCGGCGAAGTAGCAATAACCCGCACCTTCACAGATTCCGGTTACCTGGCAACCCAAGAAGTAATCGCCTTCCCCACCCAAACTCTCACCTTCGACCGCAACCCCGATCGCCCCCCACCCCACCAACTCCGCCGAGACGCCTACACCTACCGCCCCGACGGCTACCTCATCGCCCATGCCCAGACCCGTCTCGACACGGCGCCTATCGACCGCGAATACACTCTCGACTCCATCGGCCGAGTCACCGACATCCACATCGATGGCTTGCTCAGCGAGGCATACACCTACGACTCCCTGAGCAATATCACCACCGCTCTTCCTCGCCTCGAGCCGTTCAGTTCGCCCCGATCCGAGCCAGAGGCCGGCAATCACCGCGAATACCACAACAACCTGCTGATAAGCGCAGACCGTACGCGCTACTACTACGATTCCGCCGGTCGCCTGATACACAAAGTCGTCACTCGACGTTCCCGCAAGGCAGACGTATGGCGGTACCGCTACAACGCCTTCGATCAACTGACCGACATCCATACTCCCGCCGGGCAGCACTGGCTTTACACCTACGACGGCCTGGGGCACCGGATCACGAAACAGCGCCTCGATAGCGGAAGAAGCGTAGAACGTATCGACTACACCTGGGATACGGCACAGCTCACAGAGCAGACCACCGAAAACAGTACGACTCGCTGGCATTATCAGCCAGGAACGTTCAGGCCGTTGGTCGAAACAATCGACAGTATTGCTTCCGATACCGAGTTCCTTGTCGTCGTCACCGACTCGTCTGGCACACCCACAGATCTTCTGAATCACACTACCGGTACAGCGAAGACAGCGATCGATATCGAGTTATGGGGCCGAGAACGAGGGCCGACTAGCGGAACGATACTGAGGTTTCCAGGCCAATTTTTCGACAGCGAAAATGGTTTGCATTACAACCGAGCGCGTTACTACGACCCGGATTCCGGTCGATATCTGACTCCGGATCCGCTGGGTGTTGCCGCCTCGATGAACCCATTTGCATACCCCCACAACCCAATCGCTTGGACAGATCCTCTCGGGCTCATACCAGCAGAGTGCGAATACCGCGATTTCGCTCACGGCACCTCTCGAGCACATGCCGATGATATCGTAGAAAATGGACTGAGTGCGGATGCAGGACGGGCCGGGACACATGGAGGACGCATGAGCAGACCGGGATCTTTCTTCACACACGAGGTCGACGGACCGAACTCGCCCGGAATTCAATTGGCATACGAATGGGGCTTGAGAGTGGATCCGAACTCACCATCGACGGTGATAATTGGAAGAATTCCCGAGCCGATCTATCAATCGCTGCTGAGCGACGGTCTGATCCAGATCAGACCCGTCGGCGAGGGCGTACCACTCGAAACGATATTTCATCCGGATTCGTTCGGGGTCCTCAATCGAGAAATAGAATGGATTGCTAAGATAACACCATGAGCACAGGGCCTCACGACTACTCGGCAGCCGAGATCAAGAAGACCACCTGGGGCGAGTTGCATGAGCTCGACGACGGACGATGGAAAACCGTTTGGCGACTGACCTTCACAGCGCCACCGGCTGCACAGTCGACCGAAGTGTTCAGCGACGAAACAATCGGATTTCGCGCGATGCTACAGACCCACGAAGGTACATCGGGCGAATTACTCGTATTCACTGATGAGCAGGCCATGTCAGCAATCTACTACTCACCCACATTCAAGAGCTTGGGCATCGTGAACGATGACATAGCCGAGTTGCAAACCATAGAAAATCACCCCAAAGAGTGGTATGCGCCTTTCAGGCACCGTTGAAGCAGACTCCCTGACCGGCAGCACGCCACACAGACGGCGCTCACATATTCCCAAGTCGACGCGCGTATTTGAGCGCGCACGGCGCCGAAATATCGACCGGCTGCGGGAGACGTCTCCCGGACTGCCACCACGGAAGGCGTTCATGGAGATCCGCCGGGCGGAAAGTAGCTCACCGTACTATGGGACGGCAGCAGTGTACGCGATTCCAAACAGCATCCCCTCTGCCTTGCAGGTCGCAGAGTTCGTTCAGGAGAGAACCGACAATGCGCTACATAAAAGTGTATTGGCATCACGATTTCGATGACGACCCTGTGATGTACTTTCACGAAGTAGGCGACGATGATTGGGAAATAAGGAGAGTCCAGGTCTACCGCGACGGCCGTACAGAATGGGCCGATGAGAACCACGAGACCGACACCGCCGGCACAGCCGAAATACCGATCACATCCATAGCAGAAATTGCTTCACAGTCAGAGTTCGATGCCGAAGAGATAACCCACAACGAGTTCGAACGAGAGTGGTCGAAGGCTCGAGGAAGGTGATCCGGGCTACCACTGTTGCCGGAGGAGCTCGCACGCTACCGACCGGTCGTGGTCGTCACCGAGCCCGCGCTCACCAGTACCAGCCGTGGGCGCCGGTCCATCCTCGGCGGTAATACTCTGTTCAAAATCAGATCTAGCACCGGAAACGAGTGGAAAAGTATCCGCCGAACCACACGAGAAAGAATTCCTCTTTCCGCCCGGGACGTGGGACGGCCGATATCCGGAAGCAAAATTCAACCCCCGCAACACCCTTCGTCCCCCGGCACCACCCGCATCTCGCGGGTCTGCGCATTCCGCAATGCCAGCTCCTCGTCCACCGGATAGTCGACGGCAATGAGGCTGAGCCCGTGCGCCGGAGCGACAATCACCGCACTGGACCGTGCACGCTCGGCGAGCAGGGTGGTGGTCCACTCCGGAACCCGGCGCCCCTCACCGACCGCCAGCACCGCCCCGACCAAACTGCGAACCATGGACCAGCAGAACGCATCTGCGCTGACATAGGCCGTCAGTAAGGCACCGGCGTTGTCTCCCAACGGCACCGACTCCCAATCGAACCGCTGCAACTCCCGAACCGTGGTCGCCCCCTCACGTCGCCGACAGAACGCCGCAAAATCGTGCAGCCCCAACAAGTTTCGAGAAGCGGCACGCATCGCCTCCAAATCCACGGGCCGGCACGGAACAACGCTCCGCGCCTGTAGAGGCTCGGCCCCGTAAGGAGCGGTGGTGAGCCGGTAGGCGTAATGTCGCCGAACAGCCGAGAACCGAGCATCGAATTCGGCAGGCACGAACCGAGCGTCCCGCACCCGAACATCCTTGGGCAGGAACCGAGCCAGCCGATGCACCAACCTCGGCGGATCCAGCTCCGCGGCAGCGGTTTCGAACGAGGCCACCTGCCCCTCCGCATGCACCCCCGCATCCGTCCGCCCCGCGACCGTCAGTTGGACGCTCTCCCGCAACACCTTCGACAGCGACTCCTCCAGCACCCCCTGCACCGTCCGCAACGCGGGCTGCCGGGCCCAGCCGGTGAAATCCGTGCCGTCATAGGCGATGTCGAGGCGGACGCGGCGGACCGTCGGCACACTCTCAGCAGACTCACCAGTCTGTTCCAACGACACGGATCCGGTCCCTCTCGCTAGCATGAGAAAGCCCGCCGACCCGGAGGGGACGGCGGGCTCCTTCACGGCTTCCCGGCAAGATGTCTCCCGCAGGATGCGGGAATCACTTATTCGGCGGCCTTGTCCTCGGCGGCGGGCGCCTCGGTCTCGGCGGTCTCGGTGACGGCCTCGTCGGCGACGACCTCGGCCGGCTCCTCGACCTTGGCCTGCGAGGCGGCCACGCGGCGAGCGCGGTCGGCCTCGTTGGTCACGGTCTTCTCGCGGACGAGTTCGATGATCGCCATCGGCGCGTTGTCACCCTTGCGGGGCATCGTCTTGATGATCCGGGTGTAGCCACCGGCGCGATCCTCGAACGACGGTCCGATGTTCGCGAAGAGTTCGTGGACCACATCCTTGCTGCGGATCACCTTGAGCACCTCGCGACGGTCGGCGAGGGTGCCGGCCTTCGCCTTGGTGACGAGCTTCTCGGCGTAGGGGCGCAGCGCCTTGGCCTTGGCCTCGGTGGTCGTGATCCGACCGTGCTCGAAGAGCGCCGTCGCCAGATTGGCGAAGATCGCCTTCTGGTGCGCCGCCGACCCGCCGAAGCGGGCACCCTTCTTGGGCTTGGGCATTGTGGGAATCTCCTTGTGGGAAGGCCACCGGGGCTGCGGGCCCCGACTGCCTAAAGCTGTTCGGTCTCGGCGTAGTCCTGCTCGCCGGCATCGGTGTCGTGGAAGGAGCCGCTGTCGCTCCAGGTTCCGGTGGAGGAGTCGTAACCGACCACACTCGACGGATCGAAGGAGGCCGGGCTGTCCTTCAGCGAGAGGCCGAGCGAATGCAGCTTGACCTTGACCTCGTCGATGGACTTCTGCCCGAAGTTGCGGATGTCCAGCAGATCCGATTCCGTACGAGCGACCAGCTCGCCGACGGTGTGCACACCCTCGCGCTTGAGGCAGTTGTACGACCGCACGGTGAGGTCCAGGTCCTCGATCGGCAGCGCGAACGAGGCGATGTGGTCCGCCTCGGCCGGGCTGGGCCCGATCTCGATACCCTCGGCCTCGACGTTCAGCTCGCGTGCCAGGCCGAACAGCTCGACCAGGGTCTTACCGGCCGACGCCAGCGCATCCCGCGGGGAGATCGAGTTCTTGGTCTCGACGTCCAGGATGAGCCGGTCGAAGTCGGTGCGCTGCTCGACACGGGTCGCCTCGACCTTGTAGGTCACCTTCAGCACGGGCGAGTAGATCGAATCCACCGGGATCCGGCCGATCTCCGCGCCCGAGGCCTTGTTCTGCACGGCCGGGACGTAGCCGCGACCGCGCTCGACCACGAGCTCGATCTCCAACTTGCCCTTGTCGTTCAGCGTGGCGATGTGCATGTCCGGGTTGTGGACGGTCACACCGGCCGGCGGGACGATGTCACCGGCGGTGACGGTACCCGGGCCCTGCTTGCGCACGTACATGGTGACCGGCTCGTCCTCCTCGGACGACACGACCAGGCCCTTGAGGTTCAGGATGATGTCGGTGACATCCTCCTTCACACCCGGGACGGTGGTGAACTCGTGCAGCACGCCGTCGATGCGGATGCTGGTAACCGCGGCACCCGGGATCGAGGACAGCAGCGTACGGCGCAGCGAGTTGCCGAGGGTGTAGCCGAAGCCGGGCTCGAGCGGTTCGATGGTGAACTTCGAACGGTTCTCGGCCAGGATCTCTTCGGTCAGCGTCGGTCGCTGGGAAATCAGCATGAGGATCTCCTCCTTCAGGGGCGCCCGCTATTTGACGCCCGTTTCTGGGACTCCCGCCCGGACCTCCATACGGAGGCCCGGCCGGGACAGCGGCTCCGGCAGGGCGAACCCTGCCCGAGCGCAAGCTCTTACTTCGAGTAGTACTCGACGATGAGCTGTTCGTTCAGCGGCACATCGATCTGCGCACGCTCCGGCAGCTGGTGGATCAGGATCCGCAGCCGGTTCGGCACGACCTGCAGCCAGCCCGGGAGCGGGCGGTCGCCGTAGGTCTCGCGAGCGATCTGGAACGGCAGCGTCGGCGCGCTCTTCTCCTTGACATCGATGATGTCGTACTGCGCGACCTGGTAGCTGGGCACGTTGACCTTCACGCCGTTGACGACGAAGTGGCCGTGCGAGACCAGCTGACGGGCCTGGCGGCGGGTGCGGGCGAGACCGGCGCGGTACACGACGTTGTCCAGACGCGCCTCGAGCAGCCGGAGCATGTTGTCACCGGTCTTGCCCTTCTGGCGGTTGGCCTCTTCGTAGTAGCGGCGGAACTGCTTCTCGAGCAGGCCGTAGGTGAAGCGCGCCTTCTGCTTCTCCTGCAGCTGGAGCAGGTACTCGCTCTCCTTGATCCGCGCGCGGCCGTGCTGGCCCGGCGGGTAGGGACGACGCTCGAACGCCTGGTCGCCTCCGACGAGGTCGACACGCAGACGACGCGACTTGCGGGTGATAGGGCCGGTATAACGAGCCATTTTTCTCTACTTTCCTTCCCGCTAGACGCGACGCCGCTTGGGCGGACGGCAGCCGTTGTGCGGCTGCGGGGTGACATCGGAGATCGTGCCGACCTCGAGGCCGGCGGCCTGCAGCGATCGGATCGCGGTCTCACGACCCGAACCCGGGCCCTTCACGAATACGTCGACCTTCTTGACGCCGTGCTCCTGCGCCTTGCGGGCGGCATTCTCGGCGGCCAGCTGGGCAGCGAACGGGGTCGACTTGCGCGAGCCCTTGAAACCGACGTGGCCGGACGACGCCCAGGAGATGACGTTGCCCTGCGGGTCGGTGATGGACACGATCGTGTTGTTGAACGTGCTCTTGATGTGCGCGTTGCCGTGGGGAACGTTCTTCTTGTCCCGGCGCCGCGACTTCTGGGTCTTCTTGGGGCCCGAGGCCCGACTCTTCGGAGGCATTTATCCCTACTTCTTCTTGCCGGCGACGGTCTTCTTCGGACCCTTGCGCGTACGCGCGTTGGTCTTGGTCCGCTGGCCGCGCACCGGAAGGTGGCGACGGTGGCGGATGCCCTGATAGCAGCCGATCTCGATCTTGCGACGGATGTCGGCCTGCACCTCACGGCGCAGATCACCCTCGACCTTGAACTCCGAGGCCTCGATGTAGTCGCGGAGCTTGGTGAGGTCGTCGTCGGTGAGGTCCTTGGAACGCAGGTCCGGGCTGACGCCGGTCTGGTCCAGGATCTCCTTGGCCCGGGTACGGCCGATCCCGAAGATGTAGGTCAATGCGATCTCCATGCGCTTTTCGCGCGGGAGATCGACGCCCATCAAACGTGCCACTGTCGTGACGTCCTTTTCTGTTGCGGAGGTCTGCTCCCTGTCCGTCCCCGCGTGTGGGGCCCCGGCCTCCGTACCGGGGGTAGGTGGGCACCCGCCCTTTCGAGCTCGTCGGTACCCACTGGATCTGGGAGGACTTCTTCTGCCAATCCGAACTGCGTTCGGTGCTTGGCTGGTGCGCGACCGGGGTCACCCCCGGCAGAGGCTCAGCCCTGACGCTGCTTGTGACGCAGGTTGTCGCAGATCACCATGACTCGCCCGTGACGGCGGATCACCTTGCACTTCTCGCAGATCTTCTTGACGCTCGGCTGAACCTTCACGTCCGTCCAATCTGTGTTGTGGTTCACAGGGTGTGAACACAGTTTTTCCCCAGCCGTCCGACTGGGGAAGCTTCATGCGGGGCGAACCCCGTGCCCGCCGACCGGGACCGACCAGGCCCCCGGCGGGAAGATTCACTTGTAGCGGTAGACGATGCGCCCGCGGGACAGGTCGTAGGGTGACAGCTCCACGACCACGCGGTCCTCGGGGAGGATACGGATGTAGTGCTGCCGCATCTTCCCGCTGATGTGTGCGAGAACCTTGTGACCGTTCTCCAGCTCGATCCGGAACATCGCATTGGGCAGCGGCTCGATAACTCGACCCTCGACCTCGATGGCCCCGTCTTTCTTCGCCATATCCTCCGCGATCCCTTAGGCTGAACCCGCTTGGTTGCAGCTGTATCGGCCAGCAGTCTCTCCACCGGCGACCGCACACGAGAGCATGCGCGAACCAGCAGGTAGATGCACCGCCGATCAATCTTACCTGGCATTCTACCGAGCGACCAAATAACCCCGCCGCTCGCCCATGGCGAAACCCGGCCCCCTGACCGGAGCACGCCGAACAGTCGAAGTCTACTCCGCGACCTGCCCGCCAGGAGGCCGTTCGGCGCACTCACCGTCCGAGTGACCGCCGTCACGGACCGGCACCGGCCCCACCGCGACATTCGGCGGACGCCCCGACGCCGGGGCCGATCACCTCTCGCCGCCGAGATCAGCGGCGGTATACCGATACCGGCCGAGCCGTCCCCGCAACCGATCCCGGGCCACCGCAAATCCGTCGCTATCCAAAGCGGCTCGCGTGGTGCGCAATACGGCGGACATGGCAGGATCGGGACCGCGAACAGTCCGGCACACGACGGGTCGCCTTCGCGGTGGCTCGCGTAAACTACGGCTGTCAGTTTGTGTAGGCAAGGAGATCCCAGGGGGACCCGGTGAAGGAGCGCAGCGAGCGATCGAGCGACGCGGCGTCACCCGACCCGGGCACCGCGAACGCCAGTGAGGCACGATCGTGAGCCGCCCCAACGACGGTCTGCCCATGTTGCCGCCGTGGCTGTCGGAGAACGACGTCACCGAGAGCGGTTACGAGGCCCCGGTCCAGAATCTGCCGCACGAGGAACTCATCCCGGAGAAGCCGTCCGGGCGACGGCGATTCGGGCGCAAATCCGATCCCGAACGGCCCGCGCCGGAAGGTGAGAAGCGGCGCGGCTGGGGCCGCCGCAAGGACAAGGGCGAGCCGGAGGCGCCGGAGCAGCAGCCGTGGGGGGAACCGCAGTACGAGGCGGAACAGAACGGCAATTTCCGGCCGGAAATGCCCCCGCCCGACCTGCCGCCACTGCCGCAGCGTACCGGTGGCGAATTCCAGCTGCCCGCAAACCATCCCGGTGTGCCGCCGACCAACGGCCCCGCACCCACGGGTTTCCCACCGCCGGACGCCCTCGGCCTGCACCCGGACACGGCTCCGCCACCTCCCGGGAACCCGGGTTCCACGCCACTCGTTCCGCAGGGGTTCGCCGGATCCCCGACTGCAGGGCCACAAGGCTTCTCCGAGCCCGCAGCACCACAGGGCTTCTCGGGTTCCACGCCGCCCACTCAGCAGGGCTTCCCTGGACTTGCACCGCAGGAGTTCGCTGGATCCCCGACTTCTGGACCACCGGGGTTCCCCGAGCCGAGACCGGGCACCCCGCAAGGCTTCCCGGGTTCTACGCAGCCCGCACCGCAGGGGTTCTCCGGGTCACAATCCGGCGCCCCCCATGGGTTCCACGGGTCGACGCCGACTGCTCCACCCGGATTCCCCGGCCTGCCACCGGCTGCTCCGCAGGGTTTCGAATCCGCGCCGCCCGCACCACAGGGATCACCCGGGTCCGCGCCGTTCGCCCCGCAGGGGATTCCTGGGTTCATGCCACCCGGGCCGCAGGGGTTTGCCGGGTCCGCACCGCAAGGGTTCGCCGGGCCGGGTCCTGCCGAGCCGACCGAACGCCTCACTCATCGTCCCGACCTGCCGCCGTCGCCGTCCAACCTGCCGCCGTTGCCGGAGCCGCCGAGCCCGAACGACGCGGCGCGGCCGACCGGCGCGGGACCGCTGTCCCCGCAATGGCCCGAAACCGCTCCCCCGCGGCTGCTACCGCCGGGTGAATCCGCCCCGTCGCATGCCGCCGACCCGGCGCTCGGGTCCGAGCAGCAACCCGAATGGCAGGACTCGGGCAGGCCCGGCGCCGGTGGCCTCACCATCCCGCCCGCCCCGAGCCACAACCGGCCCGGCGGAACCGGCTCGAACCCGATCGATCCCGGCTCCGGTTTCCCGGCGCCCGGGCCGGAAGGCTTCCGGCACACCGGCGGTCATCCGTCGATCGCACCCGGGGTCGGCCCCGGGCCCTCGAATACGACCGGACCTCGGCAGCCCACGGTTCCGGCACCCGGTATCGCGCCGGTCGGCGGAAACCCCTCCACCACAGGGATTTCCGGCACCGGGCCGCGTCCGGAGCTTCCCGCGCCGCCCGATTCCGCGCATTCCGGCGGCGTCGGACGGCCCGGATCCGGTGCGGCACCGTTCCCGGGGCACGGCACTGCGGCGCCGACCGCTGGACCCGGTTCCGTCCGGCCGGAACTTCCCGCCCCGCCGCCGCGTGCCGGAGACGTACCGGGCGGCGATCCGGCCATCGGCGAAGCTCCTTCCGCACCAACCGCTTTCGAGTCCGGCCCCGGCTACAGCGGCGTCCAGCCGTCCCCCGGCGCGAACCGATCTCCGGAATTCGCGCCCGAGGGGACCGTGGGGCCCGGTGGCCAGGGCCCGACCGGAATACCGCAGCCCTCCGGTGAAAATCCTTTCACACCAACCGCTTCCGACACTGCCGCTCGCCCACCGGCGGGTACTCAGCAGAACATCGGCGAAAATGCCGCCGGGACAGCCCCTTCCGGGGGCATCGCGGAATCCGGCGGTCGCCCGCCGACCGGCGGTCAGCCGGTTATCGGCGAGAACCCCTCCGCGGCAGCCACTTTCGGTATCCGTTCAGGATCGGGTCGAGCGAAATTCCCCGCAGGCTCCGCGCCGGGAGAGAACGGTTTCCCCGCAGGCTCCGCACCCGGAGAGAACGGTTTCCCCGCGGGTTCCGCGCCGGGAGGGAACAACTTCCCCGCGGGCTCCACGTCGGGGGCGAACACCGACGCGTTCGCAGGCGGGACTGCGCCGACCGAAGGTGGCCGGGAGGGCACGGGCACCGCGTCACCGGAGACCCACCGGGCACCGACCGGCGACGTGCCTCCCGGCGACCCGTCCGCGGCAACCCCTTTCGGTGACGTCCGAGCACCCGATGCCTTCGCCGCTCCACCGGGAGGCGGGCGACCGGCCAACGAAACCCTCTCCGCCGCAGCGACTTTCGGTTTCGCACCGGGATCCGCCGCCAACGTCACCAGCCCACCGGCGTCGAACGGCCCGCGACCGGGCTCCGGCGACCCGGCACCCACGGGCGAAAACCCTGCGGCGCAGGGCCGTCCGGGCGTACCCGGGTTCGATTACGGCGCTCCGCCGCCCGGTCCCAGCGTACCCGCCCGGCTGTCCCCCGACGGGGCACCGGTCGGCGGCAACCGGCCCGATGCGCCACCGTTCGCCGGTGGACGCCCCGGCGAGCCCGGCTTCCCGCCGGGACCATCCGGCAACGGCCCGTTCCCCGGACATCCCGGCGGCCCGGAATCGGCCGAACCACAGAACGCACCCTGGGCTCCCGAACAACCGGCGACCGGCGGACGCCATCGGATCACGAACGATTCGGGCGACCAGACCGGCGACCGGCCGCCGTACGGAATCGGGCCCGCCGGCGCGGATCCGCAGTTCGAGCCCACCACGCGCTTCACGTCGCCGCCTTCCGCCGAGGCACCACCGTCCCAATTCGGCACCGCACCGGGCCAGTACGAAAACGACGGCGCGGCACCCGGTTACGGAACCGCGCCGCAGGCCGGGCAGCCCCCGCAGGCACCCGACGGCGGCTACGGGCAGCCGAATGCCGGGCCGGGCGGCCGGCGCTCCGATACGCCGCAACAACAGTGGGGCACACCGAATTACGCGGCGCAGCAGTATTCCGCGGGGGGCGGTATCCAACCGTCGCTGGACGATGTGCCGGTCCGCCGGGCCCGCAGCAAGTCGTCGAATTCGGGCTGGCGCCGGGCGGTGCACCACATGTCCGGTGGCGCCATCAATCCCGGGATGTCCGCCGAGGAGCGGCGGCTGCAGGAATTGGTCGCGCGCATCAGGCAACCGGTGCGCGGCGACTACCGGATCGCGGTGCTGTCCTTGAAGGGTGGCGTCGGCAAGACCACGACCACGATGGGTATCGGCTCGATCTTCGCGTCCATCCGCGGCGACCGGGTGATCGCCGTCGACGCGAATCCCGACTTCGGCACGCTGTCCCAGCGGGTGGTCCTGCAGACCCGGTCGACGGTGCGCGATCTGCTGCTGGACCCGTCGATCGGCTCGTACTCCGATGTGCGGCGACACACCTCGCAGAGCACCAGCCGCCTGGAAGTGCTTGCCAGCGAACGTGATCCGGCCGCCTCCGAATCGTTCAGCGATGAGGAGTACCGCCAGGTGGCACGGATCCTGCAGCGGTTCTACAACATCATCCTGACCGACTGCGGTACCGGCCTCATGCATTCGGCGATGGCCGGTGTGCTGGATCTGGCGCATTCGCTGGTGCTGATCTCGTCCTCGGCGATCGATGGCGCTCGCAGCGCCGCGGCCACCCTGGATTGGTTGTCGCTGCACGGGCACGATCATCTGGTCCGCAATGCCGTCGTGGTGATCAATCTGCCGCGGCCCGGTTCGCCGAATGTGGGTATTCAGCAGTTGCGCGAGTACTTCCTGTCCCGCTGCCGCGCGGTCCACATCATCCCGTTCGATTCGCATCTGTCCGAAGGCGCGGAGATCGATCTGGCCCGCCTGAACAAGGACACCAAACGCGCACTGGTCGAACTGTCCGCCACGGTCGCCGACGATTTCGCCACCGACCACCGGCGGTTCCTGCAGTACTGAGCGAGGCCCCGCCGTGCGGTCAGCGGATGCCGCGCTCGGCGGGAGGCCGGCCGCGGCCGGCTCGTCCACTCGCCAGCACGCTGGTCCCGTCGGTCGTACCGGTCATGACCTCGCGCAGCACCCGCCGGAAGGTGGGACATTCGAGGTGGCTGGGCGCCGGGCAGTCGGCGGCGTGCCGTAATTCGTCACGCATCGTGACGAGAGTGCCGATGGTGCGATCGAGTTCATCGGCCTTGGCCCGCAACATCTCACGATCGATCACCGCGGCGCCGGCCGGTTCGAGCAGGCGCCGGATCTCGTCGAGAGAGAAGCCGCCGCCGCGCCCGATCGCGATCAGCGCCAGCCGTTGCAGCACCGCCGTATCGAACAATCGGCGCTGCCCGCGCCGCCCGATCGAGGCGATCAGCCCCTTCTGCTCGTAGAACCGCAATGTCGAAGCGGGAACGCCGCTCCGGCGCGCCACCTCGGCGATATCCAGTGGCCCGTCTCCGCTGCCCGTGCGATCCGGCGTCATGGCTTGACTTTAAGTCGACTTCAACTGGCACGGTGGAGCCATCGATCACCGAACAGCCGGGAGCAGGGATGGATATGACGAATCGGACCGAGAATCCGCAGGCCACGCTCTGGAACGGGCCCGCGGGGGCGGCGTGGGTCGCGGCGCAGGACGTGGTCGACGGGGCTCTGCGGCCGTTCCGGGATCTGCTCGTGGACGAGGTCGTGGCCACCTCCGGGCACCGCGTACTGGATGTGGGGTGTGGCACCGCCGCGACGACCGTCGCGATCGCGGCGCGGCTCGGCGACTCGGGCCACTGCACGGGCGTCGACATCTCCGAACCGATGCTCGCGGGGGCCCGCGCTCGCGCCGAAAAGGCCGGGGTCGCAGTCGAATTCCTCTGTGCCGACGCTCAATCGCACCCGTTCCCGCCCGAATCGTTCGATACCGTCGTCTCCCGGTTCGGGGTGATGTTCTTCGCGCAGCCGCGGATCGCCTTCGCCAACCTGCGCCGGGCCGCCGCCGAGGGTGGTGCGCTGCGGTGCATCGTGTGGCGCGGCCCGGAGGAGAACCCGTTCATGACGACGCCGGAGCGCACCGCGGCGACACTGCTGCCGAATCTGCGGCTGCCCGATCCGGGCGAGCCCGGCCGATTCGCCCTCGCGGACCGGGACCGGGTCACCGCGATTCTGGACGGCAGCGGCTGGAACGAGGTCGCCCTCCGGCCGATCGACGTCGAGTGCACCATGCCCGAGGCCGACCTGAACTGGTACATCTCCCGGATGGGAGTGGTCGGCAACGCGGTGCAGGCGGTCGACGAGCCGACCCGGGAGCGGGTGGTGAGCGCCGTCCGCGCCGCACTCGAACCCTTCGTGCACGGTGATCGGGTGCGCTACCCCACGGCCTGCTGGATGATCGAGGCCCGCGCGGCGTGACGCGGCCGGTCGGCCGCCGCTGCTACCAGGTGGGCAGCCGCCGGCGGCCGGCCATCACGTCGCGGAGCAGGTCGTCGTAGCCGTCGGCCAGTTCGGCGAGGCGATGCCACGCGCCGTGCAGGACCTCGTTGTCGGCATCGAGCGTCATCAGGGCATGATGCGCGCGAACGGACGCTTCGCCGAGGCGGTCGATCACCGAACCGATGGTCTCGGTGTGCAGGGTGGCGCCGAGCCGATGCTGTGGCACGGCCCGCGACACCCAGTCGTCGATCGCCATGACGAGCTCCATGCGACGGCGTTCGATCTCGAGGATCGCCGCGGGCTCCAGGTCCGGCGCGTTGTCCCCGGTGCCGCCGAGCCGGCGCTCGTGCAGGACCGCGAGGTCGCGGGCGAACCAGAGCAGCGGGCCACCGATGACGCGATGGCCCCGGCAGGCGCGCAGTAGTAGATCGGAGCTGGGCACCAAGCCGTTGGTGAGTGTTTGCACCGCCACCCCGCCGTGGGAAATGGTGGGCAGCGCCACAACCGTTTGATACGTCTCCGAACCTGCCACGTTGCCTCGCCGTCTTCGCCGTTACAACCCTCGTTCAGGACAGTTCATTACAATAAACTGCGGAACCCGTGTGTCAAGGGTCACACGCCCATCATCTCGACGGAGTAGACTCCGAGTCCTCGAGAAACAACGTCCTCCACGGAGATGCAGGGGGTCACATGGTGGACGGTCCGAGGTATCAGCGCATTGCCGGTCTGCTTCGGGACGAGATACGCGACGGTCGCTGGGGGCCCGGCGATCGTCTCCCCAGCCACAACGAGCTGGCCGAGCAATTGCAGGTATCGATAACGACCGTACGCAACGCGATTCAGGTTCTCGTCACCGAAAACCTGTTGTACACAGCCACTTCCCGCGGCACCATCGTGCGCAGCCAGGAGGTGCTGGAATCCGTTGTCACCCATCACATTCGCCCGGATCGTCCGATGGCCGGCAACGACATCTTCTCCGAGATCGCGCGCGCGGCCGGGCGGGAGCCGTCCAAGCAGTTCACTGCCCGGATGGAGCCGGCCGGTCCCGACGTCGCGAATTGGCTGGCGGTGCCCAAGGATTCGTGGGTGGTCGCCCGAACGGTGGTGCAGTACCTGGACAATGAGCCCTGGTCCTGGGAGGTGAGCTTCTACCCCCGGGAGCTGGCCGAGCACACCGGTATCGACTCGCCGCACGACATTCCGGAGGGCACCACCCGCCGGCTCGCCGCCTGCGGGCACGCCGAGACCGCGCACCGGGACACCCTCGTGGCCCGTCCGGCCACCGCCGAGGAGGCCACCGTCCTGGCCGTCGGCACCGGCACGATCCTGCTGGACCATCTGCGCATCGGCGCCAATCCCACCCGGATCACCCGGGTGTCGCGGCACCGGTCGATCGCGAACCGCAATCGCCTGGCCTACGAACTCGGCGACGACGCGGGTATCGATCTCATCCGGAACGCTCTCGGCACGCCGCAGCCGCCGGGCAATTCACACTATTTCGGCATATCTCTGGTACCCGGTTCATCATGAATATCCGCATTCGCCAGGCGCGTCCGGCCGATCTCGGCACCATCTGTCGACTTCGACTCCAGCGGGCCGCCTGGCTTGCGGCCCGCGGTTCGGATCAGTGGACGCGGCAGGCGGGTGGGCTGCCGATCGAGGTCTTCTCGGCCGCCGTCGGCCATTCCCTGCGCCGCGGCGAGTCCTGGATCGCGGAGGTCGGCGGCGAACCGGTGGGTACCGTCACCGTCAACGACCGGGCCGACACCGGGCTGTGGTCACCGGGCGAGCTGACCGAGTCGGTCATCGTGCACTACATGATCGTGGATCTGCGCTGTGCCGGTCGCGCGGTGGGTGCGAATCTGCTCGCGCACGCCGCCGCCCTGGCCCGCGCCCGGCGCCGAACCTGGGTCCGTCTCGACGCCTGGACGGCCAATCCCGCACTGCACGACTACTACCGCCGCGCCGGCTTCCGCCTGGTCCGGATCGCGGCATCGCCGATGCCCGGCCCCTCGGCGGCCCTGTTCGAGCGGCGGGCCGATGCCTGGGAGCGGGCCACCGAACCGCCGAGAATTCCGCAGCGCATCCTGATCACCACCCGCGACGCCGGGCTGACCGTCTCGGCGGTGGCCTCACGGCTGGACTGAGCTGCGCACCAGATCGATGGCGATGTCGGCGTAGACCCGGTCCTTGTCCCGCTCGGCCTCGGTCAGGGTCTCATCGGTGATCGTGGGCCAGTACGGCAACAGCTGGTCCGGCCGCGCGGTCCGGTACTTCCGGGACATCCACGCCTCGTGCACCACGTCGGAGATCGCCTCCCGCGCCTGCGGGTCACGCAGGTCGACGCCGGCGGCGTGCAACTGTGCCGCCACCTCGAGGGCAACTTCGACGGAGAGTTGACAGTTGCGCTGGGCGTCGGCCGGGAGGTGCCAGTAGTCGGTGTTCGCCAGATCCACGTGCCCCGGATGCGCCGGGTCCTCGTGCGCCGCGAGCCACCGCTCGTCCGTCGTCGGGGCCCATACCTGTTCGTAGCGACCGTCGCCGGTCTTCGGCAGATCGAAACGCCACCTGTCGTGACCGTGAGCGGACCCGATGTGGACCAGCTCCGGGTCGTACAGCGGCGAGTAATCGTCGGCGAGCCGGTTGAACAGATCCTCGCCGCGCATCGGCGTGACCGGCTCGACATGGGTCGTGGTTCCGCCGACCGCCATCGGGTCGGCCGGCTCGTACGGGAGGCCGAGTCCGTGCACCGGCGCACCGCCGTGCAGGACCACCGCCGAGGTGGTCTCGATCGAATCCGGCAGGGCCCCGGTCAGTTCCGCCACGGTCACCGCACCGCCGTCGACGCGGACCAGACGCTCGTTGCCGAATTCGTCCACACCGGTGTAGTTGACCAGATGCCCATCGATATCGAAAATTCTTGCGCCGCCGGGGATCCGGCCCAGATAGCTGATGGTCGACAACTGCGCCGACCGGCCTGCCTCCCGTTCGTCCAGGACGAGCGCCGTAGTGACCTCGCCGCTGCCGAACCGGGAATCGGAATCGACCCGCATCATCTCCCGCAGCAACGTGTTGTGCGGTGAGGAGGGCCGCAGCACCGAACCGGTCCGGGTGAACAGTTCCGGCTGGGCATCGCCGGGCAGCGCGCGGCGGATCGCGCCCCAGCTGTATCCGCCGGCGGGATCCTGCGTGTCGATCACCATGTGCTGTACGTTCTCCACCCGGGTCAACGCGTCCCGGACACCCGCCACCGAGGGCTGGATGTCGCGGCTGTAGAGCAGCCGGGCGAACTCCACACCCTGGTTCTCGTCCACGACAATGACCTCGGAAACATGGTCGGGCCGAACGTAGTTCAGGTACTCGGCGAGGCCCCGCGGGGACAGCGGAGAGTCGCGCAGGCTCACCACGACCCGCTCGCCCAGCGGCGTCAACCGTCGCACGATATTGGCGGCGCTCGAGGTTTCCGCCCGGAGGAATCCGAAGGGACGTCCCTCGATGTCGAAGGCGACGCCGGTCGGCCGCCCGGCGGCGTCCCGCGACGGCAGGTGCCGGATCTCGTATCCGGCCCGCGCCAACAGCAACGCGGCCCGATTCTGCTCGTGGCGTGGGTAATTGAAGCCGACCATATGGGTGGCGCCACGATCCCGGATGGACGGCCCGGAGCCGGACGGCGCGGCGTCCCGGTCCGGGTGGTTCGACCGGCGCGTAGGTTGCGGTCGCGGCTCGGTGAGGCCGGGGGCCGGTTCGCCGAAACCGTATGCCGCCGCGGCGAAGTCCGCACTCGCCGCGAGCAGACCGGGTGGAAGATTCTCGACGCCACCGGGATGCGGGGTGTACTCGAACGAGCCGTGCGGGCGGTCGCCGGGGTCTCGACCGCCCGCATTCGCGGCCGATCCGCCCGTGTCCCCGCCTCGTCCGCCGGATCCGGATTCGCCGCTGCCGCGACCCGATGCGAAATCCCCGCTGCCGCGACCGGATCCGGAATCACCACCGCGACCGGTCGCGAAATCTCCACCGTTGCGATCGGATGCGAATCCACCACCGCCGCGGCCGGTCTCGTGGGGCTCCGACCCGCCGTGCCCGGACTCACCGAACGGACGACCGGATCCGTTGCCGCCCGCGGACATTGCCGGTGAGCTCGGCGGAACCGGTGGCGTATTCGCCCGATTACCAGGCGGTTCCGCTGTTCCGTCCGGGGTGCGGCCCAACGGCCCATCCATGTTGCGGTCCATCGACCCTTCCGGGGTGCGGCCCAACGACCCGTCCGGGGTGCGACCCAACGACCCGTCCGGGGTGCGGCCCAGCGGCCCATCCGGAGTGCGCCCCCACGGCCCGTCCACGTTGCGGCCCAACGGTACCGATGCCGGGCCGTCCGTGACCGACAGTGCCGGTGTACCTTCCAGCCGCGTCTCGCCCGCACCGACCAGCACCGGAACTCGTTCGCCGGGGCCGAGGCCGACCGTGGTGACCTCCGGCCGGTTCGCCCCGGGCACCCTCGACGGGTCGAAGACCAGCGGCCGATCCCGCTCCGTCGACGCGGCGGCGATCCGATCTGCCTCGTGCCGGGCGGCCGACTCCGGATCGAACGGCGCGGTCTCGATGCCGCGACTCGCCAGGTGCGCGGCGATATCGCTCTCGCTCAGCACGCGACCGCCGGATGCCCGCCGCACGATCGGTTCGGCCGACGCACCCACCACCGCGTCGCTCGTCACATTCGGCGACGTGCGCACCCCGGGAATCTCGCCGGACGAACCGAACACGATCCCCGACAGGGACGATCTCGCCGCCGGATCGCGGCCCGGCACGAAATTCGGCATCCGGCCGGTCGCGGACAATCCGGCGGCATCCAGAGTGTCCGGAACCGGTTGCGCCGCAGGGAATTCGACGAGCGGGTGCGATGTCCGCCCCGCGTGCACCACATGCGTCACGCCGCCGACCATGCCGCCCGCGATGCCGATCGTCAGATTGTTCATCAGATCGCGCCCGGACAAACTGAACTTCCCGGTGTACGCGGCGGTGGTGAGACTCCCCGCCAGCACACCCGGAATCGCGCCGCCCGCACCACCGGCCGCGCCCAGGGTCAAGGTCCCCAGGACCGCTGACAATCGCGGACCACGGACCATCCGCCCCAGCCAGCGTTGCACTGTCGGAGCGGCGGCCGACGCGACCGCGGCGCCGCCGAGACCACCGGCCAGACCGCTCACCATGCCGGTCACGATGGTCTGCCCGTCCAGGTGCTGCCGATGTCCCGCCCAGATCTGGCGTTCCTCGGCCACGAGCGGGACCACCGCACCGGCCGCGGCGCCCAGCGCGCCCGCCATGGTCAGCATTCCGGCCCGGGTCGCCATGAACGCGCGGCCCGAGGTGACCAGTCCGGTGAGCCGGTCGCCGAGGAAGCGCCGCCAGCCGACCCGCGCGGCCGCCCGATCCTCCACGGATTTCACCGCGCCGGCCTGCAGCATCAGCGCGTCGGCGGCGAGCTGCGCGACCAGTACGACGCCCATACCCTCCCAGGTGAACTGGCCCTCCTCGACCGTGTTGGCGCCCTGGTAGAGCTGCTGCGCGAGACTGTCGGAGTAGTCGGCCTGGTTGTCCAGGGCCGTCGCGATCCGCTCCTGATACGAGGCGACCTGCGCACCGGTGTCACCGCCGAGCGCGGATCTGCTCGACCCGGCCGAATCGCGATATCCCTGCGCCAGTTCCCGGCTCCGCTCGGCGGACGCGGCGTGCGCATCGGCCATCTGCCGCATCTGCGCCGGACGGCCGTCGGGTCGCGGGCCCAGGACCGGTTCCACCAGCTCCATCGGAAAATCGGCCACGCACGTTCCTCTCACCTACCGTGGCCGATTTTCGCACCCCGTACCGCGAATTCCCGGTACGAGGAATGATCACAGCGGGGGCAGGTACGCGATCTGCACCATCTCGTGCCCCCGGCTGCGGGAGACCAGGATGCCGCGGCCGGGTGGGAGTTTCTCCGGCCGGACATCACCGATGATCTTGCCCTCGTCGCGGGGGCCACTGCCGATCAGCGTGTCGACGCTCAGATTCTTCATACCGCCGACCACCGGATCGAACAGGGCCCGGGACACGCCGCCGATATTGCGGGTGAGGACGAAGTGCAGGCCGATGTCGCGCGCCTGCGGCAGGTATTCCACCAGGGGCGCAAGGGGATTGACGCCACCACCGGCGGTGACCACCATGTCGTAGTCGTCCACGATGATGTAGATCTCGGGACCGGTCCACCAACTGCGTTCGCGCAACTGCTGTGGCGTGATGTCGGAGCCGGGTGTCCGCCGCGACAGGTAGACGCAGATCTCCCGGATCATGTTGGCGCAGGTCTGCGATCCGGTCGAATAGCCGGCGAGGAATTCCTCGGGCACCACCCCGAGCATGGTGCGCCGGTAGTCGACCAGGATGATGCGGGCCTGGTCCGGCGTCGAATTCTCGACGACACCCATCGCGATGTTGCGCAGCAGCGTCGTCTTGCCGGATTCGCGATCGGTGAAGGCCATGAAATGCGGATCCGCGCCGAAATCGAGGACCAGCGGCTGCAATTCGGCCTCGCCGACCCCGATCGCGATCCGGGTCGGGGACAGTTCGAGGCCGCGCGATCGGGCCAGCGCCACCACGTGCTCGCGCTCGGCCTTGTGCGGCAGCATCCGCACCTCGGGTGCGCGCAGGCCCGGATACAGTTCCGCCAGAGCCTGTTTCGAGGCCGAGGCGCCTTCGGCCAGGGTCGCCGGATCCATATCCGAATCCAGTCGCGGCAGGGCGATCAGCATGTGCAGTTTCTGCGGGGTGAGGCCGCGGCCGGGCCGGCCCACCGGCACCAGTGCGGCGGTGCGCCGGTCCATCTCGGAATCCGACGGGTCACCGAGCCGCAACTCGATCTTGGTACCGATCTGATCCTTGATCACCGGCCGGATCTCGCCCCAGCGCCGGGCCGCCAGGATCACGTGGATACCGAGCGACAGACCACCGCCGGCCAGCGCGTTCACCTGCGGTTCGAGCGCCTCGTACTCCTCGCGGACGGTCGCCCAGCCGTCGATGACCAGGAAGACGTCGCCGAACCGGTCCTCCGCCATCGGATCCTCGGGCAGGATCCGGCCGCCGCCGGCGACCAGCGCGGCGTGGCGGCGGCTGCGGAAATCGTTGATGGATTCGATTCCCCACCGGCTGAACCGTTCCTGACGCTGTTTCATCAGCGTCGTCATCTCGGCGATGGTGCGGCGGATCCGGTCGGGATCGTTGGCGCGGGCCACCGAACCCACGTGCGGCAGTCCGCTGAGGCTCGACAGCGCGCCGCTACCGAAGTCGATGCAGTAGAACTGCACCTGCTCGGGGCTGTGGGTCGCGGCCGCGGCGGTGACGATGGTGCGGATCACGGTCGTCTTGCCGGACTGCGGGCCGCCGACGATCGCGATATGCCCCTCGGCGCCGGCCAGGTTGATGGTCAGCACGTCACGCTTCTGCTCGTACGGCTTGTCGATGATGCCGATCGGCATCCACAGCTGGCCGTGCCGGTTGACCGGTGAACGCCAATCCGGGTCCGGCAGCAGCATATCCACGGTGGGCGAATCCTCCAGCGGCGGCAGCCACACCTCGTGCGCGGGCCGGCCGTGGCCGACCAGTTGCCCGACCACGACCTGCAACAGCGTGTCCGGAATACCCTCGTCGGCCGGGGCCGGCGGCAGATCCAGCGGATCGAACTGCGGCACTTCGGGTATCACCGGCATCTCGACCGGCGCCGCGGTGAACAGCCGCGGCGGCACCTCGGCGACCGCCTGCCCGGCGGCCTGCCGCACCGACCGCGGCGCCACATACGGACCCGACACATAGGTCGCGTTGAACCGCAACGGATCCGACGCGTCGCTCTTGAGATATCCGGAACCCGGCACGGCGGGCAGGTGATAGGCGTCGGTGATGCCGAGCACGGCCCGGGATTCGTTGGCGGAGAAGGTCCGCAGGCCGATCCGGTAGGACAGGTGGTGCTCCAGCCCGCGCATCCGGTTCTCCTCCAGCCGCTGCGACGCCAGCAGCAGGTGGACGTGCAGCGAGCGGCCCAGCCGGCCGATCATCACGAACAGATCCGCGAAATCCGGCTTCTGCGAGAGCAGTTCGGAGAACTCGTCGACGATCACGAACAGCGCCGGCAACGGATCCAGCGGCACCCCGGTGGCACGGGCCTTCTCGTAATCGGTGACATTGGCGAAATTGCCCGCGGCGCGCAGCAATTCCTGGCGGCGGTTCATCTCACCGGCCAGCGCGTCGCGCATCCGGTCGACGAGCGCGATCTCCTCCTCCAGGTTGGTGATGACCGCCGCGACGTGCGGCAGCGGATCCAGGCCGAGAAAGGTCGCGCCACCCTTGAAGTCGACCAGGATCAGGTTCAGTTGATCCGGTGAATGCGTGGTGACCAGCGAAAGCACCAGGGTACGAAGGAATTCCGATTTACCGGAACCCGTTGCGCCGATACACAATCCGTGCGGGCCCATACCCCACTCCGCGGACTCCTTGATGTCGATCTCGACCGGCGCCCCGTCCGGGGTGACGCCGATCGGCACCCGCAGTCGTTCCCGGCCGACCCGCGGCCGCCACACCTTGGCGGGATCGATATTCGCCGCGTCCGGAATCTTCAGCAGCGCCATCAATCCCGGATCGGTCGTGGTGGTGTTGTCGCCGAGGCTGACGATCTGCGCCGCGGTGGCGATCCGATACCGGGCCAGCGCACGCGCGTACGCCTCGGCCTCGGCGACGGTCACGGTGTCGGCGGTCGCGAATTTCTCTACTCCCGCAGCGCTTTTCGCGAAGACGTCCCCACCGGCGGCGACCAGTTGCAGGCCACGGCGCGCGGCCAGCCCGGTCTCCGGCGCGGTGAGGTCCAGCACGGTCACCGAATCGAGCCCGGATTCGCTGATCAGCCGCTCGTTGCCGCTGACGTAACCGTCGTCGATGACGACCACCACATGGATCCGGCCCTGTGTCGGTTGCGGATTGCGCATGAACCGGCCGCGTTCCAGCAGTTCGTCGGCGAGCGCGGTCTCCAGTTCGGCCAGCGACTGGTACATCATCCGGGCCGAACCCATACCGTCGCGCTGGCCGGCGTGCTGCAGATGCGGCAGCCACTTCGCCCACGACCAGGCGGGCGAATCGGGATCGGCGCAGACCACGGCGACGGCGACATGATCGGGACCGTGAAATGCGGTGAGCTCCATCAACATCGAGCGCACCAGCATCTGCGCGTCCGCGGCCGGGCCGCCGATGTTGACGGCCGGGAACGCGCGCAGCGAGACGGCCGTCGGCAGATGGTGCACGACCGAATGCGTCCGGACGAACCGGCGCAGCGCCACCGTCGACACCGGTTCCAGATCCTCCAGCGGGCCGGTCTCCGGCCGGGCCAACTTGGTGGCCAGCCGATGACTGCCGACCCCGACCCGGACATGCCCGAAATCGGGATCGTTGGGCCGACGCTCCCACATCCGCCGGGTGCCGACCAGCCCCTGCAGATCGGCGGGCTCGGCATGACTCCAGACCAGCATCGCCAGCTGCTTGACCCCGGTCCGCCGGACGTCGCGGCGGATCTGGTCCAGGTAGCGGAAGTAATCCTTGCGCTCCTCGTCGAGTTCCGAGGCGCTCTTACCGCCCCTGCCGTATCCGGCCATCATGCCGACCATCGACATGAGCATCATCAGCGGGAACATCATCATGTACGGGTTGGACAGCAGGCTGCGGCCCATCATGACGAACATCGCCATCATGCCGACCACGGCGACGACCATGACCACCGGCATGAGTTTCGTCAGCAGCGGACCGGAGACCGGCCGCGGTATCTCCGGCGGCGGCGTCAATCCGACCTCGCCGCCCGGTGCGCGCGGCGGCGCGATGCGCGGACGGCGAACGAAACCCTCGGTGGCCATGAAACAGTCCCTCCCCGGCACTACGAATCGAAATCGGGCAGCTCGTCGCCGATCCGCCTGCGCCGGTACGGAATCGCGATCAGCAAACCGATTCCGAGTGCGGCCAGGCACGCGATCGTACCGATCGTGGCGATGCGCCGCGGCAGCGCGGGCGGGCCCACCGGCTGCCCCGGCGGCGCGACCGCGTGCGGCTGGTCGACACCCGCCGCGGCCGGCTGATCCGGCAGTTGTGCGGTCAGCGCGGCCAACGGGTCGATCAGCCCGGCGCCGACCCGATCGTCGCGGCCCGGACCGGGTGCGTGCGCGGTGCGCGTGATCCGGTCCATCACCTGCTGTGCGGTCAGCTCCGGGAACCGGGCGCGGATCAGCGCGGCGAGCCCGGAGACGTACGGCGCGGCGAAACTCGTCCCCGCGTACAGCTGCGGCTTGTTCTCCGAATCCGGCAGCGCGTTCACCAGACCGCCGGCGCCGGGCTGGTTGTCCAGCGACACCACACCCTCCCCCACCGCGGCGACACTCACCCACGGTCCGTGCAGTGTGAACGACGACGGGCCGCCGTCCGGCGCCACCGACCCCACCGACAGCACATACGGGCTGAACCAGGCCGGGCTGGCCACGGTGGTCACCCCGTCCCAGCCGCCGATCTCGTTCTGATCCTTGCAGCGGCCCTCGCCACCGGCGTTACCGGCCGCCGCGACCACCACGGTGCCGCTGTCGTAGGCGTATTTCACCGCGGCCCCGAGCGCCGCGTCGGCGGTATCGGATCCCGCCGGGGTGCACGCCACCTGGGAAATATTGATCACTTTCGCGCCGAGGTCGACCGCGCGCACCACGGCCGCGGCCATGGTCAGCACATTGCCGTAGCCGTCGTCGTCGACATTGCCCGGCTGCCCGTTGCCGCCGCGATTCTTGGCCTGGAAGGCGGTGCTGGACTGCCGGATGCTGAGGATGTCGGCGTCCGGCGCCACCCCGGCGAAGGCGTCGTCGGGACTCGGCCGGGCGGCGATGATGCCCGCCACGAAGGTGCCGTGGCCGTCACAATCGGCCAGGCCGTCCCCGCCCGCTTGCACATAGTCGCCGCCGGCCTGCACCGGCGGCAGCCGCGGATGCGGCGTGACCCCGGTATCGATGATCGCCACCTTCACCCCGGCCCCCCGGCTGAACTGCCAGGCCGCGGGCAGATCGAGCACCCGCTGCGCGACCACCGGATCCCGGGGTGGCGGCCCTTGCAGAAAAGGCCTGGCGCACACCCGTTCCGGCTCGGTCGGATCGGGCGGGCCGGGCTTGCCGCTGAGCGCCTGCGCGGCGCCGAGCGCACCCGGATCGATCACCGGCGGCACCACGGTCCGCAGCGGTTCGGCGCCGGCAGGCGACGGCCCGGCCGACATCAGCACGGCCGGCGTGACGAGACACAGCAGACACGTCCACGCGGCCCGGCGCCTCATAGGTTCCGGGCCACCGTGTAGACGTCCATGACCCACATCACCAGCGGAACCACCAGCACGATGAGCAGATACTCCACGATCTCGTCGAACCGCCGCACCACCGGCGACACCTCGACATGCGGTCCGACGACACCGAATCCGATCACGGCGACCGCGAACAGCAACAGCAGCCCCACCGAAACCGGCACCAGCCGCGAATCGTCCACGGCGAGTTGGATACTCAACCCGACGAATACCAGCGCGCCGCCGGAGATCAGCACGGCCGCCTGGGCCAGATCGGCGAAGGCGCGGCCGCGCAGGCACAGCACGATCGCGGTGACCAGAGCCAGCGCTGCACCCTGCCAATGACTCGCCCCGAACCGGCCCACCGAACCCAGCGCGCCGAGCCCGGCCAGCACGGCGCAGCCGAACAGCATGCCGGTCTGGAAGTGGTTGGCGATCCGGGCGCGCTGTCCGAGACCGGCCGCCGACGGCAGCACGGTCGCGCCGATCGCGCCGATGCCCTCGATCGTCGGCCGCGGTTCGTGATCGGCCGGATCGATCGCGCCACCGGCGGTCGGCACGGGGGGCACCGGCAGCCGGGCCAGGCCCGCCGCCATGCGCGGCACCAGCGAAATCAACAGCAGCGCACCGACCAACAGGCCGGCGGCGATCTTCGGCAGGCCCGGATCCCACACCATCGACACCGCCGCGGCGATACCCGTGCAGGTCACCATCGTGACGACCGCGGCGACCACCGAGGGTCCGGTCCCGATCAGCCGATAGCCGATCACGGCCAGCAACAGGGCGGCCGCCGAGCCGAGCAGCAGGTGCGGACTCCCCAGCGCACCCGGGACGAACAGCGCCGCGCCGCCGAAGATCGACAGCAGCATGCACGCGGTGAGCACGGTCGCGGTCAGCTCGTCGCCGTAGCGGCGGGCCACGATCACGGCGGAAACCAGTGCGGCAACGGCGAATCCGGTGAGCAAGGACGGCACCACCCAGCGATCACCGGTGGCGCGTGAGGCGGCGGCCAGGCCCAGGGTGGCCAGCATCGCGACCACCGCCGCGATCAGACCGGTCCAGCGCGCGGCCCCGGCGGACCAGCCGCGGAACTCCTCGGCCGTCAGCCGCGCCACCGCGTCGATGACATCGTCGAACAGCGCGGGTGATTCCTTCGCCGCCACCGGCCGCAGCACCAGCAGTTCGCCGTCGTGGACGTCGGCCTCGCCGAGCGTCTGGCCGGGCGCGATCATGTTGCGGCCCAACCGGGCCAGCGTCCAGTGCTGTGGACGCGAAGGTACTCCCCCATCCTCCTGATCGGGCAATCGTGGATTGCGCGATTCGATCAACGCCACGAGGTCGCCGATGAAGGCGGCCACGGGCACGGTAGCCGGAAGCCCGACGTCGAGCTGGGTATCCCCCCCGATGACGGACACTCGGCACAATTCGGGTTCGGCGGCAGCGCGGCCACCGATCGACTGTGCTGTCACGTGTCGATCTGCTCCTGTGAAGTCTCGGTTGCCCACGAGGGGCCGTCGTCCATAATGTATCGGAGAGCCGGTTTCGGCGCGACGGTACGATCCGGGGTGGGAATCATGGGGCAAACTGTAAGCAGAACAGCCGAATTCGGGGTTCGGCGAACATGACCGACATTCGCCAGGCACAGCGTGCTTTCGATGCCGGCGTGCTGTCCCTGGGATTGAGCATCGACGGACAGGAATCGACCCGCGATCTCGAGTACGCGAAGCTCGCCTTTGCGCGTGCGACGGAATGGGATCCGACGATGTGCGACGCATGGCTCGGCCGGGCCGCGGCCGGCGAGGTCACCCTCGATGTGCTCCACCACCTGCACAAGACGAGTACCGTCAGTTTGCATCGGGAACAACGTCGATTGGGTTTGGCCCCAAGAGTTCTCGCGGGCCGATTCCTGCCCGGTCTCTACATCGACTATCCGCTGGCGAGTTTCACCGAGATCTGGCTCGCCTATGCGGCCCGAATGATTTCCGTGCGCGACTTCGACGAGGCCGAGCGCGTTCTCGACGAGCTGGCCGCGCTGCGCCGCGAACGCACCGACGATCCGGAACGCGAGATCGACGATCGCATAGCCGGTTACGTCCGCGGCGTGCTGCACTACACCACCCAGCGCTGGCCGGATGTGATGGCCGTACTCGCCGGATCCGCGCAGTGGGAGGACCCCTACCTGGCCGCAGGCGCACACGTCATGGTCGGCACGGCCTGCGCGCAGCTCGGGTTGTTCGGCGAGGCGATCCGGCGGATGGAACAGGCCGAGGGCGGCCCGATTCCGGCCGCGCGCACGGCGGCGATGTTCTGCCGCGGCCTGTGCCTGCGCGAGACCGGCCACGCCGACGAGGCCCAGGCCCTGTTCGAGCAGGTGTATTCGCAGGCACCGGATTTCGCCGAGAACGCCGAGGCCATGCGGGACCGCACCTACCGGATCACGGTCACCGGCAAGGAGGTCATCGAGGCCCGCACCGACCGCTGGGATCCGGCGTCGGCGCCCTCGTTGCAGGAAAAGGAGCAGGCCGACGCCCAGGATCGGGCGAAGAAGATCCTCGCCGAGGCGCGCGCCGAACTCGACCGGCAGATCGGTCTCACCGCGGTGAAAACCCAGGTGGCCAAGCTGCAGTCGAGTGCCCAGCTGGCGAAGATCCGCGCCGAGAAGGGCCTGGCCAGCGCCGCGCGCGGACAGCATCTGGCCTTCACCGGCCCGCCCGGCACCGGTAAGACCACCATCGCCCGGGTGGTCGCGAAGATCTACTGCGGCCTCGGAATCATCAAGACCGACAAGGTGATCGAGACCAAGCGCTCCGACTTCGTCGGCGAGCACCTGGGTTCCACCGCCATCAAGAGCGACAAGCTGATCGACTCCGCGCTGGACGGCGTGCTGTTCATCGACGAGGCGTACACGCTGATCCAGCAGGGACTTTCCGGTGGCGACGCGTTCGGCCGGGAGGCCGTGGACACCATCCTGGCCCGGATGGAGAACGACCGCGACCGGCTGGTCGTCATCATCGCCGGCTACGACGGCGAGATCGATCGGCTGCTCGCGGCCAACGACGGCCTGGCGTCTCGCTTCGCCAAGCGGCTGCAGTTCCCCTCCTACACCGCCGAGGAACTCGGCCGCATCGGCGAAGTCATTGCGCGCAGCCGTGATTCGGAACTGTCCGAGGGCGCGCTGACCCAGCTGGTGGCCGCCTGCGAGCGGCTCTACCAGCTGGAGAGCACCGATCAGAGCGGGCAGCCGCGCCGCGGGGTCGACCTCGCCGGCAACGGCCGCTTCATCCGCAACCTGATCGAGGCGGCCGAGGAGGAACGCGAATTCCGGCTCGCCAACGACGATTCCCTGGACCTGAGCGCCGCCGACGCGTCCGTGCTCATGCGGATCGAGGCGCCGGACATGACGACCGCGCTCGACAACGTGCTCTCCTCGCTCGGCCTCGCCTAGCCCGACCGATCCGGCAGGACAACACCATCGTGACTTCATCCACGACCGCGCCCTCGGCCCGGCACGCCGCCGCACCCGCCGCGACGCTGCGGTCCGACGACCCCTGGCTGTTCCGCTATCTGCCACTGCACCTGGTCATTCCGGTCGCGCTGGTGGCGATCGCCGCCTCCCTGGTGACCGTGGCCCTGCACATCGCGTGGTGGGGCGTGGCCGCGGCCGCCGCGGTACCGGCGGTCGCCGGTCTGCTGATCGGCCGGCGGCTGGGCCGCTGGACCGCCTTCCGCTGGCGGCAGATGCGCCACCGCGACGCCGAGGAACCCACCCTGATCGACGCGCCGCTGCCCGAGGGCGGCAGCTACGGATTGCAGTGGGACGGAACCTCACTCACCACCATGCTGCGCATCGATCCGCCACCGGACACGCTGACCATGCTGCGCCGCGGCTCGCTGAGCACCGACCAGTTGCTGCCGCTGACCGAAATCGCGAGCTGCCTGCTGCAATTCGACATCGAACTGGACTCCATCGATGTCGTGAGCACCGGAACCCGCACCGCCAGCAACGAAGCCGTGCTGTCCGGGTACGCGGCCACCGTGGTGCCGCTGGCGCGGATGTACGACGAGATCCTCGGGCCGCTGCCGGCCATCGCGCATCGCACGGTCTGGATCGTGCTGCGACTGGATCCGCTGGCCAACGCGAAGGCCGTGGGCAATCGCGGCGGCGGTTCCGACGGCGCACTGCGCACCGCCACCGCCGCCACCCGCCGCGTCGCCAACCGCCTCGCCGCCCGCGGGATCACCGCCTCGGTCCTGACCGCGAGCGAAATGAACAGCGCGCTACGCGAATTGACCCGCGGCATCCCGGTCGAGGAATACACCGAAACCGCGAAGTCGCTGGAGTTCAACGGCGTTCACCTGGTCAACTACCGCATCGACAGTGAGCTGATCAACGCTCGCGGCCTGGCCCGGGTGTGGGCCGTCCCCAGCCTGGCGACCACCGTGGCGGTCCGCCTCCGCCCGGCGGAACGGACACCCGGTGAAAGTTCGCGCACCCTCCTCGAAGTCGACGCGCGCGTGCGCTACGACCTGCCGCGGGTACCGGATCAGCCGCCGATCGAGGGCCTGCACGAACTGCCGCGCCGACAGTCCTGGGCCCTGCTGGACAGCCTGCCGCTCGGCGTGCGACCGGCGAGCATCGCCGGCTATCGCGGCCCGCTGGAGGCGCTGGAGGGCTTCGCGGTGCCCACCTCGGGCTGCGGGCAGCTCATCGGTGCCGACGAGACCGGCCGCGGAATCGCGGTGCCGCTCATCGGTTCCGGCTCGCGTCGCATCGATATCGTCGGCAGCCTGATGCTCGCGCAACAGGTGATCCTGCGGGCCATCGCGCTGGGCGCGGCCGCGGTCGTGTACACCAACCGTCCCGGCGCCTGGCAGGCGATGATCGCGGGCGTGGGCAACCAGCACGCGCTGTCGCTGGCCTCCTCGGTCACCCAGAGCCTGCGGCACAACACCGTTCCCGGCGGACGGCTGCCGCTGCCCGCCGCCACCCTGGTGGTGTTCGACGGCGTCACCGCCGCCGCCCCACCCGGCTCGGCGACGATTCTCACGCTGTATCCCGGTGTTTCGCCACAATGGCAGCCCAACGCCGACGTCACCATCCTGCAGCACCGCAACCCCACCAACATGATCACGGTGATCACCCCGTCGGCCACCGCCACCGCGCAACTGGTGACCACGCCGACCGAACAACGGTATTTCGCGGGCACGGCACAGCGCTGACCGGCCGAGATCGTCATCCGCCCGGAAACCACCGCGGGACAGCACCCGAAGATGCTGTCCCGCAGTACTTTCCGACGCTGTGACTCAATGCTTGTCGTACAGCAGCACATCCCGGGTGACCAGCGCACTCTGCTTGTCCAGCATCGGGCCGGGCACCAGCTGACTCACGACCGCCCAGGGCGCCAGCCGCGGTGTCCGGCCCAGCCCCAGCACCTCCGCGGTCGCGACATCCGGGATGCCGTAGCGAATCCCGTTGTCGGACACATAGAACAGCCCGTCCCGGCGCACGCTGCCCGCCTCGGTCCCCGTGACCTGGATGAACTCACCGGTGGCCGGCGGCACATACACACTGTCCGCGCGGCTGCCCCCGCCGTTGCCCGAGGCCAGATCCATCGGCGCGGCCGAATCCGGCAGCGGCAGACGGGTTCCGGTGAGCAGGGTGACACCCGCGCGATCGGCGGGCCCCTCCGCCGCATCCTTGCGCCCCGGCGCGGTACCCGGATCCTTCGACCAGGCCATGCAGGCGACCGGCGCGTCCTCGACCCGCACGATCTTCGGCACCTCGGCCGGGAAGTCGTCGACGGGCAGATCCCCCTTGGCGATTCGCATCCCGTCGAGCACATCCGGTGGCAGCTGCGGGATATCGCTCATCCCGTGCGAGTCGGCATTGCGCAGCACCTGCGCGGTGAACGGCGAAATGTTCTGCACCCCATCGTCGAGCACGACGTACAGGTCGGACTTGTTCGCCTCGGCGGTGCCACCCACCCGCATGACGGTGCCCACCCGCATATTGCCCAACCGGCCCGGCCCCGGCTCGTCGGCGTGCGGAATCACCGGCGGCGTCAGCAGCGGCACCTCCGCCGCCGCACCGAGCAACCCCAGCGAGACCGGCCGCGGCGGCTGCGCCGCCAGATTCAACGTCCGCGCCATCACCGAATTCTGCGTATCCACCTGCGCGCGTTTACCGTCGTAGACCAGATACGTCTTGTCCCCACTGCGCACCAGCAACGCGGCATCCCGATCCGCCGCCCGCACCCGGGAACTCAGATCGAGTTTCCCCACCACCGCGGTGGTCTGCACACCGCCGGCGGGCCCCGCCGCACCCGTCCGGCCGGTACGCACGGTATCGCAGAGCGTCCAATTCGAATGGTCACCCTGACCGGAACCCAGCAGCGCGGCCGGCGCACCCGGAATACCCTGCAACGGCCCGCGCGGAACATTGTTGAGCTTGGCGTCCTTCACCGATTTCGGGGCCTCGTTGCTCCCGGTGATCAACCGCGCCGAGGCCAGATTCAGCACCGGATGCAACGTCATCCTGCTCGCGTCGTTCTGATCCCGATCGACGATGTACAGCGCACCACTGTCCTTGCCCATCACGATCTTCGCCTTGTCCCCGATCGTGCCCTGCGGACGAATGAACGCCAGAATCGAGCACCCCGCCACCAGCAGCACGGCGAGCACCGCACCGACGATCAACGACCGCAACTGCGACCGCATCGGATCGTGCAACATCCGGATATCGCGGCGGACCATCGCGTGATCCAGCCGGCGCAGCAGAAAGCGATACCCGTTGACCTGGGCGCGGGTGCTCAGTTGAGCCGGCATGGCAACTCCGTCACTGTTGGTCGGCCTGGCACAGTCGCGCACCCCCTCGGGAAGACGACTCCGAAGGGGTGCGCGGGGATGAGACGCGGCGGGGGGTCAGAGACCGCCGAAACCACTGCCGACGTTGGAGTCGGCCGTCGTGATGCGCGTCAGCGCCTCGGTGACCGCGCTGGTGATTCGCCCCAGCACTTCCATCCCCTCGTTGTGGTTCTGATCCCACTTGCTGTGCACGGCGGCGAACTGCTCGTGACCCTCGTTGCCCTCCCAGGCCACGCCCAGGGTCTTGGCGGCCGTCCCCACCTGCTCGCCGTGCTGCTGCAGCTGGGTCAGATGGCCGTTCAAGGTCTCGGCCAGCTCGTGCAACGATGCGGCGTGGTATTCCATACTCGACATTGTCATTCCCTCCCGGAAAGCGGCAATTGTGCGATCGATCGATCAGATGTTGATGTGCTTGAAGATATCGATGTTGTCCTGCTCCTGCTGCATGTAGGTGTTGGAGCCGGTTTCCACATGCTGGGAGATGGCGTCGAGCGTCGCGTGCAGTTTGCGGGACTGGTCGCCCCACGCGACACCCACACCGGTGAACGCGCCCTGCGCGTCGCCGGACCAACCGGACACATTGGTCACGGTCTGGTCGATCGCGCGGAGCGTCGCCCGCATATTGTCGACGGCCTCCGACAGATCGTCCTTCGCGGACTTGGAGGAGTCCGCAATGAACTTCACACCATCAGTCATGTTGTCTCACCTTTCGGGTCGAATTGGAATTGTTTGTCAGCGAGTCATCACCGAACGGGAAAATCCCGGCGATCGCGCATTCGCCGATCGCCGTGCCATCTGAATTAATCCGTCAGCCACCTCCCCCCGGGCAATGACTCGATCAGCCCCCGAATCGCTTGTCCGATCCGGTGATCGGTACCCGGTGCCAATGTCGCCCAGATCTGCTGATCCGCGGCGACACCGGGGGCCGCGACGATCCGGCCACGCGCCGTGTCGTAGACCACGACGCCGGCCGGTGATCGGTCGATCACGCCGTCGGCGTGCGCATAGGCCACCAGCTCGGTGTGGCGGTGGCACGAATCCAGGGCCAGCCCGTACGCCGTGGCATCCCGGTCCTCGACGCCGAGCCCGTAGAGGGCGTCGGCATATCCGGCGGAGCCGGCGGCGCCGTCCAGCCGGTCCCGCAGGTCGGTCGCCGGCGCGCTCACGTTCACCACGTCCGCTGCCGTCGACGGCCCCAGCACGTCCAGGATCGGCCGGGCCAGCGATTCGCTGGACCCGTCCGCCCAGATCGGGCGGATGTCGTAACTGTCGCCTTGGCGCACGGCCAGCGTATGAGCGGCGCCGCGACGAGCGAGGCACACCCGAATCTGCTTGTCCTCGGCGATGATCCGGGCGACGAGTTCACGCTCCGGCTGCGCCAGCACGAACAGTGAGGTGGCGATCTCCGGCTCGACGTCGCCGTGCCGATCGATCAGGCGATCGGCGGTCAGCTCCGCGATCGCCCGGGCCTGCGCCGCGGACCACGCCTCGTACGTGTCCTGCCGCGGCGACGCCGCGAGCACCAGCGGCAGCGTCTGCACGCCGAGATGCCCGGCCAGCGCCAGCAGACTGTCGTTGGTCAGTGTGGTCACGACGGCGCCTCCCCTGCGGTCGCCCGGTGCTCCCCGGCCGGCTCGGGCGCGGCCTGTGCGTCCGAGTGTCGTTGTGCGGAAACAACTTCTATCCCGGTCGGGATACGCGGCGCGGCGGGATCGAGCCCACCGAGCACCGCCGGAGCCGCCTGCATTCCCGACTCCACATCGAGCTGGGCCGCCGCGGCCGCGGATTCGCCCGGCAGGGCGGCACGCGGGAAGTGCTGTCGCTTGGCCTGTCCCGCGGCGGCCATCGGCGCTCCGCCCATCGGCATCGAACCGACCGACTGCACCGAAACCTGTTCGTTCGCAGTGGTTTCCACGGTGGACTCGGTCGACGTCCGGTTCACGTTGCGGGAGCGGTAGGCGGTGAGCGGCCGCGCGAAATCGACCGGCCCGAGACCCGCGAAACCGCCGGGCAGCATCGGCGGCGCGGCCGCCGGCGCTACCTCCGCCGCCGCGCCGGTCTCCGCCGACAGGGCCGCCTCGGTGGCCACCACGGGTGGAGCCTCCTGCTCCCACGGGGTGGCCAGCGGCTCGGTCGTCGCCTCGTAGGTGCGCATGACCCGTGCCGCAACGGCTTTTGCCGCGTCGGCCTGACCGTCGAGCTGCGCCAGGCTGCCCAGCATCGGCGCGCCCAGCGCGGTGCCCACCTGTTCCAGGTTCTTCTGCATGGCGTGGATCGCTTCGACCTCACCGGCATCCGGCATGGCCAGGCGGGCGATCTCGTAGGCGGCGGCGTGCGTCTCGGCGTGTGCCGCGTTCGCGGCGGCCGAGGCCGCCGCCTCGGCCAGCCAATCCCGCAGGGCGCGGATCCGATCGAGCACGTCCCGGCTCGCCCGGGACTGCCAGGCGGAGTCGATCAGGCCGAGGATCCGCTCGTATTCGACGGCAGCCGAGGCGAATCCGGCCGACAGCCGCGCCCAGGCCAGTCCGGCCTCGGCGGTCGGCGCCGCACCCGCACCCGTGACGAGTTCGCGCGCGAGCTGCTCGGGCGGCCTGGATTCCCAGACCGTCCCGGTGAATCCCGGTTTCGTCGGCTCCACTACCATCGCTGCCTCGATCAGGCCGTCGTGACGCCGCCGAAGTCGGCGCTGTTGTCGGCTTCCGCCTGTCCGAAATGATCCGATTGCACGCGCAGCGTGGCGGCGAGTTTGCGCACCTCGAGCACGCCCGCGTCGGCACTGCTCCGGAACGACTCGGCCACGGCCTCGAGCGTCTGCGCCGCCCGAACCGAGACCTCGTCGGATCCGGCCGGCGCGGCCGTCAGACGCGGCCGCTCGTCCTGCAGATCACCGGCCAGCCGACCGGCCAGACCGTCCAATTGCGCGGCCGCCTGCCGGGCCGCCACCGGGTCGAACTGCACGCCGTCGAAATCGCTCGTGACCATGACAATCTCCTGTTCCTACCGGATTTTCAGAGCGTGAGCTCTTTGTCGGGAGGTGGTTCCGGCATCGGTTCGGCCGCACCGACCACCGGCAGCGAGACCCCCTCGATGGTGCCCACGACCTCGTCGCCGTGGGCGCTGGTGACGAGGTTCGGGCGGTGTTCGCCGTCGGATCCACCCTCGCTGGGGCGCGCGGCCCCGGCCAGGCCCGCGCCCGGCATCATGCCGGGAGCCGCGGCTGTCGTCGTTGTCGTTGTCTCCGTTTCGGTTTCCTCGGTCTGGCCGCCGGTGCGCGGCACGTGCGGCTGCCCGAGATTCGGCAGTCCCGCGCGCGGGACGCCACCCTGCCAGGGGCTGCCGGCCCCGCCACCGGCCCCGCCGAGCGGCATACCGCCGATACCCGCGACTCCGCCGCCGCCCGCCGTCTCACCGGTCGCCGCACTGTCGAGGCCGAGGTCCGCCGACGCATGCTCGGCCGCGGACACCGCCTGGGTGGACGCGCCCTGCAGGGCCTGCCCCGCCGTGCCCAGCACCGAACTCGCCGCGCTCGACAACGCCTGCGCGCCTTGGCTGATGGCCTGCTGGCCGGCCGAGACCGCTTGGCTCACAGCCTGTTCGCCGACCGAGGCCACCTGGGTCGCGGCCTGTGCACCCGATTGCAGGTACGGCTGAACGAGATTCACCGCCTGTGCGGCCAGACCGGAGATCTCTCCCGGGTCGGGCACCCCGTCGATCGGTATCTTGAAACCGGCCGTGGCCATCTGCGCGGTCTGCACCGTCAATTCGCCGCGGGTCTTCGCGGCGATCGTGGTCGCCTCCCCGACGGCCTCGGTGGCCATGCCCATCAGCAACGGGATCCCCACCGGCGTGAACAGGAAGACACCGCCCGCGACGACCTCGGCGATGAACTTCTGGATCACCCCGGTGAGTTCGGCGGCCCCCTCGGCGACGACCTGCTGGGCCTGCAGCAGGATCATCTTCTGCTGCTGTCCCTGATCGGCGACCTTGACGCTGTCCTGTTGCGCCTGATCGCTCTTGTGCTGCGCCTTGTCGGACGCGTCACTGTTCCAATTCGGTGCGACCGCGGCATTCGCACTCGCGCCCTGGGAAGCCGTCGACATCAGCGCGTTCGCCACCGACGACAACAATTGCGTCGGATCGAAGCCCCCGCCACCGAGCTTGCCGGTGCCGAAGGCCTGCAGCAGTTGCAGCGCCGGCTGGATGAGCGCCGACGGATCGATATTCGGCAGGGGCGGCAGATTCGGCAACTGCGGCAGCGCGGGAAGCTGTGGCAGCGCCGGCAGTTGCGGTAAACCCGCGTCCCGCAACATATCCGAGACCGGCCGATCCAGCATGGGCCCGATCGGGCTGCCGCGCAGCACATCCAGCACGGTCGGATCGAGTCGGCCGCCCACCGCCCCCACGGCCGGTGTCGTCACAGCAGGCCGGCGATACTCGATATGAACGAGTTCGCGTTGCCGAGTTCCGTACCGGTGTACGTGGCAGCCCCTTCGAGCGCACCCGTCGCGATACCGGCATGCACAGCGGCGATCTCGGCGCTCGACTGCAGGAAACTGAACTGCGCCTGCGCGAATGCGGCCAGGAAGTCCTGCCCGATCAGCCCGAACACCGGCACGGCCGACGCCAGCGAACCCACCACGTCGGCAGCCGCGGACCCCGCCACCTGCCCCGCCATCCCGGCGTGCTGGGTACCGAACGCCGCAATAGCGGCCGGATCTGCTTTCACAAGGTCGCCCATTGGATTTCCCTCCCGGATGTGTCGATCCGATTGACGTTACAGAGATGAAAGTGCTTGCGCCAGAATCTCATCGCATTTCGGCAGTGGCGACGGATTATCCGCCGGCCCGATCCGCCGCAGCACCGTTGAACTCGGTGATCAGCTCGGAGAGGCGAGCAAATGCCTGCTGCGCAGCCGCATTCGCGGTGTCCACGAGGATCCGCTCGAACTCCTCCGGCGACATACGCGAAATATCGCCCGAGAACTCGAGATTCCGTAAAGCCCCGTTACCGTCGACTTCGACCGCGATGGCGCCGTCCTCCGAGACCTCGCGCGCGCGAACGCGCGCCACATCCTCCGAGAAACCCTGCATCCGATACAACTGCCGACGAACCCGAGCCTCCAGGTCGTCCATCGACTCGATCACTGCCCACCCCTCGATATTTCAGATCGACCGAAGCCAGCTCTGCGGCTCCGTGTCGTAGTCCTGCTCCTCGACGATCTCCTGCCGAGCCAGCTCGGCCTCCGTCGGCAACCCGCTGTGCGCGAGGCTCGCAGCACTGATCCCGGCCTCCGCCAACTGCTTCCGTCGCGCCAGCCCGGCCCGATTGGCCGACCGCTGACACAACCGCAGGACCTCACCGGCCAACTGCATCGGATCCTTACCGTACAACTCGGCAGCCTCGATCCGAATCCCCAGCGGCAGACCCTGTTCCGTGGTCCGCACCACGATCGAACCGGTCACCGAGGCCGCGGTACAGGTAGGCAGACGATCCGAGTCTTCGCCGGCGAAATCCTCATCCGGCGGGTCCAGGTCACCCATGCTTCTTACTCCCCTCCTGTGTAGCAAAACAGGTATAGCACCCACGGCTCATGTGCGCCAGCGGGATTCGGCTGTGGTCCGGCCATGGAAGTACCGAACCTCGGCCATGCGGCGCGCCCGACCTCCATCCTTTGCCGAGGTAGAGATTCGCCGAGTACCGTTGCGTCGCCGCACGGGTAGCGTCATGCGCGACGAGCGTCGTAGCGTGTGATGCGACGCTCGACATTGCGGGATTCAGGAGGGGGATCCGGATGACCGGACATGACGACCAACCAGCGCCGCCGGTCACACCGTGGCCCGCGCTGAAAGGCATAGCCACCGGCGGATTCAACATGAAGTTCGACGATTCGGTGGCGTCCGATCTCATCGGCACGATATCGGATCTCATTGCGGGCGTAAAGGCGTTGAAGCAGGAGGTCGGGCGGGTCACCGGCGACGGGCCACTGTCCTCTCTGGTCTCGGGGCAGGAACTGGCCAAGCAATTCTCCGCCAAAGGCAAGGAACTCGGCCAGATCTGCGACGATCACCTCGCGATCCTCTCGGACATGATCGATACCGTCCAAGCCGCCGCGAAAACATACGCGCAAGCGGAGGGGCACAATCAGGCCGTCTTCGATTCGATCAACAAGGATCCGGCTCCGGCACGACTCGTCGATATTCCCGGTCCCACCTCCATACCCAATGTCGGAGAACACGACGAGCCCAAGGATCTGCAGAATGCACAGGGATTCGAAGATGTAACGATCCAGCCCGAGACCCCGGCCAGCCTCTCTCTGGAAAAATTAAACGCCCTCATGAGCTTCTACGGATGGGGAACCACCAATATACCGGAGCGGGTCCGGGATTTCTCCGACACCTGGAACGGCATGGCAGCGCAACTCGCCGGAATATTCGCAGAATTCGCCAGCCGGGCCAATCGGGTCACCGACCAGTCCTGGACCGGCCCGGGTGGCGCCATAGCCGCGCGATCGATCCGTACCTACGCCAAGAGTTCGGCCCACCTCCAGGACAATATGACAGCATTCGGAAAGACGCTGTTGTACACTGCGGGATGGATCGAAGCGACCACGAATGCACTCGACAACGTGGACAGCACCAAGATGAGAACGAGCTACCTCGTATTCCACGACCGCGTTTATGCCGGTGACGTGGAGTACCGCAATCGTCTCGCGGATGCGTACGGAAAGACTTACGTACCGGGCATGCAATTCACCTGCGCGCACATTCCGGTGCTGGAACATCCCGCCGCGGCCTTCAACGGCATTCCGTCGGATCAGGGGGTGATACTCGATCCGGGCGCTCCGGTTCCGCCCGCACCGGTCGTGCCGGTCGGGCCGGGACCGGGAACCGCAGTGTCGCCGACAAGTCCGATCAGCACGGCACTGGGCCCCGGCGATGCACCCGCCGTTCCTTCCGACATCCCTGCGCCTCAGGACGATTTGCAGGCGAAACCACCAGCCACCGAGCCCGCGGATCCCTCCTCCACCCGGTCGCCGCTCGATCAGCTCGGCCAACAGGCCGCAAGCCTCGCACAACAACTCGGCAGTACCGCACAACAGGCAGGACAGCAGGCTGCCGGTACAGCCGAACAACTTGCGCAACAAGCTGCTCAATTCGCACAGCAAGCGGCGCAGGGGGTCCGCGGCGACGTCACGGATGCCGCATCGAAGTTGGCTCCCATCGGTCTGGAGTCGGCCGGACCCGGCCTGGCCGGACCCGGCCTCGGTGGCGGTGCCGGCTCGGGTGCCGGCGGCGGCACGGCAGGTATCGGAGGCCCGAATTCGAGCTCGTCCCGCAACCCCTCGCAGTCGGCGCGGCTGTTTCCGCGGGCCGCCACCCCGGCCGCCGCGACGAATGCGGCCGCCGAATCCTCGACGACAGCCGGGCGTGCCGGGATTGCCGCCGGTGCGGGCTCGCCCGGCATGCCTGCCGGTGCGGCGCACGGTGCGGGTGGACAGCAGAGCAAGGAACGCAAGCGCGCAGCGTACCTCGATTCGACGGAACATCTGGATGATGCTCTCGGGAAGGGGCCACAAGTCGTCAAACCGGTGGTGGAGAAATGAATCCGCGATGGATGTTCACCGATCACGAATTCGCCGCATTGTGGCAGACGACACGTGATGAATTTCTACTTCCGCTGCCGTTCAGTTTCCTGTCCGATATTCAATTCGAAGACGACTATCAACGAGAGATGCGACGCATCCGGGAACAGTCTCCGATCGCGTCCGATCCCGCCGTCCACCGATTTCTCGCCGATATCACAGCGCCTGATGTCAAACTGATCGTGCAGGGCGGCGACGTCCGATATCCAGACGATCCGAAGCAGCTGATTCGACTACTCGCGGCTCGCCGGGAAAATCGCGGATATCTCGTGTCGCAGTTGCCCGGCGCAACGGTCGAGCACAGCGCTGGGTTCACTGTGGTCGAATGCGACCCGATCCGGCTCGCAGATGTTGTCGTCGCGGCACTTCCGGTGACATCGGCAGGACGGATATCCGATATCGCCGTACCGGTACCCGACAACGATGGAGCGGCGGAGATCTCGGGGGTGTCGACAGTATGGGACACGATGGATGACGGTCCGGGCGGCGTCGGGGAATTCCTTCGCGCCAGGGCAGGCTCGATCGGAACTATCGAAATCAGCCAGGGCATCACCCACTTCGGCCCGCGTGGTAGGACCGCGCGCGGCCTGGTCTGGCGCGACCATCTCGATGACGGGCGCTACGTGGTAGTCGATGGGAGTCCGATTCTGGCGTACGGAAGCGGTCCGGAGCGCTTCGTCGGGTTGATAAATACGGAGATAGCGGCCATCATCCGGGCCATCAAGGACGAGCGCCGGTGAACTCGTCACGGTGGGTGGTCATCGACATGGGCAGCGCGACGGTCGCGGCGGTTGCCGCAACGGTCGATACCGATTCGAATTCGCCACCAGCTGCGGCCGAAGAGTTGATCGAACCGATCGGACCGTATCTCACTACGAATTCCGGCGCTGCGTCGACACGCGAATCGGCAATGGCCGTCGTCCGGTCCTTGACCGATCGGCTGGTGTATTCGTGGTCCGGTCGAAGACCCGATCGTATTGTGCTGACCTGTCCGCTGTCGTGGCCCCCGGACCGTACAGACGCACTGGCTGCGGCGGCGGCACAGGTTGGATACACATCCTCGCAGATCCGTGTAGTGCCCGAACCACTCGCGGCAATAGCCCAGTACAGCAGGGAGACCGGACCACCGAGGCCCGGCACCCGCGTAGCGGTGATCGACTACGGCGCAGGCACATTCGACGTAGCCGTCTTGGTAGCCACGTCGAACGGAGCATGGCAGCCCATCGCTGCACGAAGCGATGCCTCGGTCGCCGGGCGCAGTTTCGATGCCACCATCCAACGATGGGTGGACACTCATACGCCGGGTAGCACCCCGGTCGACACAGCCGAGCTGTGGAATACGATCCGCGTTGCGAGGCAGAAGCTCTCGGAACAGCCGACTGCGGAGATCGTGGTCCGGGTCCACAGTGGCGCTGTCGTCCCGCTGACCCTGACACGCGGCGAATTCGACAACCTGATCCGCCCGGATGTCCTGCGAGCCGCCGGTATCGCACGCATGGTTTTCGAGCAGTCGGGGATCACCGACGTGGCCGACATCGAGTCCGTCCTGTTGATCGGTGGATGCGCTCGGACTCCACTCGTACGAACCATATTCGGCAGTCTCGGAAAAGTTTTCCTCCCGGAACAACCGGACACCCAGGTCGCCCGAGGCGGATTGGTCGCGCCGACGGCCGGTGGTGCCTCCACACTCATCCATGCCCGGACACCGCCCGGCTCACCGCCACCGCCGAACGACACCCCGAATACCTCGGCCGTTCCGTTCGGGCCGCCTCGACGCAGGCGCTCAGGCCGGCGAGCGAAGGTACTGCTGCCCATTCTCGTGGGTGTGGTCGTCGCTGTGCTCGCGGTGGTCACAGTGACTGTCGTGGTAGTCGGCAGCAGCAATAGTCATCCCGTACCCCCTGGAGCGACGGTGACAGGGGTCGGATCGGGTGTCGACGGATCGATAGCGATCGATAGCGTCGACAACCTCGCCTACCTCGCAAACAGCAGCGACGGCACCGTATCGGTGGTGGATACCACCCGAAGGGTGGTCACGAAAACCATCAAGGTCAGGGATTATCCACGCGGCGTGGCGCTCGATCGCGAAGGTCACACCCTGTATGTCGTCAATTCCGGCCCGGGCCAGGCCGATCACAGTACGGTGTCGATCATCGACACTCGAATCGGTGCGGTGACGAGGGAAATCTCGATGCCGGATCAATGCTGGGGAGTCGCTGTCGATCAACAGACCCACCTCGCCTACGTCGTCGATTACAGCGACGTCGGAAACACCGATGGACACAATCCTCAGTCGAGCGCCCTGACCACGATAGATCCGACGGGGCCGGGCATCGTCGGTTCAGTGGCGGCAGGAGTCTATTCTTCTTATGCGGCAGTGGATTCGGTGGCGCGCTCGGTCTATGTCGCCGGGGCCGACAACACTCTGCGAGTCTTCGACACGACATCGGGTGCGCCGAAGGCGGCGATAAAGCTGGAAGGTCGTCCATACGACGTCACGGTGGACGAATCCGCGCACCTGGCCTACGTCACCACCACCGCGCAGAACCCCGGTGGTACCTCCTCCGGCCTGACGGCCATCAGTACCGCAACGAATTCCGTGCTGAAGTCCGTCGCCCTGAGTTTCACTCCGTACCGAGTTGTCGTCGACCCCGGCGCCCACCGCGCATACGTGGGCGGAGAAACAACGCCGACGATCGCCGTTGTGGATACGACCACCCTTTCGGTGGTGAAATCACTGCCGAGTACGACTGCTTCGGCCGCGCTGGGCATCGATACCGGCACACATATGGTCTATGTCGACAACGGTGACGGAACGCTGGCGGTGATCCACGGATGATCGAGTGCGGATTTCCTCAACGCGCGATCACCCACACCGACCTGTCACCCACTGCATAGACCGCATGCGTCGCGGGATCGACAGTGACGAATGCGGGACGATCTCGGACTCCATTACCGGCGCTCACGGGAACATGCGAAACGACCGAAGCCGCCTTGGCGTCGACTACGGTCAACTGCCCGTCCGGCACATGCGAATTGGCCACGTAGATCATGTTCACTGCCGGGTCGAAGGCCAGGTCGTAGCCCGAAACACCGGTCGGAACCCGTGCCGTCACGGTACCCGACCGCAGATCCACCACACTCAACTCGGTATCGAAGCGGTCACCCGTGCCCGTTTCGTCGGCGACGAACAGTCTGCCCGTCGCAGAATCCAGGGCCATGCTCCTGATCGGCGGGCCGAGCGGAATCTTCGCCGAGACCTTGCCCTGCTGATCGAGCACCTCTATTGCGGTGTTGCGGTCGGATTTCCCGACTCCCAGATAGACGGCGTGTTCGTTCGGGGATACTACGATCCGGACCACCTGGGTATCCACCGGAACCGACCCCGATACGGCATGACTGGTGGTGTCGAGCATTACCAACCCGGCTCGATCATCGAAACCCAGAGTCGAGACATATATACGGTGCAGGTCGGAATCCAGGGCGATATTCGTCGCCTGCTGACCCACAGGCACGGATGCGACGACCGCCTTCCTCGCCGGGTCGATGATTTCGACTGTGCTGTTGGACGCCCAGTCACTCGCCGTGGCATAGATCAGTCCGGTCGCAGGATCGACGACCATAGCGGACAACAATTTTCCGGTGTCGACCACCGCGCGAACCGCGCCGGTCCTCGTGTCGATGATCCACACCTGTGTGGTGCCGACCACGTACGCAGTGTCAGCGGAGGCCGAGATCCCCGCCGCGGTGGTGTCGATCGGAATCGTCGCCTTGACACTCATCGTGCTCGGGGATCCCGCTGCGGCCGGACGAGTCGCTTCTGCTGGGCGCGCCGAGACCGGCTTTCCACGAACTGACTCGAAAACGACCAATCCACCTGCTGCCAGCACAACCACGACTGTTGCGATCAGCACGCCGACAAGGACGATTCCACCCCGACGCCGGGGCCGATTCGCAGCTCTCGATCGCAAGGTCGGTACCTCGACCGCGACGGTCGGTGAGTGTGGATCTTCTCCGACGAGCCAAGTAGGCGTCGGGTTGTCCGCGAAAGGTGCTACCGGGATGGACAATTCACCGGTCGAAACATCTCCGCGCGCAACAGGGGCCAGGGGCGCAGCACGAGATGATGTGACACTCTGCCCGCTCGGACTCGGCACCGATGCACCCGAAGCACCCAACACAGCCGTCAGTTTCGGATCGCCGGTTACGATCCTGTCGGCCGCGGACCGGAATCTGTTCGCGATCAATGGAGCTCGCACCGATCCGCCGATCGCTACGACGTGCAGTCCGGCGGGTACAACCCCAGCCTCCTCGGCAGCACTGCGCAACAGACCCATCGCCCGAGCGATATCGGGCCCGATCGAGCGCTCGTATTCCGTGCGTTCGAGCACCAGGGTTTCCTGCAGGTCCCCGGCGCGCGCCTCGATGGTCGCGACCGTCTCCCTCGACAGCCGTTCCTTTGCGACTCGAACGGCGGCCCGGAAACCGGCAAGGTCGGCGGGCGTGCCAGCACCGGCGCCGAGCAGATCGAACAACGCCGGGTTCCGTTGCGCCATCTGCATGTCGGTCCATCGGCGAATCGCCGCGTCGAACACCTCGCCACCCGATTCCGCACTGCTCCGGGTCACGAGTATGCGGGCCGGTCCCCTGTTTTCGCAGACGAGGATCGTGACCCGGACCGCCGCTTCACCGAAATCCACTACGGCGACAGGAGTTCCGGACGGCAATTCGCCGACGCTGTAGACGGCGGCCGACGCTTCGGAGGAGATTCGTACGGCATCGGTGCCGAAGCCGACGAGCCGCGCCGCGCCGGTGAGCGTCGCGATCTGCTCCATCGACCAGGCGGAGGGGTAGGTGAGCACAATTCCCCTCGGGCGCGCACCGCTCGCCGATTCGGCTCGCAGCACCGCCACCCACAGGATCGCCGCCACGACGCTCTCGGCCGGCACCGCTCCCGATGCGACACGAAACTCCTTGTGCCCGGCGGCTATTTCTCGCTTGGGTTGCGCGATGAGGCAGTCCACCGCTCCGCGTGCGTATTCGATTGCAGCGGTTCCCGCGAACAGCCGCATCGGTGTTTCGACGTACACTGCGGACGGCATCTCCGGACTGTCGTCCGACAGCATCAACTGATGCGGAGCTCCGTTCCGGTCCAGCAGGACAGCAACCGTGCACGCGGTACCGAAATCGACCGCGAGCCAGCCCGGTAATGCAACCCCCTGCACAACAACCCCTTTCGACCCGTGGCGCAGACCGAGTGTAACCGGCCCCGTATCAGCCCGATTCGCGCGAATGGGATACAGTGCAGCCGTTCGCCCGGTTCATCGCAGGCGACAGGGGGAGTCTCGCAGAATGGTGATGTCATGACGGGCCGGTTGTCCATCGGCCAGGTCTTCGCGGGCTACCGGATCGACGGTGTTCTCGGGCACGGCGGGATGGGAACGGTCTACCTGGCGAGGCATCCGCGATTGCCACAATCGGTGGCTCTCAAGCTGCTGGCCCGTGAGGTGTCGGCCGACGACAAATTGCGCCGACGTTTCCACCGGGAGGCGGAAGTCGTTGCACTGCTGGATCATCCGGGAATCGTTCCGATCAACGACCGCGGCGAGGACCAGGGGCACCTGTGGATCGCCATGCGCTATGTGCACGGAACCGACGCGGGGCGTGTGGATCCGCGGTCGGTGACGGCCGATCGGGCGGTTCGTATCATCGGCGAGGCCGCCGCCGCACTCGACTACGCGCACAGCAAGTCGGTGATTCATCGAGATGTCAAGCCTTCGAACATCCTCTTGGCGCCCGCCGATGTCGGACGTGGCGAGCGGGCAACGCTCACCGATTTCGGAATTGCGCGATTGCGTGACGCGACGCAACTGACCGATGCGGGTGAAGTGCTGGCAACGCTGGCTTTCGCCTCCCCCGAACAGCTTTCCGGTCAGCAGGTCGATCCGAGCACCGACCAGTATTCGCTGGCCTGCACCTTGTTCGCATTGCTCACGGGTTCCGGTCCGTTCACCGCCGCAGCGCCCGCGCAGATGATCGCGGCACATCTCACCCGGCCGATACCCTGGATCACTCGAACCCGGCCCGACCTGCCGGCGGCCTTCGATAAGGTGCTCGAACGGGCGACCGCGAAGTCCGCGCACGAAAGATTCCGCAGTTGTGGCGAATTCGCATCTGCTCTGACCTCGGCACTGCGCAGTGGGCCGGTTGCCGTTCCGCCGTCCCGCATCGATGTGCCGTCCCCGGATACTGCCGCGACCACTGTTCGCACGTTGCCACCGCCTGTCGACACCGGCCCGCCGAACCGGCACGACCTCGAATTCTCCACGGCGAATGCGCGTTCCGATGGTCGGCCGGACGGACGCAAGCCGGCGGTCATCGGTATCGCCGTGATGGCGGTGGTTCTGGTGATCGCAACCATCGCGATCCTGGTGCACGGCCGATCCGGCCCGCACGATGCCGCCGCATCGGCCTATCCGACGATCACCGGCATCGGTTCACCGGATGCGCTGGCGATCGACTCCGACGGCCGAACGCTGTACATCGCCGACGGACAGAGCGGAATGCTCTCGGTCGCGGACACGGCGAGCCGGACCGTGCGGGGATCGGTCCGGGTGTCCGGGCACCTGTGTTCTCTTGCCGTCGACCAGAGCACCCATCTCGCATACGTCCTGTCCGACCCTCAATTCTGTATGGGCAGTGGCAATGCCGCCGCCGTGGTGATCGTCGATACCGATACGCTGTCCGTGGTGGCCTCGATACCCACGTTCGCAGAATCCTCGAAAGTCGCTGTCGATACGTCGTCGCACACCGCCTACGTCCTCGATCGGAACATCGCACCGAAACCGGGCGCTCTCGGCCCCGATAATCAGTACAGGCCCGGTCATCTGTCCCGTATCGATCCGGCGTCCCGTAGTCTCGTGCCTGTCCACGAGGATTTCGGTGGGCCGACGTTCGCGATCGATCCGGCCTCACACATTGCCTATACCTACTTCAGATCGTTGACGCTCATCGATCTGACCGGTACCGGCACACACACGATCACCATGCCGCTCGACGACTCGGGATCCTCGGAGTTCGTCTTCGACATCGCGTTCGATTCCGACCGACAGGAGGCCTACGCGGCAACGAAGTCGGGTGTATTCGTGATCGATACCCGAACGAACGGGATCGTCGATCACATAAGAGATCCTTCCGGACCCGAGGACAGACATCAAGTGGTAGTCGATTCCACCCGCCACCGTCTGTATGTCCTGACACCCGAGCAAAGGCGCCTCACCGTGATCGACACGGCATCGAGGTCCATTGTCGACCGGGTATCCATCGATGCCGGAAAATACGGATCGGGACCGATGGCCTTCGACCAGAAATCCGCCGCCCTGTACATTGCCGGAGAAGACTCCGTATTTGTACTGCGGCGGTGAGTCCGCGAACGGCGAATCCTTTCGAACTTATTGTCACGAGATCTTCCAGAGCAAGCCGGAATTCCAGTCGGCACTGTTCCTGCTCAAGGCATAGACAGTGCCCTCGATCGGCTCCACGGCCACCGCGCCGGGTTTCGCCACCGCCTGCTCGACGCCTGCTCGGGTGGTCGTTGTCGGCATGGCCGGTGTCCGTACGGAGGCCACGACCTTGTTTGCGGCAGTATCGATCACGGTCACCCGTGGATCGGCGGCATCCGTGTTCGCGACATACAGTCGGTGTCGCTTCCGGTCGAAAGCAATATCGCTTCCGCCGGTACCGGAGTCGATGGTGTTCACGATCGAACCGGAATGAATATCGATCACCAGCAGTTTCGAAGGCATGGCTTTCAGCGGGTCTGCCGACACGGACGCAGGGGTGGACTTCAAGGCATACAGGGCCTCGGCGTCCGGGCTGTACACCATCGCGAGAATGTCCTCGCCGATCGGAATCTTCTTGACGACTGATCCGGTACTGCCGTCGACAACGGAGATCTCGTCGGTGACATGTACGTTCCCGTGCGCATGAGTACCGACGAACACGTTGTGCGAAGTCGGGTCCCCGACCATCATCCCGGCATCCTGATCGAGTGGGATTCGACCGGTGACGACGTTCGCCGCGGTGTCGATGACATTCACATTCGCTGAACCGCCGCCGGCATCCGCCGACAATGCATACAGGTGCCGATCGAGTGCATCGAATGCCATGTCGTCCACGATTTCCTGACCGACCGGGATCCTGGCCCGAACAGTGCCCTGCTCGGGGTCGATCGCCAGCACCGCACCGCCGTTGTCCTTCATGGTCGTCGATACGTAGACGCCATTTTCTGCGGCGATACTGTTGATCCACATGTCGAACCGACGAATCCCGCTGACGGTGCCGGTCGCGACATCGACAGTCCAGATGGACTTGCCGTCGTCGGCGAGTACGTACACGTCACTGCTGGTCGCGACCATTCGACTGGGAGAGTTGCCGATCGGCACCGTCGCGCGCACCGCCAACCCGGAATCGTCCGAACCGAAATGCCGGACCGCGACAACCGTCGCCACCGCGGCCAAGGCGAGTGCGCTCAGTACCGCGACGACGACCGGCACCCGGCTCCGAATACGCCGACGTGCGCCGATGGATGCGCTGATGCTGTGGCCTACCGGCGGTGGGGTGGCCTGCGGTTGCGAGCCGACCGCAGACCGGGCTGCATGCGCCGAAGGAACCGGGGTCCGGAAAAGGCTCCCGCCCAGCGTCGGCGTCGCTGTGGCGACGGTTCGGGCATTCCGCAGTGAATCGACGAGTCCGCTCGCAAATTCGCCGCAACTGTCGAATCGTTCCGATGCGGACTTGGCTGTGGCACGAGCCAGTATCGCGTCGACCCGGTCCGGCACATCGCCCCGCGATTGCTGCAGTCGAGGCAGTGGCCTGGTCAAATGCCCGGCGACCACTTGCCCCGGTGATGTGGCCGCGAACGGCGACGCGCCGGCGAGTAACGCATACAGCGTGCAAGCCAGAGAGTACTGATCCGACCGATGATCCACCGGTTCTCCGGACAACTGCTCCGGCGAGGCGAAAGCCAATGTGGCGAGGAAGGTTCCCGTGGCAGTGAGATGTGTGTCGGCGCCGACGAGCCTGGCAATGCCGAAATCGGTGAGCACTGCGCGCTCCTTGCGGCCGATATCGGGCTCGGTGAGGAGGATGTTGGCCGGCTTCACATCCCGATGCAGGATATTCCGGCTGTGTGCATAGTCCAGCGCCGCGGCTGCATCGGCGACTATCCGGACCGCACGCTCCACCGCCACCGTTCGCGCATCCAGCCGAGCAGCATCGCTGCCGTGCACGTACTGCATCGCGATCCACAGGTGGTCGTTGTCGTCGCCGCGATCGCTGACCGTCACGATGCCCGGATGATCCAGTTGCGCAACGACATCCGCCTCGCGCAGGAATCGCCGGCGCAACTCGGCATCCGACGAGACCTCCCGTGCCAGCAGCTTCAGCGCCACCCATTGCGGTAACCGCGGATGACGCGCCAGGTACACCGTTCCCATCCCACCGCGACCCAGCACATTCTCGATCAGGTAACCGGCGAACCGATCACCTTTGGCCAACTCGGCCATGTCCCCCCTCATCCACATGCGGTACGAGCAGGACGAGAGTTTAACCGTGACGGCGGAAGCCCGCGCCGCGTCATCCAACTTCAGCCCAGCGCGCCACGGGTGTCGGCAGTCGCGCCTGCGAGGGGCGGTTGATATCGGGCGCCCAGAATATCTGTGTCCGAGCCGTTTCCGAACAAGTCGATCAGGTGACGGCGGTGGCCAGGCCGGACCCGGCCGTGGTCACAGGACATCAATTCTCGACCGAGACCGAATTCGGACTTTCCTCGTTCGAACCCGTATCCGCACGGAGGCCGGCTGATCGCAGGATCGCCGCAATCGCTCGTGCCATATTTTGGGTGATGTTCCCGAAGTGTTGCAGGGCCGGTTCATCCGAGCGACGCGACAGCACAGCTTCGTGGATCACTGCGGAGAGGTCGGCACCGACGCGCCAATCGACCCAGACGCCACCCAGCGTGTCGATACCGCTGTCCACTGCGACCACGGCGCCGATCGATGGTTCGCCGCGACCGAACAGGGATGACGGCAGCCCCGCGCGACGCAGCTCGGATACGACCCGTTCAGCCAGTTCCCAGCGCTGCGCAAGTTCGTCCTCGGGAACCTGCTCGAATCCTGCCATCACGTCAGCCTATCGGGGAGCGTCTCGTAGCACACTTGCCTCTAGCCGCCACCCGCTTGCTCGATCAGCTTCGCGAGTAGCTCGTCAGCAGCTTGTCGTAGCAGGGGGTCGTCTCCCCATGGCACCGAGTAGGTCACGGCCGCATCCGGTTTCAGGGTCTGTTCCAGCATCGGTTCGCATTTCTCGGAGCACGGCTGCCGCTCGGTATAGAGCGCAGTGATTCGATCCGGGGAGACACCCTTGGCTTTCAATGTGTTCATGATGTCGTCCTCGGCGTGGACGACCGTGCCGCCCTGCCTGCCCTTACTGAATCCGACCACGATATCGCCGGTGGTCGGGTCGTTCCAGCCGGGAACCTTCGCAGCCGCCACATTCCGCTTCGGCGAATACGGTCCGTTGGCCATGCGTGCGCGGTATGCCGCGCGGCTCAGCTCGTCACCGTTGTACGGCACCATTGTGTAGGTGCAGTTGTGCACCAGGACGGCTGTGCCGTTGGTGACGACGAAGAAGGTGGGGGTGCCTTCGACGGTGAGGTTGTAGGTGCGGGTAGTGGCGGTGTAGGGGTCTACTGCTTCGACTACGGCTGTGCCCGTGGTGGTTTGGAGGTGGTCGCCGGGGGTGAGGGTGGCGGCTTCGGTCCAGGTGGCGGTGGTGGTGTCGTAGAAACGATGGGCCGCAGTCGTTTCGATGGTTCCGGTGCCGTTCGGACCCGCTACGGTGACGCGGACGAAGTCGCGGTCCTCGTCGGTGCGGTGGATTGCGGTGACCCGGTTGGGTTGGGTCGCAGGGGATCCGGGGGCGGCGTTGCGGATTTCGTCGCCCTCGGCGACCGTTTCGATGGGGCGGGTGGTGCCGTCGGCCATCAGGACGGCGGTGCCGGCCACGAAGCTGTTGCGGCTGCACGGGCCTGCACGGTTCTCGATGGCGCGCTGCTCGTTCTGCTGGGTGGCCACCACCAGATCGATCACGGCCTGGATGCCGGCCAGGGCCGTCATCTCGATGTGGGCGTTGTAGTTGATCGTGTAGGGAACCGAGACGTTGTGACCGGCGGCTCTCGCCTGGGCGTCGGCTTGGGCCTGGTTTTCGGCACTGATCTGTGAAACTACCGCGGCCACTTCGGGATCGACGCAGCTCAAGGTGCCGGAACCGTTGATCGGGAGAGCCCGGGTGTCACCGCATCCGCCCGCGGGGCGGCCGTTCACGGTGACCGTGGCCGCCATCGACGCGGTTACGGTGCCGGACAGGGTGGCTGGTCGGGTGGCCGTGGTCGAGGTGGTGGCGTTGGCGGTTACGGTGCAGCTGGTGGTGTTGCAGCTCAGTGCGCCCGATTGGTCGAAGTGGAAGTCGATGCCGACGTCGATCGCGTCCGTCAGGGTGCGCGTCTGTGCGATCAGGTCGTCGTAGGTCCGATCCATGTCGGCGAATGTCATGGGGACGAACACGATCGGGCCGACATCGTCGGACAGCGGTGATTCGCTCACCGGCAGTGGTCCGTGCGGGGCGTCCGGATCCTCAGGGTCCGGGGTGGTGGACGGCGCCGCCGCCGGGCGCACGGCGGGGGTCACTCTCGTGCCCTCGGGGGCGGGTTTCAGTTGCAGGACGCGGTAGGGCTCCGTCGCCGAAACATCCAGAACGCCAACCGGTGTCGTGACCTCGACGGCCCGGTCGTTGCCCACCGGCACGGTGGGGTCGCCGATGCGCGGGAATTCGGGAGTCGTGTCCAGGGCGTTGAGCAACGCCGCGCCGACCGTCTGGGACGACCACGAGCCCCGCGGCAGGCCCGCGGTGAGATCGTCCGCGCCGGTCAGCCATCGGCCCGCGACGTTGTTACGGCCGACGCTGCCGGGCAGGGTGGGCAGCGCGTCCGGTGGTGGTTTGGCGTAGGTGCGGTTGCCCGCGGTCAGGAGGTCGGTCCGGTGGTTACCTCGGGTCAGCGAGCCGAGCGATTCGCCGCTGTCGGTGGCGCGGAGGTCCCAGTTGGCACTTCCGTCCGCCGAGATGCCGGTGTAGTGGGCCACCGGCTGGCTCAGCAGATTCACCACAGCCAGATAGAACGGCGCGGTATCGGCGCGCGGCTCAGCATGTCCCGAGACCGTGGTGCCGCATCCGGCCAGGACCGCCAGGCTCAGCAGGACGGTACCGAATCCGGCCCCGCGTCGAATTCGCCTCTTGCCGAATACCGTTCGTGAACGCCACATTCGATCGCTCCCCCTGCGTTGCGTACTCGCTGCGCATCCCGTCGGAGGCCCAGCGGCGCGGGACCCGGCATTCCGGGCCTTCGGTCACACATTGTGCAGGGTGCCGTGGCGGACGCCAACCCGTCAGTCGCCGACGATCCACAGCGCGCCGTCACCGACCAGGCAGACCGTGTGGTCGGCCGGGTCGACGGTGACGGCCGTCGCGGCCTTGTCGAGCGGGACTGTGGCGGTGACCTTTTCGGATACGGTATCGACGACAGTGAGTCTCGGGGCCCTCGGGTCGGTGATCGCGAGATAGCCGGAGTGGTTACCCGTATCGAGGGCGACCCGGGTGGCGGCTGGGCCGGTCCGGACGGTGGCGACCACGGCTGCGGAGGTGGTGTCCACGACCGTGACGTCGGTGGTGGAACCGGTTGTAGCCGTGAGGTATACGGTGTGCACGTTCGGGTTGATCGCCAAACCTGTTGCGCCGTCGGGGATGGCGACGGTGCCGGTCGCGGTGAGCGTGAGTCCGTCCACGATGTGCAGGGCCTGATCGCGGGCGTCGGGCGCGGGCAGCACGTAGAGCGTGTGGGTGAAGGAGTTGATCGCGATGTCGCGGGCGCCACCGTCCGGGCGCAGGCGGGCGGTGACCGCGCGGGTGGTGGTGTCGATCGCCACGAGTTCGGCGTCGCGGTCGTCGGAGGTGGTCACGTACACCGTGTGGCGATCGGGATCGATCGCCAGGCGGCGGGCATCCGTGCCGACCGGGATACTGGCCTGTACCGAGCCGGCGGCGCCGTCGACCACCAGGACGAAACCGTGGCCTCGGTTGTCGGCAGCGGAGATGTAGAGGTATCGCGAATCCGTCACCAGCGCTGTGGGATTGCGGCCGAGCGGGACCACCGTGCGTAGGGCGCGGGACTTCAGGTCGACGATCCAGACGGTGGCGTCCGCGCCGAGTACATAGGCGGAGCCGGAGCGTACCGCGACGTCGATCGGATTGTTGCCGATCGGGACGGTGGCGCGGATCGACGGTGCCGCGGGCGGAATGGAGGAGGGGGCGACGGGGGTGCCGGTGACGGAGCCGGCCAGGGGGCGGGGGCGAGTGGTGGCGAGGACGGTGATCGTGACGACCGTGATGATCAGGAGCGCGGCGAGGGTGGCGAGCACGAGGGGCCGGAGGCGGCGCCGAATGCGCTCCGGGGCCGGGCGGTTGGCCATCACCTCCTTCAATTGTGGTGGTGCGGGCTCCGGTACGGCGGTGTCCGGGCCGGCGCTGCCGGCCTGCCACACCTGTAGTGGTGGCAGGCGGCGCAGGGGACCGGTGAGACCGCTGGAATCGGGGGCTCGGCTGGTCACCGGGGGTGGCGTGCCGATCGGTGCGGCGGTGGCGGACTGTGAGTCCGGGAGCCACAGGGCGCCGCGGGCGGTCACCGTCTCGGGTTCCGTGTCGCGGGCGATCGGGCCGAAACTCTGCAATCGGTGTTGTACCAGCGGAATTCGGGTTCCGCCGCCGGTGAGGTAGATCGCGTGCAGGTCGTCGCGGCCGCGTACGCCGGCCAGGTGCAGCGCTTCCTGTACCAGGTCGCCGAGGCGGACCGCGAACGGGTGGACGAGGGTGTCGAATCGGTCTCTGGTGAGGGTGATCTTCTCGTCCTCGGCGCCGGCGGAGATCACCAGTGTCGCACTGTCGTTGGTGGTCAGTCGGTGTCGGGCGAGGCGGATGGTGTCGGCGAAGGACGGGTCGTCGGCCTCGGGGTCGCCGGCAGGTGCGGTGGCCAGGTCCGAGTCGATGTCGCGGAGGTGGTCGTCGATCCAGCGGCGGACGGCCGCGTCGATCACGGTCAGGTTCAGGGTTTCGTCGGAGCGGGCCGACAGCAGCGGGAACGATCCGTCGGCGGCGGCCATCAGGACCGCGACATCCAGTGAGCCGTTGCCGAAGTCGACGACCGCGACGCGGCGGCCCGGTGCGATCGGGGTGGTGCGCTGATGGAAGCGGACGGTGGCCAGTGGTTCGGGGACCGTGCGGATGCGGTGTCGCGGCAGGCCGATGTCCGCGGCGGCGGCGGACAGGATCTGGACCTGTTGGGGGGACCACAGTTGTGGGTGGGTCAGGACGATTCCCGTCACCGGGCGTTGCGAGACCTGTTGGGCCCGTGCGATCACCGCGCGGAGCAGGGCGGTGATGGCGGCCCGTAGCGGGACACTGCTCCAGCCGACCTCGAAGCTGGTGTCGCCGTGGGTGATTCGCTGTTTGGGGGCGATGGTGACGCCGTCCCGTACGGTGCGGGAGCGGTGCAACGCCGCACCGCCGACCTCCATCGCCGTCGAGGAGTGCACGAATACCGCGGACGGCAGCAGCAGGTCGCCGGAGTCGGTGAGGGGTACCGCTTTCGGTTCGCCGTGGGGGCCGTAGCCCATCGCGGCCACGGTGTCCGCGGTGCCGATGTCCACGCACAACCATCCCGATGAGTCCACGCCCACCATGCCGGCCTCTCTGTCGCACGCAGGGCCGATCGTAACGCGGGCGGCGCGGCGACGCACCCGGCTGTCGCGGCGTTCAGCCGCCGGTGATGACCGAGGCCGCGAGATCCTTTGTGGCGTCGTCGACTTCGCCGAGGTCGAAATTGCGGTCGAGGATGTGCAGGGCCAGATCGGGTTCCGGGGACAGTCCGTGTTTGCGGAGATAGTGCGACACCGAACCGGACCAGATCCACGTTCCGTCGGTGCGGTAATTCATCGGGACGTCGCGCTCCCCGGGAGTGAACTCGTCGACGGCGAAACTCCGGGCCGCCAGTACGACCGGCGCCGATTCCAGGTAGATCAGCAGCGCCTCACGCATTTCCGAGTCGATCGCGGGGCGATCCACGACCGGGCGACCGGAGTCGTCGCGCCCGTTGTACACGCGCGCCAAGCGCAGGGGCGGGGCGCCGTTACCGGCATAGGGGTCGGTCATCGAAATCCTCATATGTGCGGTGTTTTTCGGTGATGGATGGTAGCGGGAAAGTCTCGACCGGCGGACCCGGGCCGAGGGGTGCACCGGCCCGCCGGTCGAGCAGCGGACTACCAGCCGCTGTCCCTCCCATTGCCGCGGCAGCTCCGGAGGCGCTCCGGATGCCGGTCAGTTGCGCGCGTTCGCGGCGGGCGGTGGGCCCGCCCGGCGATGCGCGCCGGCAATGGCTGTCATCTGATCGCGGAAGCGCATCGGTACGATCGCCCGCGCTTTCGAATGTCTGTGCCGCCCACCTCGACACGCCCCCTTTTCACTATGCCTGGCTTCACCGTACCCGACGAGTGAACCCCGGGCATGCGGATTGTGACACCGGGCATGTGCGGGTCGCCGCGGGTAGTTCTCCGGCGGCCGGAAACGACAGCACCGTGTCTCTTTCGCAGCGCGTTTTCGGCGCCGAATGCGTGTCGGAATCGCCGAACTCGCGCACTTCGTGATTTCGAATCCCGGCCGCCGGGTAAGGCGCTTGTGGGAAAGTACTTTTCGGCGGTGGATCTCGAAATGTCCGGCAGGGTGGTGGAATTGTCCATCATGCCGTCGTGCGGGAAACGACGGTCGCGGTGAGTGGCGTTGCGGTACGGGCGGGTTCGCACCTGCCCGCCGGTCTGCTTACGATCTTGTCTGCGGATTCGCCCAGCGGACCGACGGTTCGAGGATGGAGTGGACAACGATGGATCCACGTCGCTGCGTCGTACTGGTCCCGTGCAGTGGGTACCTGGAGCCGGAGTGCGGCCGCGGACTCAACGAACTCGAGCGGCGCGGCTACACCGTGCGGGTGGTGACCGGTTACGCCGCGATCGATCAGGCGCGCAGCCAGATGGCCACCGATGCCCTCCAGGACGGGTTCGAGAGCATCATGTGGATCGACTCGGATATCGGTTTCGATGCCGATGCCGTGGATCTGCTGCTCGCGCACGATCTTCCGCTGGTCTGCGGTATCTACGTGAAGAAGGGCGTGCGGGAGCTGGCCTGCCACCTGAAGCCGGGCACCGAGAACGTGCTGTTCGGTGAGGGTGGCGGGCTACTGGAGATCAAGTACGCGGCAACGGGTTTCCTGTTCACCCATCGCGGCGTGTACGAGGCGATCCGGATGCACGAGGGGCTGCCGTGGTGCAACAAGCAGTTCGGGCGGGTGACGGTGCCGTATTTCCTGCCGATGCTGTTGCCGGAGGGCAACAACCACTGGTACCTGGGCGAGGACTACGCGTTCTGTGAGCGGGCGCGGCGCAGCGGGTTCCAGATCCTGGCGGATTCGCGGATCCGGCTGAACCACATCGGCCGCAAGGGCTACTCCTGGGAGGATGCGGGCAGCGACCAGCCCCGCTACGCCTCCTACAACTTCCGGCTGACCTGAGCAGCGGAAACGGTGGACGGCGGCCGCAATCCTAGGCGACCACGGGGCAACGGGCGACCCGTGACCGCGTAAAGAGTTGGTAACGGGTCGGTTTCGGCTGTGCGTCGCCGTCCGGATGGAGCGATCATGGAGTACGGGCGTCCTGTTCAGTGACGCTCAGCTTCCGGCGGGGAGGTGGATCACCGTGTCCGACAATCAGATCTGTACTGCGGATGTACGGCCAGCGGATCTAGAGGAGGCGCATCGGCTGATGCAGGTACATCGCGCTTGTCCACGCTCGTGCCCGAGCCGGCGTGCGGCCCTCGACACGCTCGTCGCGGCCGGTCATTACCGGCTGTCCACGCGGTTCGGGCCGACCGACGACGACACTCAGGTGGCCAGCTGACTCAGGTCGTGAGACCGGCCAGCGCGAATTGGGCGTAGGCGCCGACCAGATCGGCGTCCTCGCCGAGATCGAAGGCGGCCGCGACCGTTTCGCGGGTGACCGCGGCGGATTCGGCGGCGGCGACCAGATCGTCGATCGCGGAGCGGGGGGCGTGCGCGCCCAGCACCCCGCACACCACGTCGGTGACGGTGGCGGCGGTCCACAGTCCGGGGATCGCCGCACCGATCCGGGCCGGTGCCGGTGACCGGCCGCGATACCATCCGGCGCCGTCCCACCAGTAGCAGAACGACAGCAGGCCGGTGAACACGCGCGGGTTCAGCACGGGTGCCGACACCCATTCCGGCGCTCCGGCGAAGTAATCGGGCATAGGGGCGCCGTCGTTGTAGGCGGCGTCCAGTTCGGGAGCGTTCCACACGCCGCCGGACAGCACCGACCGGTCGCCCGGAAGCCGGTGCAGGGTCGCGCCGCTGCCGTTCGTGGCCTCGAACACCGCTGTGGCGCCGAGCATCCGAGGCCCCCAATCGGAGCCGACGGCCGCGGCGGTCGCCGCGATGGTCGCCCAGCGGGACCACAGCAGGTCCGGGTGGAGCAGCCGTACCGGGTCCGCGACCGTGCCCGCGTCGCGATCGATGCGGGCCCGCACCACGGACTGCCGGGGCGTGCGCAACTGCGGACGCCGTTCGTCGAGGTGGGCGGCGAGCCAGACCGGGAGGCGCTCGCGCGGAAAGGCTTCGAGGTCGGCGCGATAGTCGGCCGGGGACAGCAATTGGCTGACCGGGAACGGCCGGTCGCCGTAGTCGAATTCGTAGGCCGCCGGTCCGGTGGCGGTGCGTCGCAGCTGGACTCGCCACCACGGATGTTCGGACAGCGGCGTCGTCACGGTGCGCAGCAGGCGCAGCAGACCGGCCGCTGCCTCGGGTACCTCGGCCGGAACGGATTCGCCTGCGGCATCAATGAACAGCGCGTCGGCCGCGATAGCGGAGACGGTGACCGTGGCGGCCACGGTCAGCTGTTGCCAGCCCCGCGGGGCGTCGCCGAGCAGTACGTCGGTGATGTCGGTGGCCAGTTCGGCGGCGTACGCGTGGATATCGGGCTGCGGATCGTATGCCGTGCCGGTCGCGGTCGCCGATCCCTCGGCCGCCGCCGACGTGTCCATGCTGAACGGGATATCCGGACTCGCGCCGGCGATCAGCAGCGCCTCGACGTCGATCTCGTTGTCGCTCATCGGTCGGTTTCCTCCGTATCCGGGTCACCGTCGTCCGCGCCGTTGCCCCCATCGGTGTCCGCCGGGCCACTGTCGTCCCAACCACTCCCGGCCGGACCACCACCACCGGAACCACTCCCGGCCGGACCGCCACCACCGGAACCACTGCCAGCCGGACCGCCACCGCCCGAACCACTCCCGGCCGAACCGCCACCGCCCGAACCACTGCCAGCCGGACCGCCACCGCCCGAACCACTCCCGGCCGAACCGCTACCGCCCGAACCACTTCCAGCCGAACCGCCACCACCCGAACCACTTCCAGCCGGACCGCCACCACCCCAACCGCTCCCACCCGGACCGCTCCCACCCCAACCGCTCCCACCCGGACCGCTGCCGCCCCAACCGCTCCCACCCGGATCCCCACCCGGACCCTGGCCATCGGGTTCGCCCGGTTGTCCGGTGCCGGCCGGGTCGAGCCAGAAGGATTCCGGGGGTGGGGTGCGTGCGACGAAGGGGTCGGGCATGGACTGGTCCAGTTTGTGTTTGCGGGCCTTGGGTTTACCGCTCATGTAGCCGCCGTCGATCAGTTGGCGTTCGAAGCGGAGGTTCTTGTCGAGTTCCGCCAGTTCGCGGCGGAGGCGGATTTCGGTGGTGCCGGAGCGCAGCAGCACGTCTTCCCTGGCGTGGCCCAGGTTGTCGAGACGGTCCACCACGGCGCGGGCACGGGCACGGTCGTCGATCAGCTGGGTGCGGGACTCGGCCAGTCGGCCGAGAGCCGCTGTGCGGTCTGCGATCGCGGTGGCTCGGCGGTCGGATTCGGCGTTCAAGTCCCGGATCTGGCGGTTGAGTTGTGCGATCCGGCCCCGATCCCCGAGGTCGACGGCGCGGCGGGTGTCCTCCAGGTCGCGGATCCGGGCGTGGGTGTTCGCCTGGGCGTCCTGCAGGTCGCGGCGTTCGGTCTCCAGATTCGTGTGTTCGTCCTGGAGGTGGGCGAGCCGGCGATTCGATTGGCGCAGTGCCTGATCGAGCTCGCCTCGTGCTCGGTCGGCGCGGTCGGCGGCGGCGGACTGGCGGTTCGTGACGGTGTCCAGGTCGGCCACGCCGCCGGGATCGTCGCGGCCGCGCAGAGCCGCCAGTCGACGGTCGGTCAGTTCCAGACGGGCAGTGGCGCGGTCGACCTGCCGGGCGGCGGTTTCCCGGTCCTCGGTCGCGGCCCGCAACTGTTGGCGGGCGTGGTCGCGTGCGGCGTCGTCGCCGGCCGCGTCCAATGCGTCCTGCCGCTGACGAACTCGGTCGATCGCAGCGGTGTGCTCGTCCTTCGCGGCGGTCAGCGCCTCCTCGTGCGCGGCGCGATTGTTGCCGAGTTCGTGGAGTTCGGGGCCGATCGCGGCGTAGCGGCGGCGCACCTCGGCGTCGGCGTTGCCGAGTTCCGCGGTGCGGCGGTCGAGTTCGTCGATGGTGTCCCGCACATAGCGGTGGGCGCCGATGTCCTGGTTCCGATAGCGGTTCGGCAGTTCGGGTTCCAGGCGGGCCAGCACCCGCACCTCGTCGTCGGTCAGCGCGCCGCGGCCACGCAGCGCGCGGGTCTCGACCTGTTCCCGAGCGGTGGGCGCGGGTCGCGGTGCGGCGCCGGCGTTTTCGGCGGCATCCTGTAGGTCGGCGCGGACGCGGGTGGCGGTGCGGCGGGCCTCGGTCAGCTGGGCCCTGGCGTTCACCACGTCCGGATGTTCCTCGGGGGCCGCCGCACCCGCCGCCACCGCCCGGCCGCGGGCCTGGGCTACGTCCAGTTCGGCCTGTTTCTCCGCCACCTGGGAACGGTTGAGGCGCAACATCTCCACGCGCTGCCGGTCCGCGACCGCGGCGCGGTCGTCGCCCGCGGCACGCAGTTCCTCGCTGTGGCGTTGCCGCATCTGTTCGCGCACCTCGTCGAACGAGCCGATCTGTTCGTGCGCGCGGACCGGCGGGACGATCTCGTCCGCGCCGTGTGGATGCAGGCCGAGGGCCTCGGCGTCGAACCGCGCCCCGGTTCCGGGGGCGGCGCCCAATTCCCCGATGTAGCCGCGCTGAGCGCCCATGATGCTGTTGCTCGCCGCGGCGCCGATCATGCCGTGCCACAGCCCGGTGACGTCGAAGGTGCCCGTCCAGGCCGCCGCGATGCCGGCGCCCACCACGCTGGCGGCCTCGGTCGAGACGACGCCCGCGAACATGCCGGCCCCGGCGCCCCAGATACCGCCGGTGGCATCCTTTCCCAGCGATTTCAGCCAGGCGGCGGCGCCCTTCTCGGCCCAGGTCGCGACCGCCGCGCCCGCGTACCAGCCGCCGATCGACGCCGTGACCGACATCCCGAATTCCTTGGCGTCGAATTCGTCCCGGTGTCCCTCGGCCATCTGGATGCCCTGCACCAGCACGTCCTGGCCGCCGGCCCAGATCGTGTTGTTGACGGCCTTCTCCAGCAGGAATTTCGTGAGTTGTTCCGGCATCTTGGCCAGCGACAACGCCAGTGCCTCGTCGGCGCCCAATCTGCCTGCGGCACCGGCCAGGCCGGGGGCCGCCTTCGCCACCAGATCGGTGAACGGTTTCGCGATGATGCCCGCGACCCGGCCCGGCTGGTCACCGATGACCGGGACGAATTTGATGGTCTTGACCAGATATCCGCCGATTCCGGGGATCCGCTCGATCGCGTCGAGCGCCGTATTGGTGATCCGATAGAGAAAGGCGCGGGTGGAGCCGATCGCCGCGGCCTCGACTCCGGGCGCGGTGGGCGGCCACAGCCAGGCTCCGATGATCTGGGCCAGCAACATGGTCAGCGCCATAATGATCATGATCTTGGTTTGTTCCAGGGTGGTCGCGGCGTGCCGGGTCGAATGCCCGATCTGCCGATAGTCCGCGACCAGTTTGGCGACCGAATTGTCCCCGGAGAGAAGCTGTTTCATCTCCTCGTTGACCGCGGTGACGGCGGCGCCGTCGAGATAGGCCTGGGCGATGCCGGTACTCGCGGTGGACAGCAGCGGGACGACCTCCCGCTCGATCTTGTCCGCGGCGTCCAGCCAGGCCTGGGCCATCGCGAACATGCGATCCTCGTCACCGGCGGGCCACTCGGCGCCGGTGACCCAGCCCAGCCAGCGCAATCCCTCCGGCAGGTACAGCGACACGACGGAAGCCGTTCAGCCGCGCAGATTCCGGAAGTTCTCGCGGCCGGAGGCCTCGTTGGCAGTGAAGTTCCCGGCGGCGTCGATCAGGCCGCGGCCGATCGAGCCGATCGCGGTGGCCATCTGGGTGCCACCGGTCAGCAGGTTGTCCCGCGCGGCGACATATCCGTCCCGGCCGTCCGCGAATTGCCTTCCGTACGAATCCGTCCCCCAGGTCTGCGGGCCGTAATCGTGCAGCCGGGTGGTCAGTTCGCCGACGATCGCGGCGAGTTCACCCTGCGCGGAACCGGATCCGCCGCCGCTGAGCCGGCGGCCCGCATCGGCCAGTCGGTCCGGATACACCACGATCGCGCCGCTCGTCATGACACCTGCTCCGATCACTCACCTGTGATTCACCCGAGATTGCTGCAACGGCAATCTCGATGTCACCTCTCGTAGTTCCGCAGACTCTAGCGATTCCGGATCGTCGCGGTGGGACAGCGGCGTTAAATCGGTGTGATTTCCGGTCCCGGCGCTCAGTCCACCGTGACGCCGGCGATGATCAACTGGTAGTACGCGCTGTCGAGATCGTGGTCGGCCCCGGCGAATACCGCGGCGAGGTCGGGGCGCCGTACCTTGCCTGCCTCCGCCGCGCGGACCAGGGCCGAGATCGCGCCGGGCCGCGGCGGGGTGTGCGCGCCGAGCAGTTCGGTGAGCACGAGTACGGTCGCCGCGGTGCTGTGCACCGGGGGCAGTGCCGGGCCCGGATCGCTCACTGCGCCACTGTGATACCACTTCCCGCCGGACCACCAGTAGCAGAACGACAGCAGGCCACCGCGTGAGCGTGGGTCCAGTACCGGATCGGCGACCCAAACCGGTGCTCCCGCATAGAGATCCGGCAGCGGACCACCGGAGTTGTAGGCGGCGTACAGTTCCGGGGCCTCACTCACTCCCCCGGACAGTACAGCCCGGCCCCCCGGCAGCACGAACAGCGATGAGCCACTGCGCCATTCGTCCTCGAACCAGGCCAATGCGGGCGTCACCCCCGGCCCCTGTGGCGAACCGAGCGCCAGGAAGGCGGCGGCGATGATCGCCCACCGCCCCCACAGCGCGGGCAGATCCGGCAATGCGGAGTCCGAGGTCGCGGGCGTCTGCGCGGATCGGACGGCCTCGGCCGCCTGCCGGGGCGTGCGCACCTGACGATCGTCGTGCCGGATGTAGGCGGCCAGCCAGACCGGCAGCCGCCGACGCGGAAAGGCCCGCAGATCCTGCCGATAGGCCTCGGGCTCGAACAACTGGTCGTCGGGGAAGGGCTCCTCGCCACCGTCCTGGATCACGTCGAATCCGCGGCCGGCCTCGGCCTCGATCAGCAGTCGCCACCACGGTCCGTCGTCGTCGGCCGTCGACAGGAGGCGATGATCGCGCACCGCGGCCAGGATCCGCTCGGGGGGCTCCACCCGGGCCACCCGGCCCTGGTCGTCGACGAAGCCGACATAACCCGCCTCGGCCGCCGTGGTGAGCGCGAACACCGCCTCCATCCGGGACCAGCCCGCGGGGCCGAGCATGATCAGGTCGCGGCCGATCAGGCCGCCGAGTTCACGCAGGCGAGCGGCCCGCTCGGGATCGGCCGCGCGCACCGGCGCCGGGTCCTCCACTGGCGGCGACGAGACCTCTTGCACGGCAACCGCTTCGACGCTACGCTCGCCCGCGAGCGGGTCGACGCCCAGTTCGCCGAGCAGGAACGGCACGTCGGCGGCGCCGGAGAAGGCGCTGGGGGTGTCACCCTCGGAACTGGTCACCTCGCCGAATCTCCTCGTCCGCGTGCCGAATCCGGTGTCAGCTCTTGCCATCCTGACACAGCGATGACGCAGCTCCCGGCGACCGGTGGGCCGATGACGGCGGTCCGATCGCGAGTTCGCCCGGCCGTCATCAGCTTGTTGCCCGCAGTCCTCGTGTTCGTGGTGTGATGGCAGTGTCCGCCCTGCCCGCGAGGAGGTTCCGTGTCCAGCGATCCGCTCGAGGTCCACATCGACGATCTGCGTCGCGCCGGAAAGAATTTCGAGGCCCTGAAGGACACGCTGGCCTCCATCGTGTCGACCCTCACCGGTGGCCTCAACAGCCTCGGAGAGCCCTGGGGCGACGACGAGATGGGCAAGAAATTCTCGGAGGGCGCCAGCGGCTACATCGCTTCCCGGGACGACCTGCTCGGCAAGGACGGCGCCTTCGCCTCCTACGAAAACCTGTTCAGCACATACGGTGCCGATATGGTCGACGCCGCCGACGCGTTCCAGAAACACGAGGATTCGTTCGGCGAGAAGTACATCGCGGCGATCGGCGGCAGCGGCAGCGGCGGTAACGGCGACAACGGCGGTGGCAACGGCGGAGCGAACGGTTCCGGCAGCGGCGGCGCGAACGGTTCGGGCAGCGGTGGAAACTCGGGCGGTACCGGCGGCGGTACCTCCGGCGGCAGTGGCGGCGGCACCGCCGGAAGCTCCGGTGGCGCCGGTTCCGCGGGCACCGGCCAGAGCGCCGGAAGTGCCGGTGCGGTCCCCACCGCGGGATCGCTCGGCGGGCTGGGCTCGGGACTCGGCTCCGGCGCGACCTCGCCGAACTCCCTCGGCTCGGGCACCGGCGGACTCGGCTCCGGCCTGGGCTCGCTCGGCTCGGGCACGAGCGGACTCGGCTCCGGCACCGACGGACTCGGCTCCGGCAGCCAGGGTTCGAGCGGCCTCGGCACGAACGGCCTCGGCACCGACGGCCTGGGTGGCAACGGAACCGGTTCGGACGGAACGGGTTCGGGTGACGGCGCCTACGGCAGCTCGGGCGGCCCGTACAGCAGCACCGATCCCGGATACGCCGCGGCCAAGGCCGGCACCGATCCCTACGGCTATGCGCCCGACGGCACGCCGCTGGGTCCCGACGGGCTGCCCCTCACCGGCGGGTACGCCGCGGGCGGCCCCAACGGTGGCTACGGGACCGGTGGCAGCGGTTCGGGATACCAGGACGCGCTGAGCCGCTCCGCGACCACCGGTGGCAGCACCCCCACCGGATCCGGCCAGACCGGCGGCACCGCCGGTGGCAGTGGCGGCACCGCGGGTAGCTCCTCGAATCCCCAGGGTCCCTTCCAAGGTGAGCAACTGGCGAAGGGCACCGCCGGTACGGCTGCGGGAGCGCGTGCGGGCGCCGCCGGGGCCGGTGGCATGCCGTACGGGCCCGGCGGCGGCCCGGGCGGCGGCTCCGGCGCAAAATCCTCGGAATCCGAACGCAAGAAGCGCAAGCCGGCCAAGGCGGAGCGCCCCGACGAACCGGAACAGCCCGTACCCGAGACCGGCAGCGGCATCTGGGAGCAGTCGGGCTGGTCCAAGCCCCCCGGCACCTGATCCCGGAAGGTGGAGCGTGAATCCCGAACCGTCACTACAGGAGTCGTTCGACGAGATCGAGTGGCAGGAGACCCTGCTGGCCGAATTCTGTGCCGCGATGAGCGAAGTCGCGGATCTCGACGAGGCCGAACTCGTGAGCCGGGCCGCGACCGATCTGATCGATCGCATCAGTCACTGGGCCACCGTCGACGAATTTCATCCGGCGTTCGTCCGGGCCGTGACCGCCGCCGAGGTGCCGCCGGCGGCGCTGGCGGGGGCGGGCGGGCACGGCGAACCGGCGATCCTGGCCTTCCTGCGGCAGTTGCTGGCCGAGCTGGAGCGGCGCCGGCCCTGGCCGGAACCGGTTTTCGCGGAGGTCGATTCGGACGAGTGGCCCTCCCCCGGCTCCGGGGTGCCGATCGGCTGGATCGAGCTGTCGGCGCCGCTGGTCGAGCACGCCGTGAAGGCCACGTTCGACGAGGCCGGTCGCGAGGGCGCGCCGGTGCTGGTGTTGCGGCTGCGCGGCGGTCAGCTGCTCGCACTCATCGGCGAGTCCCGGTCCAGCCCCGCACGGTTCGTCGTGACGCTGCCGGACGCCGAGGGACAGCGCGACGCCACCGAGGTGCTCGAGTATCTGGTCGAGTACACCGGCCTGCCGGTGCGCACCGACGGCATCGAGCGGACCTTCACGATGCTGTCCGATTTGTGATGTACTGATTCCGTGTCGCGACCCAACGAACGACTGGTCACGGATTTCGCCCAGTTCTTGGATTCCTTCCACGATGTCATGGCGCAGATGATCGACGCGCGGCAGCGCCGGGATGCGCTCACCGCGTCGGCGAGTGTGGAACGCGGGCGAATCACCGTGGAGGTGAACGCATCCGGGTCCATCGTGCGCACGACCTTCACCGAGGACGTCGACGATCTGAGCTACGGCCAGATCGCCCGGGCCACGGTGACCGCTGCCCAGCAGGCCGCGGCCGAGGTAAAGCGCAAGGCGGACGAACTGCTGGCCCCGCTGCACGCCGCCCGGGCCCACCTGCCGAAGCTGGGCGATTTCATCGAGGGCCTGCCCGACCTGCAGCAGAGCATCGCCGCCCCGCCGCCGGCGCCGCTGACGCCACCCGGTGAACGGGAGAACAATTCGGTACGAACAGAATACGAGGACGCGGTCGAATATCGGCCGCAACAGCGCGGCACCTTCGATCGCTGAAAGGGAATGTCTTGTCCGACAACGATTTCACCGCTGATGTTGCGGAATTCCGGGAGCAGGCCGCGGAAATCAATCGGTTACAGGACGAACGGACGCGGCTGATGGGCATCGGCACCGCCGAGCGCCGCCGGGTCACCGTCACGGTCAACGCCGACGGAATTGTGATCGACATCAAATTCTCCTCCGACATCGACGATCTGGAGTACGAGGAGATCGCCACCGCGATCACGGAGGCCTCCCGGCAGGCCGTCGCCGACGTGGCCCGGCAGACCACCGCGCTGTTCGCGCCGATCACCGTGGAATCGACGGGACGGGTCGGATTGGAGGAGACGCTGGCCGACATCGACGCGCTGCGCGACCTGAACCGGTAGTTCCGTCGCACGCGGCGGCTTTCCCGAAATCCGCTGCGGAACAGTGGGTTAACAGGCGGTACCCCCCGGACCCACGACGCGCGCCCGTGCCCGGCCTGTGATAGATAGTCCATACAGAACGGCACGTGGGAGTTCACCGTGGCTAATCCGAACCTCGACGACGACACCGGTTGGGCCGGACTCGGCGCGTCGGCGAAGAACAACGATCTCATGCTCGAGCCCGGAACCGCCGAGCAGGCCGCTCTTTTCGTCGAGGACGCGCTGAATTCGGTTGTCGGTGTGCACGCCTGGATCCTGCAGAACATGCAGACGGCCAGTCCGACGGTCGCCAGTACGACCTCCGGCACCGATCTGGCGGGGGTGTTCCACAAGAAGATCGGCACCGATCTGGTGCAGCGCATGGAGAAGCACCGCACCATCCTCACGAATATGGGTAACGCCTTCGTCGAGGCCGGAAAGGCGTATGCGCGGGCCGAGGGCACCAGTGCGGAGAACTTCGGCGCCACCAGCGCGCTGTCCACCATGTCGTTCAACGATCCCGGCGGCACGCCGCCACCCGGCGCACCGTTCGTGCAGGCGCTCCCGCCACGCGGCACCCCGAACTGGCCGGACACCCCGATGGACAGCATCTCCATCACGCCCGAGCAGGGCACCAATCTCAGCTGGCAGCAGCTGTATTCGATCGGACAGAGCATCGATGCGCAGGCGGTCGCGAATGCGGGTGGCGTCTGGTATTGGCTGGCGCAGATCGCGCTGGAACCGGTCTTCGTGAAACTCAACGCGAAGGTCACCTCGGTCCGGGACAAGTGGACCGGCAACGGGGCGACCGCGTCGATCAACGCGACCACGAAGTACACGACCCAGTCGAAGGTACTCACCGACGACATGAACAAACTGGGCGATCTGCTGATCTTCACCGCGGACTGGCTGCAGAACACCAAGCTCACCGCGCCGACGACCCCGAATCCGCCGACCACCGACGGCACCGGGCATCAGCTCACGCCCGCCGCGGTCGAAACCATGCTGCAGCAGTACCAGACCGCGTTCACCACGAACTACCACGACAACTTCGGCGGGACCACCAACAATGTCGTGGCGCTCTCGGAACCGGCCGACATCACCGACGGCACCGTGAACAGCGGCAATCCGGCGACGACCAACGCGAATCCGGACAACTTCCGGAGCAACTACGTCGACACGACCCCGCCGAACACCGAGTACACCCCGTCGAACAGCAACTCCGGCAACACCGGAACCGGAAATTCCGGCAGTTACTCCAGCGGCAACGGGGACACCGGAACCGGCACCACCTCGATTCCGAACAACGGTGACACCGGAACCGGGAACAGCGGCACCGGAACGGTCGACCCCATATCGGACGCACTTCCCGATACCTCCGGCACCACAACGGATCCGAGCCTCACCGATCCGCTCACCTCGGCCGCCACGACCCCACCGGATACGGGTACCGACGGCCTGCCGACGCTGCCGACCGATCCGCTCTCCGATCCCTCCGGCGAGTTCCCGGGAATGCCGTTCATGGGCAACCCCATGCTCGGTGGCGCGGCCGGCGATCTGGCCCGGGCGGAGCGCAGCCTGCTGTCGGGCCTCGGCGGCAAGGGTGGTTTCGGTGGCTCGAATCCGCTTGCGGCGGAGGAGAAGCTGCTCCAGGAACAGTCGAAGTTGTTCCCGCGCTCCAAGATGCCGCTGCCGGGTGAGGAGCTCGGCCGGGCCGGAGCGGTGGAGGGCCGCGAGCCGGGCATGCCGTTCGGTGGTTCACCGGCCGGCAAGAAAGACGAGGAGAAGGAGCGTAAACGCTCCGAACTGCTCAACTCCACAGAACATCTGGACGAGGCGATCGGCGAACTCGATCGCAGTATCCGCCCGGTGCTGGACCGGTGAGCGTCACCTGGAACCTCACCGACGCCGAACTGGTCGTCGCCTGGGAACGACTGTTCGAGGAACGACTGCCCTCGCCACTGTGCGCGCTGTTGGACGAGCACTACGCGGAGGACTACCGGCGGCTGGCCGACCGGACGTGGAACACCATGTGGGAGCGGCACGACGGTTCGCTGCAGGACGCGCTGGGCCGGGTGGCGCGCGCCGACGTCCGGGTGCTGGCGCGCAGTGTCGATCCGGCCGATGCCGAGAATTCCGTGGCACGCGCGCGGGTGCTGGGGGCCCGGCAGGGTCCGGTGGCGGTTTTGATCCGGCAGCTTCCCGGCAAAACCATGTGGCACAGCGGTGGTTTCGTGATCACCATGGGGACCTCCGACCGGCTGGCCGGCGCGATCGTGGGCGCGCTGCCCGGTTGCGAACCGGGGCGGTTGCCGGACACCCCGATGGTGAACGCACCGGACCGCAGTGACACCGATCACTGGTACGGCCGTTCCGAGGTGCTCGACAGCTACGTCGAACTGCAGCGGCGCAGCGACGCGTGGTTGCGGCTGCCGATGCGGGTCCTCGGCGTCATCGAAACTTTCCAGGGCAGTTCGATTTTCGGGCCGCGCGGGATCACCCGGCATCGAATATTCTGGCGGGATCTGGTGGACGACGGCCGATACGCGATCGCCGACACCACCACCCCGGTCGCCGTGGCGGCCGACCCACATCGGCTGGCGGCGATGATCGGTGCCGACATCGCCAAGGTACTGCAGACATTGGAGGACGAGCGCAGTGCCTGAGCGAACCTGGTTTCCGGAGGACGACGGCGACGGGTATCCCGGCGCGTTCCACGACGGCGTCTACGAGGGTGATGATCCCGAATCGACCGAGGCACCGGATGATTCGGCCGCCGAACCGCCGTTGAGCGAGCCCGAACCGGAGCCGGACGAGCCGGTGTTCACCACCTACACCACCGGCCACGCGGCGCTGCGCGGTGGTGAAATCCGGGTGACCGCAACCGAATCCGGGTTGCCGATGGCATTGCACGTCGATGCCGCGCAATTGCGCCGCAAGCCGGAGGATCTGGCCGATGATCTGCTGCGGCTGTGCCGGCTGGCCGCCAACCGTGCCGGGCTGACCCGGCGCACCCAGCTCGCCGAGCAGGGGTTCGCGGAACGGACTCTGGATCTGCTCGGCCTGCCCACCCAGGATGCGGTGGAACAGAACGAGATCGGTGACGAGAAGGACCACGACTACGAGCCGCGCAGCTGGCTCGATCGAGACGGGAGTGCCTGGTGAGTGGGACGGGGATCAAGGACACGACTGCGTGGCCGACGTTGCTCGACAACGCCGTCGGCGGAACACTACTGTTCGACGCCAGCTCCGCACAGGCCTGCATCACCGCCTGCCACACCCTACTCGCCACCATCGAATCCCTGCTCACCACCGTCAACGGCACCCACACCCCCTCCAAACCCCTCATCACCTACGCCTCCGACGCCTACAACACCCACTCCAGCGCACCGGTAGTACACACCGACAACGACACCATCGGCTCCGCCACCAGCTTCCGCCACCTCCTCCAGAACAAATGGGCCGAACTCGCCCAACGCCTGCGCCAGCACAAACAAATCGTCACCGACATGGGCAAAACCTTCGCCGCCGCAGCCAACGCCTACGAACTCGCCGAAACCACCAACCACGACAACTTCGAACTCATCGTCCCCACCACCGGCGACCCCTACACCTTCAACACCAACAACCCCATCACCCCCAACGCCGACAACTGGCCCAACGAAGCCGCCTCCGGCCCCACCGGCCTGCACAACTTCGTCGCCGACCCCCACGCCGCCACCGTCGCCGGCGAAGCAGAACCCGGCAGCATGTTCAACCTCGCCCAGTTCTACTTCATGTCCATATCCATCCAAACCAACAACCCCGTCCTC